>NZ_JBLUPX010000028.1:0-48092 GCF_048068235.1 Pseudomonas sp. NY15364 | reverse complement strand
ATCCGCGATGGTCTTGAAGTCCGGCGCCAGACGACCCAGCAACCACATCACCTCGATATTGCGCTGGCACTCCGCCTCCAATCGACGAGAGGAGCGAATGCGCTGGAAGTAAACGACAATGCCCCTATCGATCGATAGAGGCATTGTCTTCAGCTTGCTCTCAGACTGCTAGGTTTTCACACAGTCTGCTCGGGCGCCGTTTTCGTTTGCATCACGGACAGGCCGGCAAGGCCTGACACTGCCCACCAGAACCACCGGCTTTCGGCGGTGCGGCGAAGCGCCCATCTTCCGGCCCCAGACGCCGTGCGCAGGCCTGGGCCTGCTGCGCCTCAGCAGCACAGCCCTGCTCACCCAGTACTTGCGACAGGTTGAACCAACCCGCAGCAAAACCCGGCTCGCGCTTGAGGCTCTCACGCAACGCCTGCTCGGCGCCCTTGCGGTCGCCATCGGCGTACCGACTGTTGCTAAGGGCGAACCAGGGCAATGACTGCTCCGGCCAGGCCTCGGCGGCGCGACGATAGGCGCGCCGAGCCGGCTGAGCATTGCCGGTTTGCTCAAGGTCGTTGGCAGCCTTCATCCAGACATGCATGTCGGCCTGTGCCGGCAAGCGCTCCGGTGGCAAGGTCACTACCGCCCAGCGACCACCGCGTGCCCAGGTTCTGTCGAAGCTGTTGAAGCTGTCTTCGAGCCTGCGCGTGGTGGCCGAGCGCAAAATCAGCGTGCGCTCGCGGCGGTCGTAACCCACCACCACCGCGAAGTGCCATTGCGGATACCAGTCGAATGCCAGGTTCTGCAGCACCAGCACCGGGTTGCCGGCGGACACTTCGGCGAGCACCGCCTCCAGGCTTGGCTGCAACGGATACACCAGCATTTCGTGATTGCGTGCGGCGGCGACCATCTCCACCTGCAGGCTGCCTTCACGACTGGGGATGTAGACCTTGTCCTTGAGCGCACCAGGCGTGGTCAGCACGCCACGCTGGTTGAGCATGGTAGCCAAGGCGGCCGGGCCGCACTGATAGGCGTCCTGGGGGAAGAAGGGAACGTCGGTGAGCTCCACCCGCTCAGGCAAACGCTCGCCCACCGGTGATAACACCGGGGAGCGAGCGCAGGCTGTGAGTAGAACGATCGATGCGATACAGCAGAGGCGAATCAGCGATTTATGCATTTGACGAAATTGAAGATGTTGGTGGCGCACAGCATATCAGTGATGATGAAGATCACCAGAAACAACACGATGATGCCGACAACACCCGCACCGGCTGGTGCCTGATCCAACTGCTGGTTGAACTGCGCCAGTTCGGCCGGGGTCAGGCTGGCGATACGCGACTCGACCTGATCACGGTCGACGCCCATCGATACCAGTTTCTCCTTCACCTGCTCGTCATCGAGCATGGCCATCAACTGCTCCTGATCCACCTTGTGCTGCTGCTCGGCGATCACCTCGTGAGTGCCGACCATCGCCGCATTCGCGGCAGGAATCTGCACCACCAGCAGCAGGTGAAACAGCGCAGTAATAGCTGCCAGACGGCGCATAACGGGGTTCATGGAAGTTGTCATTGTGGTTATCTCCTGAGGGACGAGGTAGCCGATAGACAGCATCCAAATCGCTCAGGTTCACTCCACCAGTCTGCGCGCGTTCACGTTTCCATCAAAAGCTGGCTGAGCACCGCACGCAGCTTGCCTGGCTTGACCGGTTTGTTCAGCAAAGGTGCACCCAGCGCCTGCAACTCGCGACGACAGTCATCGCTGCGATCGGCGCTGATGATCAGCGCCGGAATCGGCCTGGAAAACACCTCACGTAGCTGCTGAATCACCTGACAACCGAGCACCCCGTGATCGAGGTGAAAATCCGCCAGAATCACCTCTGGTGCCCTGCCCTGCAGACGCTGCAGGGCCTCGTTAAGATCAACCGCCGTGACCACCTCGCAGCCCCACTGCCCGAGCAGCGCCTGCATACTGTGCAGGATGTCGACTTCGTTATCGATCACCAACAAGCGCCTCCCCGGCAGGGGGTTGCCGAGGATCGGCTGCGCCGCGGATTGCACCTGGTGCCGCGGAGCCTGCTGCGCCAGCGGCACGCGGATACTGAAGACCGAACCACGCCCTGGCTGCGAGCGCACCTGCACCGGGTAGCCCAGCATACGCGCGATGCGCTCGACGATGGCCAAACCCAGGCCGACCCCCTTGCGCTCGGCCGCACGCCCGACCTCAAGCTGGCTGAACTCGAGAAAGATCTTGTCCAGTTGATCGGCCGCGATGCCGCGGCCGCTATCCCACACTTGCAATTCGATGAAAGCGCCACGGCGCCGCGCACCAAGCAGCACGCCGCCACGCTCGGTGTAACGGCAGGCATTGCTGAGGAAGTTGCGCAAAATGCGCGTCAACAAGCGGAAATCGGTATGCACCGCATAACTGGCAATTCGCGCGCGCAGGCGCAAACCACTGGCCGACGCCACGCTGTCGAACTCGGACGCGAGCGGAGCGAGCAACTCTTCAAGGCGATAGACATCGAGATCCGGCTTGATCGCCGCCTGATCCAGCTTGGAAATATCCAGCAGATCCGCCAGCAGATCCTCGGCGCCTTCCAGGGCCAGGTGGCTGCGCTCCACCAGGTTCTGCTCGGCACTCGGCAGTTCGCGCTCACGTAGCGTGGAGATCAACAAGCGCGCCGCGTTAAGTGGCTGCAGCAAGTCATGACTGGCCGCGGCCAGGTACTTGTCCTTGCTGCGGTTGGCCGCTTCGGCTGCGTCGCGCGCCTCGCGCAGGGCCAGCTCGATGCGTTCGCGCTCCTCGATCTGCCGCTGCAGATTGCGGTTGGATTCGAGCAACTCGAAGGTGCGCGCAGCGACGCGACGCTCCAGTTCGTCATTGAGTTGTTGCAGGCGCTGCTGCGCCTGCTTGCGCTCGGTGATATCAGCGACGAAGCCTTCGAAGATGCCCTCGCCTTCAGGCTTGAGCAGCAGGTTCATCAGCACGTCGATGGTGCTGCCATCGCGCCTGCGCAGGCGCGTCTCGTAGCCGAGCAGAGTCTGGCCCTGGCTCAGTCGCTGGCGAATCACTTCCAGCTCGTCGAAGCCGCCAACGAACAGGTGCCGAGCCAGATCGCCCGGCGACCACAGCACCTGCTGCGGGTCGTCATAACCGAGCATGCGCGCCATCGCAGGATTGGCCGCCAGTACGCCGTCCTGCAGGCTGGCCTGGATGATGCCGTGTACGGCGTGTTCGAACAGCCATTTATAGCGGTTGCGCTCAACTTCCAGCTCTTCCAGGCGCGCCAGCAGCTCAGGGTAATGACTTTTGCGCGCCGACTGGCTGCCGAGCCCCAGCAGCCCGGCAAGCGCTTCGTCAGAGCGCCTCGCCATACACCACCTCGACGTCACGCTGGGTCGATTCACGCGGATTGGTGAGGATGCACGGATCGTCCATGGCGTGGCTGGACAGGAACGGAATGTCCGAGGTTCTGACGCCGTGCAGGCCAAGCGTCTCGCGGAAGCCCATGGCGTGCTTGAAGGCGATCAGATGCTCGACCAGGCGCTGGCGAATCTGCGCATGGTTGAGCCCACGGCAGTCGATGCCGAGGGTTTCGGCGATGACCTTGAAACGCTCCGGCGCCGCACTGTAGTTGAATGCCACCACATGCTCGACCAGCACCGCATTGCACAGGCCGTGCGGCAGGTCGAGGAAACCACCCAGGCTGTGGCTCATGGCATGCACCGCGCCAAGGATCGCGTTGGAGAACGCCAGACCAGCCTGCATGCTGCCGAGCATGATCTTCTCGCGCAGGGCGATATCGCCCGGGTTGGCGATCATCTGCACCAGGTTGCCGTTGATCAGACGCATGGCCTCCAGCGCGTGCGGATCGGTCAGCGGGCCGTGGCCAGTGGAAACGAACGCTTCGATGGCGTGCACCATGGCGTCGATGCCGGTACAGGCGCTGAGGAACGGGTCCATGCTCAGGGTGGTTTCCGGATCAATCAGCGACACGTCCGGCACCACTGCCTTGCTGACTATGGAGAACTTCATCCGCTCCTGCTGGTTGGAGATGATCACGAACTGCGACACGTCGGCCGAGGTGCCGGCAGTGGTCGGGATCAGGATCAGCGGCGGGCTGGGCACGCGAATGGTGTCCACGCCTTCGAATTCGAGAATGCTGCGACCGTGGGCGACGACGATACCGATGCCCTTGGCGCAGTCCATCGGGCTGCCGCCACCGACCGCGACGATGACGTTGCAACCTTCGCTGCGATACAGCTCGGCGCCCTCCATCACCTCTTCCACACGCGGGTTGGGCGATACCTTGGTGTACAGGCAGTAGGCGATGCCCTGGGCCTGCAGACTCGCCTCGACATCGCCAGCCCAGCCCGCGGCGACCACACCGGGATCGGAGACGACCAGCACCTTGCGTGCACCGAAGGTCTTGGCGTAATTGCCGACGTTATGCCGGGAGCCGGCGCCAAAGATGATCTCGGGGGAAACGAACTTTCGCAGCTGATTCAATTCGTGGCTCATACAACGGCCTGAAACTTATTGTTATGGAATGGCGATCAGCCTACTGCATTGCCGGGTTAATGCAATGCGACCTGCGATCAGCTCAGCCGCTGATAAAAGGTATGCTCAGCGCGCAGAGCCTCGGCCAGGTTGGTGGCCTGACGGAAACCGTGGCGTTCTTCTGCGAACAGGTGATATTCAACCGGTAACCCGCGCTGACGCAACGCCTCGGCCATGGCCTCGGTCTGGCTCGGCACCACCACCGCATCCAGTGCGCCCTGGAAGAAAATCACTGGTGCCTTGATCCGTTCGGCCTGCAACAAGGGTGTGCGATCCCGGTAGCGCTCGGCATCCTGCTCGGGGTCGCCGATCAGCCAGTCGAGATAATCCGCCTCGAACTTGTGGGTCAGCCGACGTAGCGCCAACGGGTCGCTGACGCCATAGAGGCTGGCGCCGCCACGCAGTTGCGGCAACTCGACCAGTGCACGTAGCGCGCTGAAGCCGCCCGCGCTGCCACCGCGTACGAATACGCGCTGCGGATCGATACGGCCATTACTGGCGAGCGAGTCGATGGCAGCGCGAGTATCTTCCACTTCCAGCTCGCCCCACTGCCCTGCCAGACGCAGACGATAGGCACGCCCATAACCACTGCTGCCGCGATAGTTGAGATCGAGCACGGCGTAGCCACGTAGCGTCCAGAAAGCGATACGCGGATCGAACACCGGGTAGCAGGCCGAGGTCGGGCCGCCGTGCAGGAAGATCACCAGCGGTGGGCGCTCCCCGGTTGATGCAGGCGAGTAGAAAAAACCATGGCTGCGTTCGCCCTCACCGACCCCACAGCTGAATGGCTGGGGTCGTGATAGCTGTGCTTCGGACAGCGGCTGCTCGCCACCGGCGAGTATGCGCAGTGCACCATCGCTTCGGCGAATAGCAAGCACAGCCGGCAGACGATCCGGGGCACCAGCGATGCAGTAGAAGTGCTCGGCATCGGCGGCCAGGGAGCGAAAGCGGGTGAAATCCTCGGCCAACCGTCTTTCTAGGGAGGCTGCCCTGTGCGCACCGATTGTTTTGCCTTCGAGAGCGCTGGTGCGCACGGCGCACCCTACCAGCGCGCCGACACCCTGCTCGAAACGGGTCAGCAGAAACTCATCGTTTTCCAGCGGCAGATAGGTTCGACCGCCCAGTTGCCAGGGCGCCGGCGCGTGATCATAAGGCGCGGCGTGCAGTGTTGTGTCGCCATCGACGCACCAGGGTTGCCACCATCCTGCCTTGTCGCTCAACACCCACAACCGGCCCCGGGCATCGAACCGCGGCTGCTGCAGGGCCTGATCGCTGCCCTGCCCGGCCAGCACCCGAGTGCGCTCGCCGGACTCACGCTGGCACAGGCGCGTGGCGATCCAGGGCTGATGTGGTCGATCCCATTCGATCCAGGCAAGACGCTGGCCAGTTGGGTCAGCCACCGGCGCCGCATAGAAATCGGCACCCTCGACCAGTACCTCACGCTTGCCGTTCAGACCGATGCGCACCAGGCGATGCACCACCGTGCCGACTTCATGGCTTTCCTCCACAGCCAGCAACGCCTGCCAGGCGGGCACGAAGGACAGGTCGCCATAACGGCAGTGGGAATGACTGGTGATCAGGTAGGGTGCGCCGTGCGCACCGCCGTCCAAGCCGATATCGATGCGATAGACCTGCTGATCACGCTCATTGACGAACGCCACGCCCTGCTCCGTGGCGCAGCAAGCGCCACCGCCGTACTCGTAGACGCGGCTTCGCACGGAAAACCCTGGTGGCGTGAGCTCACGCACGACACCATCGCGATAGAAAAACAGCCCGCAACGCGCCAACTGTGGGTCGAATGCCACCCACAACACGCCACCGTGGGTAGCGTGCAGTTCGGCGAAGTCGGCACTGGCGGCTGCAGCCTGCTCGGCGCTCCAGATCGCGTCAGGATCGGTGCGCACGGCGCACCCTACGCTTTGCATATGATTCGTGAGGTCTTCTCGTTGCGGTACTGCAGTTCACCCAGCCCAAGCGGCGCCTCATCGGCCTGCTGACGTGCAGCGAGAATCACGCCATGGTGCGCCGACTTGCTGCATACCGGGTCGGCGTTACTGGCATCGCCGGTGAGCATGAAGGCCTGGCAGCGACAGCCGCCGAAATCCTTGTCCTTCTCGTCGCACGAACGACACGGCTCGGGCATCCAGTCGTCACCGCGGAAGCGGTTGAAACCGAAGGAATGCCGCCAGATATGTTCGAGACTGTGCTCGCGCACGTTGGGAAACTGCACCGGCAACTGCCGCGCGCTGTGGCAAGGCAGCGCCGTGCCGTCAGGGGTGATGTCGAGGAACAGGTTGCCCCAACCGTTCATACAGGCCTTGGGGCGCTCCTCGTAGTAGTCCGGGGTGACGAAGATCAGCTTGCACGGGTGGTTCTCGGCCGCCAGCTTGTCGCGCCACTGATTGGTGATGCGTTCGGCGCGCTCCAGTTGCGCGCGGGTCGGAAGCAGCCCGGCTCGGTTCAGCTCGGCCCAACCGTAGAACTGGCAGGTGGCGAGCTCGACGAAATCCGCCTCCAGCTCCAGGCACAGTTCGATGATGCGCTCGATATTGTCGATGTTGTGCCGGTGGGTGACGAAGTTGAGCACCATCGGGTAGCCATGCGCCTTGACCGCGCGGGCCATCGCCAGTTTCTGCGCGAAGGCCTTCTTCGAGCCCGCCAGCAGGTTGTTCACTTCCTCATCGGCAGCCTGGAAGCTGATCTGAATATGATCGAGCCCGGCATCGGCGAACTCGGCGATACGTGCTTCGGTCAGGCCGATGCCGGAGGTGATCAGGTTGGTGTAATAGCCCAGGCCGCGCGCCGCTGCGATCAGCTCGGCCAGATCCTGACGCACCAGCGGCTCGCCGCCGGAAAAGCCCAACTGCGCCGCACCCAGCTCGCGTGCCTGGCGGAACACCTCGATCCATTCGGCGGTGCTGAGCTCGGCACCCTGCTGAGAGAAATCCAGCGGATTGGAGCAGTACGGACACTGCAGCGGGCAGCGGTAGGTCAGCTCGGCCAGCAGCCACAGCGGTGGCCCTGGTTCATGACCTGCCTTAGCGAAGCTCGATCCAGAACTGAGCATGGGCCACCTCCATGAAGGCAAGAATGTCTTCGTCGATACCGGGCACATCGGGGAAGCGCTGGTGCAGGTTGCCGATGATCTCGGCCACCGAGCGCTTGCCGTCGACCTGCTGGAGAATCTCGCTGGCGCTGTCGTTGAGCTTGATCATGCCTTCCGGATAGAGCAGCACATGGCAACCCTGCGCCGGTTCGAACTGCAGGCGGAAGCCGCGGCGGATGGCAGGTACGCTGGGTGGGAGGATGACAGCAGTCATTGTTCGGGCTCCTGACTGGTGCGCGCGGCGCACTCTACAAAGGGCGCGTCGAACGGAAATGCGGCAGTAGGGTGCGCCGTGCGCACCGCTTGCTCGATACTCATAAGGCGATACCCCGATGCCAAGCGCGCTCGGCGGTCACGGTGTGATACGGCGGACGCTGCAGTTCATAGGCCATGCTCATGGCATCGAGCATGCTCCACAGCACATCCAGCTTGAACTGCAGGATATTCAGCATGCGCTCCTGCGCCTCACGGGTGCGGTAGTGCTCGAGGGTGATGCGCAGGCCATGCTCAACGTCGCGGCGCGCCTCTTTCAGCCGCTTGCGGAAGTAGTCGTAGCCGGTGGCGTCGATCCACGGGTAGTGCTGCGGCCAGGCATCCAGGCGCGACTGGTGGATCTGCGGGGCGAACAGCTCGGTCAGCGAACTGCTGGCCGCTTCCTGCCAGCTCGCACGGCGAGCAAAGTTGACGTAAGCATCAACAGCAAAGCGCACGCCGGGCAGCACCAGTTCCTGCGACAGCACCTGCTGGCGGTCGAGGCCGACCGACTCGGCCAGACGCAACCAGGCCTCGATACCGCCCTCCTCGCCAGGTGCGCCATCGTGGTCGAGAATGCGCTGAATCCACTCGCGGCGGGTTTCGCGATCCGGGCAATTGGCGAGGATCGCCGCATCTTTCAGTGGAATGTTGACCTGGTAGTAGAAACGATTGGCCACCCAGCCCTGGATCTGCTCGCGAGTGGCGCGCCCTTCGTACATGGCGCGGTGGAACGGGTGATGGATGTGATACAGCGCGCCCTTGGCGCGCAGCGCCTGCTCGAATTCGGCAGGTGTCATGGCAGCTTGGCTCATCAGTACTCCCCGGTGCGCACAGACTACAAAACGATGCTCATGCCATCGAACGCGACCTCGATGCCGTGGGCGTCCAGTTCGGTGCGCTCGGGCGAGTCCAGGTCGAGAATCGGGTTGGTGTTGTTGATATGGATCAGGATCTTGCGCGCGGACGGCAGGCCGTCGAGCACCTCGATCATGCCGCCAGGACCGCTCTGGCACAGGTGGCCCATCTCGCTGCCGAGCTTGTCGCCCACCTCGCACACGCGCATCTCATCGTCGCGCCACAGCGTGCCATCGACCAGCAGGCAGTCCGCGCGGCGCATCCAACTCAGCAACTGCTCGTCCACCTGGCCCAGGCCTGGCGCGTAGAACAGGCTGCGGCCGCTGCGACGGTCCTCGATGAACAGGCCGATGTTGTCGCCCGGATGCGGATTGCCACGGTGCGGCGAATATGGCGGCGCACTACTGCGCAGGGCGATGGCGGTAATGCTCAGCGCCGGACAGGCAGGAATGCTGAAGGGTTTAGCGTCCAGCTCGATCAACCGGTGCTGCAGACCACCGTTCCAGTGGCTGAGCATGTTGAACAGCGGAAAACCTGTGGTCAGATCCTGATGCACCATCTCGGTACACCAGACCTCATGCGGGCAGCCCTCGCGCAGGGTCAACAAGCCCGTGCAGTGATCGATCTGGCTATCGAGCAGGACGATGCCGGCAATCGCCGTGTCGCGCAGCTTGCGCGCCGGCTGCAGCGCAGGAAAAGCTTCAATCTGCGCACGGATGTCAGGCGAGGCATTGCACAGAATCCACTGCTCGCCATCGTCGGAGATGGCGATGGACGATTGCGTGCGCGGCTGCGCCCGCAGGGTGCCGGCCCGCACGCCACGGCAGTTGCGGCAGTTGCAGTTCCACTGGGGAAAGCCGCCGCCAGCGGCGGAACCGAGAATCTGGATATGCATGGAAGTCACCAGCGGGGATGCCCCGGACGAACCGGGGCCAGGAGCGATCAGCGGTTGGCGAAATACATGGTCACTTCGAAGCCAATGCGCAGATCGGTGTAGGCGGGTTTAGTCCACATGGTGCGGTCCTCTTTTTATGAAGCCGGGGCATTCCGGCAACCCCATTAAGCCCCCGCCAGGCAAGAGGCCAAATGGTACTTTGGGATGAATCGGTACTGGCATTGGTAGGTGACGCTATCAGTAGGCGTGCCTCGCGCCTGGAAGGTTCCAGTCATAGCCCGAGCTGAAACATGCGCCAATAAAAAACGCGGCCGAAGCCGCGTCGCGATAAGGATCTGCTGCCGTTCAGGCCCATGGCTGCCTGCAGATCCACCCGGGTAGGGTTGTTCGCCTGGCAAGAGGCGGCGCACCGGAGCTAGCGTGCCGCCGTTGGGATGCATCACAACTCAGAAGAAACCCAGAGGATTGATGTCATAGCTCACCAGCAGGTTCTTGGTCTGCTGGTAGTGGTCGAGCATCATCTTGTGGTTTTCACGGCCGACACCGGACTTCTTGTAGCCACCGAAGGCGGCGTGCGCCGGGTACAGGTGGTAGCAGTTGGTCCACACACGGCCGGCCTTGATCCCACGACCCATGCGGTACGCGGTGTTGATGTCGCGGCTCCACACACCGGCGCCCAGACCGAACTCGGTGTCGTTGGCAATCGCCAGGGCTTCGGCTTCGTCCTTAAAGGTGGTCACGCCGATCACCGGGCCGAAGATCTCTTCCTGGAACACGCGCATCTTGTTGTGACCCTTGAGCAGGGTCGGCTGGATGTAATAGCCGCTGGCCAGGTCGCCTTCGAGCCGCTCGACAGCACCGCCGGTGAGCACCTGTGCGCCTTCCTGCTGAGCGATTTCGAGGTAGCTGAGGATCTTGTCGTACTGCTGCTGCGAGGCCTGTGCGCCAACCATGGTGTCGGTGTCCAGCGGGTTGCCGCGCTTGATCTGTTTGATCTTCTTCATCACCTCGACCATGAAGGCGTCGTAGATGGACTCCTGCACCAGCGCGCGCGACGGGCAGGTGCACACCTCGCCCTGGTTGAAGAAGCCCAGCACCAGGCCTTCGGCGGCCTTCTCGATGAAGGCCGGCTCGGCGTTCATGATGTCGGCGAAGAAGATGTTCGGCGATTTGCCGCCCAGCTCGACAGTGCTCGGGATGATGTTCTCGGCAGCGCACTTCATGATGTGCGAGCCCACCGGGGTGGATCCGGTGAAGGCGATCTTGGCAATGCGCGTGCTGGTGGCCAGCGCCTCACCGGCCTCACGGCCGAAGCCCTGAACGATGTTGAGCACGCCCGGCGGCAGCAGATCACCGATCAGCTCAATCAGCACGGTGATGGAGAACGGCGTCTGCTCGGCCGGCTTGAGCACGATGGCGTTGCCTGCAGCCAGCGCCGGAGCCAGCTTCCACGCGGCCATCAGCAGCGGGAAGTTCCACGGGATGATCTGCCCGACTACGCCCAGCGGCTCGTGGAAGTGATAGGCCACGGTGCCGTCGTTGATCTCGGCGGTGCTGCCTTCCTGAGCGCGGATGCAGCCGGCGAAGTAACGGAAATGGTCGGCGGCCAGCGGTACGTCGGCGTTCAGCGTCTCACGCACCGGCTTGCCGTTGTCCCAGGTTTCGGCCACGGCGAGCAGTTCGAGGTTGGCTTCGATGCGGTCGGCGATTTTCAGCAGGATGTGCGAACGCTCCTGCACGCTGGTGCGGCCCCAGGCGTCGGCAGCGGCGTGAGCAGCATCGAGAGCCTTGTCGATGTCGGCAGCGTTGGAGCGGGGGAATTCGCCGATTACCGAGCCATCGACCGGGCTGGTGTTGCTGAAGTACTGGCCGCTGAGCGGGGCGACGAACTCACCGCCGATGTAGTTGCCATAGCGCGGCTTGAGGGTGACGAGGGCGCCTGCAGTACCCGGTTTGGCGTAAATCATGATGCTGACCTCTCTTGTTGTCGGAGCCCGCTGCCAGTCTGGGAAGCGAGTCATGGTTCGATCTTAGGAAGCCCCTGAAAACCTCGGTATGCGCCCATGGCACAGATAGCCTAGTCATTTGGTAGTAGAGCGGTCTGGCACGGGCCTTTGGTAGCGAGGTACGAGGCGATGGAAGCTAAAGGCTAGACCCGTTGGCCTGGTCTTGCGTTCCAAACCAGGAAAATTAGCCCGTGGCATTTCGCAGCGGCTCGGCGCTGGCAGCCAGAAGCCAGAAGCCAGAAGCCAGAAACGACGATGGCCGGACAGAGTCCGGCCATCGTCTGAGACCTCATGCGATCAGTGCTTGGCCACCAGCTCCTTCGGCAGCTTGAAGGTCCACAGCATGCCGCCCTGGTTCAGGTGCTTGACGCGCTTGGCCACCTCGCCGCCCCACAGCGGTACCGCACCGCCCCAGCCGGACAAGACGGAGACATACTGCTCGCCGTCCATTTCCCAGGTTACCGGCGAGCCGATCACGCCCGAGCCGGTCTGGAATTCCCAGACTTTCTCACCGGTCTTGGCATTGAACGCCTGCAGGTAGCCTTCCGGGTTGCCGGTGAACACCAGGTTGCCCTTGGTGGTCAGCACCCCGCCCCACAGCGGCGCGTAGTTCTTATGGCGCCACACTTCCTTGCCAGTTTTCGGGTCGATGGCGCGCAACACGCCGATGTAGTCCTCGTTGAGCGGCTTGATGGTAAAGCCGGCACCCAGGTAGGCCGCGCCCTTCTTGTAGGCGATGTCCTCGTTCCAGATGTCCATGCCCCACTCGTTGGACGGCACGTAGAACAGGCCGGTGTCCTGGCTGTAGGCCATGGGCATCCAGTTCTTCGCGCCGAGGAAGGCCGGAGCGGAGAACACGCTCGTGCCCTTCTCCTTCGCGCTCGGCGAACCCGGACGGTTGCTGTCGTCGTAGATCGGCCGGCCATTCTTGTCCAGACCCTTGGCCCAGGTGATCTTGTCGACGAAGGGGAAGCCACGGATGAACTTGCCGTTGGTGCGGTCGAGCACGTAGAAGAAGCCGTTACGGTCGGCGGTCGCAGCTGCCTTGATGGTTTTACCGCCTTCCTGGTAGTCGAAGGAGATCAGCTCGTTGACGCCGTCGAAGTCCCAGCCGTCGTGCGGCGTGGTCTGGAAGTGCCATTTGATGCTGCCGTCGTCCGGGTTCAGTGCCAGGCGCGAGGAGGAATAGAGGTTGTCGCCAGGACGCAGGTGCGAGTTCCACGGTGCCGGGTTGCCGGTACCGAAGAACAGCAGATTGGTGTCGGCATCGTAGTAGCCGCCGAGCCAGGGCGCGGCGCCGCCGGTCTTCCACAGGTCGCCCGGCCAGGTCTTGCCGGCCTCGCCACCACTGATGCCATTCTCGACGGCCTTGCCGTCCTTGTAGACGTAACCCATGTGACCTTCGACGGTCGGGCGACTCCAGAGCAGCTCACCGTTCTTCGGATCGTAGGCTTCGATCTTGCCGACCACGCCGAACTCACCACCGGAGACGCCAGTGATCAGCTTGCCGTTAACCACCAGCGGCGCCGCGGTGATGGAGTAACCCGCCTTGTGATCGGCGACGTTCTTGCGCCACACCACCTTGCCGGTGTCCTTGTTCAGCGCCACCAGCTTGGCGTCGAGGGTGCCGAAGATCACCAGATCGTCATACAGGGCGACACCCCGGTTGATCACGTCGCAGCAGGGACGGATATCGTCCGGCAGGCGCGCTTCGTACTGCCACAGCTCACGCCCGGTGCGTGCATCGACGGCGAACACCCGCGAATAGGAGGCGGTAACGTACATCACACCGTCCTTGATCAGCGGCTGCGCCTGCTGACCACGCTGCTTCTCACCACCGAAGGACATGGTCCAGACGGGGCGCAGTTCCTTGACGTTCTGCTCGTTGAGGATGTTCAGCGGGCTGTAGCGCTGGCCTTGCAGACCGAGGCCATTGGTGACGATCTCGTCGGTGGTGGTGGCGTCCTTGAGAATCTCGGCGTCGGTGACCGCCAGCGCGGCGGCGGACGGCAACAGCATGGCGGCACAGAGTGCGGTGAGGAGGAAAGGCTGGCGAAGACCGGCGTGTTTCATTGCGGCTACCTCTGCGGGTTCATTGTTATTGCCGGGAAATTTTCCCGGTCTGCCGCAAATTCTTGGCTCACCCGGGTCCCCCAACAATTGCACCCCCAGCCGATTTTCCTCGTTCCTTGGTAGCAATACCTGCCGTACCCGCCCCCGGACAGATCGCCGCAAGTAGCAACCAGGCGCCACCAAAATCCCATGGTGCAGGGATGACGCGGCCCGTAGAAAGGCACCTCCCAACCATAAGGAGAATGCCCATGGGACGCGTACTGCTCGCACTACTACTGGCCACGTTGCTTGGCCAGGCGCAGGCCGAAAGCCTGAAGATTGGCCTCAACTATCCGCGAACCGGCAACTACAAGGATGAAGGCCTGGAGCTGCGCCGCGGCGCCCTGCTCGCCGTCGAGGCGATCAACCAGCAAGGGAGCCTGCTCGGCCAGTCGCTGGAACTGCTCAGCGAGAACACCGACTCCAACGCTGCCCAGGCCACACGCAACGTCGACCACTTCGCCAGCCAGGGTGCACGTATGGTCTTCGGCAGCGCCACCAGCGAAGAGGCCATCGCCGCCGGGCAACGGGCCCGCGAGTTGGGTCTGCTGTATTTCGCTACCCTTGGTTACGCCAACGAAGTCACCGGCCAGGCCGGCCAGCGCTACCTGTTTCGCGAATCCGGCAGCGCCTGGATGAGTGCGCGGGTGCTCGGCGAGTACCTGTCCTGGCATCTGCCGCGCCAGCGTTATCACTACATCGTCATCGACGATGCCTGGGGTCGCAGCATCGAGCAGACCCTGCGCCTGGCCACCGGCAGCGCTGACCGTGCCCGTCATGGCCGCAGCGCCCTGCCCCCCGGCCCGTTGCGCCGCGAGCAATACCGCGCCGCCATGGACAAGGCTGCGGCGAGCGGTGCCGACGTGCTGGTCCTGGCGCTACTCGGCGACAACCTGCAACGCAGCATGCGCATGGCTCACAACATGGGCCTGAAGCAGCGCATGCAGATCATCGTGCCGAACCTGACCAAGAGCCTGGTCCAGCAGGTTGGCCCGCAGGTGATGGAAGACGTGATAGGTACCGAAACCTGGACCTGGGACACCCCGAAACTGGAAAACAGCGAGGCCGGCCAACGCTTCGTCGAACGCTATCTGCGCGAGCATCAGGAGTATCCGGGCGGTACCGCGGCCTCTGCCTACACCGTCGTCCAGCAATGGGCCGATGCCGTCAGGCGTAGCGCCAGCACCGACGCCGAAACCCTGATCGCCGCACTCGAAGGCCACCGCTACCAGCTGCTCAAGGACGAGCAGCAATGGCGCGATTTCGACCATCAGAATCTGCAGAGCATCTACGCCGTGCGCGTGCGCAAGCGTGAACAGATCATGCGTGACACCCTCAAGCAACATTACTTCGAGATCATCCACCGCATGAGCGGCGAACAGGCCGCGCCCAGCCATGACGAATGGATCCAGGAGCGCGGCGAAGTGCTCAGCCTGCAGTGAGCTTCGTCACCAAGCAGGCTTTACAGGCTCCACGATGATTGCGGCGGCCCCGGCTTTGCCCGACACTTGGCCGCCCGCACATTCTGATCGGAGACGCCCGTGCCCCACCCTCGCCAGGAAATTCTCAACCATCCCGATGCACTGGACTGCACTGTCTATCGCCCGGACGAGCAGGACCCGGATGCCGAAGAGCAGGATCTGGGCGACGGCAAGGTGCTGATCACCGGTGCCTTCGAGCCGCCGCAGGATTGGGATGCGCACCAGCGCGAGGACTACTACGGCGAAGAAGACCCCACCCACTTCGTCAGCGCCCATATCGAGTGCCTGGCCAAGCCGGCGACTCGGGACTTCTTCATGCCCGAGAGCGGTGACTATGTGGCCGTGCAGTCGAGCCTGGGCGAAGTGGTTATGTATTACGTCTACGACCACGAAGAGACCGAGCACGGCCGTCATTACGTGCTGATTCGTGACGACGAAGAGCTCTAGGTTGTAGGGGTGGATTCAGGAGCGAAGCGAACAATCCACCAATCTTCGGAGCCTCACAGATCCAACGGCGTACTGCTTCGCGAGTACGCCCTACTCGAATACCCAGCCGTTATGAGATTGGTTGCAGGGTGCGCCGTGCGCACCGATGACACCCCACGCTTCTAATCCTGACGATCAACCCGCCCCATGGCGTTGCGCTCATAGCGCGGGTAGAGGTGGCTAACACTGCGGATCAGCTCATAGCGCGACAGGTTGACCTGAGCGAAGCGCTCGGGGATCGGCGTACGAATCAGTTCGTTCATCTCCGCGCCCTGCTCTGCCCCCTGACGCAGCAAGCCATCGAGCCAGCCCAGGTAATCACGCATCTGCACGAACGGCGCCGCATCAAGGGTCACCGGGCCATGGCCGGGCACGATCTGCTTCCATGGCATTGCTTCGAGCCGGTCCAGATCGGCCAGCCACACGTCCAGCCCCGGGCTGTTCGGCGTGGTCAGCGCACGCTGATAGAACAGGATATCGCCGGCGAACAGCACGCCCGTGCGCTCATCCAGAATCGCCAGGTCGGCGCCGGTATGCCCCTGTAGCTCCAGCAGTTGCAGGCGCCTGCCGCCAATTTCCAGCGTGCCTTCCTGCACCTCCTCGGTGGGCAACACCACTTCGGTACCGCGCATCCAGTCGCCGACCAGGCGGTACATGTTCTCCGCCATGGCGTCGCCCTGTTCGGCCAGCAACCGGGTGGTCTCGGGCAATGCCGCGATGGACACCCCGGCGAAAGCCTGGTTGCCCAGCACATGATCGGGGTGATGGTGAGTCAGCAACACGCGCAGCACCGGTTTGCCGGTGGTTTTCTCGACACTCTGGCGCAGCGCCTCGCCATAACGCCGCGACGGGCCGGTGTCGATCACCACCACGCCGTCTGCGGTTTCGATGAAACCGATGTTGACGATATTGCCGCCGTTTTCCGCCGCGAAATTATCGGTACTGCCCTCCAGCAACCAGACACCCTCAGCGATCTGTCGGGGTTGCAGGTGGTAATCGAGTGCTTGGGCAAGCCCGGTACCGAGAGCCAGCAAAAACAGTATCCAGCGCATGCTTTTCTCCTCGAAATCCGCTTGAGCCGCGAGCTTCGCCCCGAGGCGGGGCTCCTACACACAGGGCGAGCGCCGCTGCCTACTGTGGGAGCCGCGCCCCGCGGCGAATAGAACCGCCGTCAGAACGCGGCCTGGAATTCGTTGCCGTTGTTGTCGCGCAGCCAGACTTCGGCCTGCCGGTCGTCGCGCAGGTCGAAGGTCAGCGTCGGGTTCTCGCTGACTGCAGGGAACAACTCGATACGCCCCAACACCTGGCCATCGGCATCGCGCAACTCGGCCTGCTCGATGTAGAACTCGGGGATGCCGCCGACCAGGCCGTTGTCCATCGGGTGCGACACCTGCAGGCGCAGGCGGCTGTCCTCGCCACGCACGAAGCGCTTGCCCAGTACCTGGCCCAGACGCTCCTCCCAGCCGGCCTCGGCGCGCACCACGCTGGGCGCGGTACAGCCGCCGCCTGCCGCCTCGACCCGGGCCGAGCCGATATGCCAGACGCCATCGTCGGTCAGCACCGCCGCGCGAATCGGCGTGGCCTGCTCGACCCGAATGCGAATGGCCAGGCTCGGCTCCAGATGCTCGCCGGGGGCGAAATCGAGAATACGCGGGATAGGGTTGAGCTCGGCCCAGGCCAGAATGCGCTTGACCTTGCCGCGGTAGGCGCTGGCGTCGATCTGGATCGGCACCTGGCGCGCATCCTCGGCGAACGGCGGTACCTCGAGACGAACCTTGTCGTCGAAGACGAAGGCCTCACCGTTGAGCAGGCGCTGGTGATAGTAGTCCCACATCACCGAGGTGACCGGATCGGGCGCGGCGGCCCTTGCTTCCCAGGCCCAGGCAAACAGGGCCAGCAATATCAGGCTACGCCAATCCATCGCCCACCTCCGGCTCGACTCTTATTGGTATTGTTCTGGCTTCTCGTAGCGCAGCCCGTAGCGCGCGTACAGGCGCTCGAGTGAGCCGTCGAGGATCATGTTTTCCAGCTGTTCTTCCAGGGCATAGGCCAATTGCCGATTGGTTTCGTGCACCGCCATGCCGATTTCCCAGATCTGCCGGCCCATGTCCGGGTAGGCGTTCTCGGCCAGCGCCAGTTGTGGGTCATCGGCCTCGTGCACCAGCCAGTCCACCTCACCCCGCAGCGCCATCACCGCATCCACTTCACCACCCTGCATGGCCGCAAAGGCCAGCTTCGGCGTTGGGTAATGGCGGGTTTCCTGGCTGAGCATGCCGCCCTGCACCGAACTCAGGTAGAACGAGGGCACACTCTCGACTTCGACGCCGACCGGGTGCTGGCGCAACGCGACGATGCTCGGCACTTCGGGCAGACGACGGCGATCGAACGCCAGTTGCCAGCGCTCACGCTGATAGGGGCCGAACATCACCACGAGTTCGTTGACCAGCTCGCCCAGCTCGTTGCGCATCTGCGCGTAGTCGCGGTCGTATGGCACACGCAACATCACATCGGCCAGTTGGCCCTGCGCTGTCACCCGGCCACGCCAGATGTAGTCACGCAGGTCGTCGTCAAGCTTTTCGCCAGGCGGCGCCCACATCACTTCCAGCTTGAGCCCAAGCCCCTCAGCCAGCGCCTTGGCCAGCTCGTAGTCGACACCACGTGGCTGACCGTCCTGCTCGTAACTGTAGGGCGGGAAGTTCTGGTACAGCGCCACGCGCAGGGTGCCCGACTCGGTGATGCGGTCGAAGTCGCGCACCTGCGCCTGGGCAATGCCCAGGCCTAGCAGCAGGCCAAACAGGAGGATCAGCCGGCGCATAACGCGAGCGCTTATGAAGAAATCGTCGCGAGCGATGGCAGGTCGCGCTTCGCTGGAGCGCAGCAAGCGGAATGTATTGAAATACATGAGCATTGCGAGCACCGCCGAAACGCGAGATGCCGAGCGCAGCAGATTTATCATCAAGCGCTACTCCTCGACGTGCACGCTCTCCAGGTAGCTACGCACTGCCCACAATGCTTCCTGGCTAAGGAAGTCGGCCATCTTCGGCATGTACACACGCCCATCGCGCACCGCGCCGTTGATTACCCGCTCCTTGAACCATTCATCGCCGCTGGCGCCCAGCTCCAGCAGGCGCAGGTCGGGGGCGATACCGCCGGATTTGGCTTCGAGGCCGTGGCAGGCAGCGCAGTTCTGGTTGTAGGCCGAGGAGCCAATCTCGATGGCGCGCGGATTGTCGCGATAGGGGTTCTCGTCCAGCCATTCCTCACCCAGCGGTTCCAGGCCATCAGTGTTCACCGCCTGCGGGACCACATCACCGTGCGCCCAAAGGTTGGTCGATGCGGCGAGCAACAGCAGCGCCAGGGTGGATTGGATCTTCTTGTTCATGGCCAGGACCTCATCTAATGCACGCAAGACAGCCCATACAGAGCTCGTGGCGACCATCTTAGAAAGGCCGTGCAACGCGCCGAATGCTGCTTTGGTGGTCGCGTTCTAGTCCCTTGGTAGTAGGGCTTGTGAGGGGGTGTTGGCGATGCCTTGGCAGCAAGGCCAAGTCATGGGCCGACCGGGAAATCCTCCCGGCAAAGGCGGGAGTTTTTCCGTAGGCGCGAAGGTGGCCGGGTACCACCATCGGCTTGCCTCTGCTGGACATCCCCGGAACCCAGTTTTCGCGGTGTCACTGCAGCGACCTACCACCTCCAATGGGAAGCACAACGATGACAACAAGAAACCTACCCAGCACCCCGCGCCCTCTGGCGCTTGCCCTGATGTTGGCCGGCGGCCTGGCGCTGAGCCAGGGCGCGTTTGCCAAGCCGGTCACCTGGGAAGACATCGCCAACGACCACACCACCACCACCAACGTGCTGCAGTACGGCATGGGCACCAACGCCCAGCGCTGGAGCCCGCTGGCTCAGGTGAACGCCGAAAACGTGTTCAAGCTGACCCCGGCCTGGAGCTATTCCTTCGGTGACGAGAAGCAGCGCGGCCAGGAGTCCCAGGCCATCATCCACGACGGCGTGGTCTACGTGACCGGCTCCTACTCGCGCGTCTTCGCTCTCGATGCGAAAACCGGTAAACGCCTGTGGACCTACAGCCACCGCCTGCCCGATGACATCCGCCCGTGCTGCGACGTGGTCAACCGCGGCGCCGCCATCTATGGCGACAAGATCTACTTCGGCACCCTCGACGCCCGCGTCGTGGCGCTGAACAAGGACACCGGCAAGGTGGTCTGGAACAAGAAGTTCGGCGATCACTCCGCCGGCTACACCATGACCGGCGCGCCGACCATCGTCAAAGACGGCAAGACCGGCAAAGTATTGGTGATCCACGGCAGCTCCGGTGACGAGTTCGGCGTGGTCGGCAAGCTGTTTGCCCGCGACCCGGATACCGGTGAAGAAGTCTGGATGCGCCCCTTCGTCGAAGGCCATATGGGTCGTCTGAACGGCAAGGACAGCACCCCGACCGGCGACGTCAAAGCGCCGAGCTGGCCGGATGATCCCAACCACCCGACCGGCAAGAAGGAAGCCTGGAGCCAGGGCGGCGGTGCGCCGTGGCAGAGCGCCAGTTTCGATGCCGAAACCAACACCATCATCATCGGCGCCGGCAACCCGGCCCCGTGGAACGGCTGGGCACGCACCAGCGACGGCGGCAACCCCAAGGACTACGACAGCCTGTACACCTCCGGCCAGGTCGGCGTCGACCCCACCACCGGCGAAGTGAAGTGGTTCTACCAGCACACCCCGAACGATGCCTGGGACTTCTCCGGCAACAACGAGCTGGTGCTGTTCGACTACAAGGACAAGGACGGCAAGGTCACCAAGGCCACCGCCCACGCCGACCGCAACGGCTTCTTCTACGTGGTCGACCGCGCCAACGGCAAGCTGAAGAACGCCTTCCCCTTCGTCGACAAGATCACCTGGGCCAGCCATATCGATCTTGAAACCGGTCGCCCGGTCGAAAACGAAGGCCAGCGCCCGCCGAAGCCCAAGCCCGGCGAAAGCAAGGGTGAAGTGGTCGAGGTCTCCCCGCCGTTCCTCGGCGGGAAAAACTGGAACCCGATGGCCTACAGCCAGGACACCGGCCTGTTCTACGTCCCGGCCAACCACTGGAAAGAGGACTACTGGGCCGAGGAAGCGCATTACAAGAAGGGCTCTGCCTACCTTGGCATGGGCTTCCGTATCAAGCGCCTGTTCGACGACCACGTCGGCATCCTGCGCGCGATGAACCCGACTACCGGCAAGGTCGCATGGGAGCACAAGGAGCGCCTGCCGCTGTGGGCCGGCGTGCTCGCCACCAAGGGCAACCTGGTGTTTACCGGCACCGGCGACGGCTACTTCAAGGCCTTCGATGCCAAGAACGGCAAGGAGCTGTGGAAGTTCCAGGTCGGTACCGGGATCATCTCCCCGCCCGTCACCTGGGAGCAGGACGGTGAGCAGTACATCGGCGTGACCGCCGGTTACGGCGGCGCCGTGCCGCTGTGGGGCGGCGACATGGCCGACCTGACCAAACCGGTCGCCCAGGGCGGTTCCTTCTGGGTGTTCAAGCTGCCGAGCTGGGACAAGGCCAGCGCCCAACGCTAAAGGCTGAACGCATGGCGCACCTGAGTGCGCCATGCACGCTACCTGTGGGAGGGGCTTTAGCCGCGACTGCCTCACCCATCATCCCATTCGAGGACTCGCCATGAACTACCTGCCCCTGCTTATCCCGGTCCTGCTACTGGTACTCGGCAGCCACGCCATCGGCGCCGAAACCCAGAACGACGGCGTGCCGCAGATCAACGGCTGCCGCATCGAACCCGACAGCAAATGCCCCAACGCCAACCTGCGCGGCGCCGACCTGCGCAACCTCGACATGCGCCGCATGGACCTGTCCGGTGCCGACCTTTCCGGCGCCGACCTGCGCCACGTCAACCTCGACCTGGCCAACCTGGAGAAAGCCAAGCTGCGCGGCGCCAACCTCACCCGCGCCAGCCTGCAACAGAGCAACCTGCGCCTGGCTGACGTGTCCGGCGCAAGCCTGGTGGCCATCAGTGGCTGGGCCCTGTTCGCCCAGGCTGCGCAATTCGAAGGCGCCGACATGCGCGCCGCCAACCTGGAGTTCGCCCGCCTCTCCGGCGCCAAACTGCACAACGTCCAGCTGCAGGCGGCCAACCTGGAAATGACCTGGCTGAGCAAGGCCGACCTCAAGGGTGCACATCTGGAAGATGCCAACCTGCAGGAAGTGAAACTCAGCGGCTCCAACCTGGAGAACGCCAACCTCACCGGCGCGCGCACCCGCTTCGGCAACTTCCAGGACGCCAACATGCCCGGCTGCGTGCAATGTCCCAAGGGCTGGGACTGAGCCTAATCCCGCAAGGCCCTGATTCTTAGGGTGGGCCGGGCGGCGCTCCGCTTCAGCCCACCGACAGGCAGTGCAGCTAACGCCAATCCGCGTTCTGGCGGGTTGCACCCGCCCTACGTTGTTCCCCCCCCCTGTAGGAGCGGCTGGGCGGCATTCCGCTTTAGCCGCGATACTCAAGAGCGCTTCGCGGCTAAAGCCGCTCCTACGGTCTGCGGCCGAACGCTGATTTGCGTAGGAGCGGCTTCAGCCGCGAACCCACCCTGAATCAAGCACTCTCCAACCCCACCCTTACCACCCCACTATCAATCGCCAAATGCACCAGCTCCGCCTGCGAGCTGATCTGCAATTTGTTCTTTACCAAAGTCTGATAATTGGACAGGGTCTTGGCGCTGATGCACAGCTTCTCGGCGATCTGCCGAGGTGGCAGGCCGCGGGCGAGCATGACGAAGATTTCGAACTCGCGCTGGGTCAGCTCGCGCAGGCGCGGGTCTAGGCCGTCGCTGCTGGCGGGGTTGCAGGCCAGTTGGGTGGCCAGTTGCTGCTCGATATAGGCGTGGCCGGCAGCGGTGCGTTTGACCGCCTCCACCAGCACTTCCGGTGAAGAGTTCTTGGTCAGGTAGCCGATGGCGCCGGCGTCCAGCGCCTGGCGTACCAGAGGCAGTTCGTCGTGCATGCTGAAGAACAGCACGCGCAGTTGCGGCAGGCGCTGACGAAGGCGGCGGGTGGTTTCCAGGCCGCTGATGCCGGGCAGGCCGATGTCCATAATCACCAGGTTGGGAATCTCTTCCTGTACCCGCTGCAGGGCCTGCTCGCCATCGCAGGCTTCGCGCAGTTGCACGTCTGGCAACAGCGCACGCAGCAGGCTGGCGTAGCCCTGGCGCACCACGGCGTGATCGTCCACCAGTAGAACCTTCATCGCGTTGCCTCCAGAGGAATGTTCAGACACAACGCCCAGCCGGCTTGCGGGCGACTGTGCAAGCGCAACTCGCCACCGAGGCTGCGGCTGCGTTCGCGCATCGAGCGCAGGCCGATGCCGGGGCGTAGCGGCAGCGCGGTGCCCTGGCCGTTGTCGCGCACCAACAGGCGCAGGCCCTGGCCACGGCGTTGCAGGCGAATGCGCACTTCGCTGGCGTCGGCATGGCGGGCGACATTGGTCAGCGCCTCCTGCACCAGGCGATAGAGATGGGCCTTGCTCGCCAGCGGCAGGCTCGGCAGGTGCTCGCCCAGTTGCAGACGGCAGCGAATGCCTTGCGCCTGCTGCCAGTCGGCTGCCAGTTGCTGCAGCGCCGGGCCCAGCTCCAGGCGCTCCAGCACCACCGGGTAGAGGTCGCGAATCAGGCTGCGAAAGCCCTGCTGCAGGCGCTCGCAGTTGTCGTCGAGCAGGCGCGCGGTGTCCTGCACCTGCTGCGGCCGGTCGGCAATCACCTTGAGCAGGCAGGCCTGGGCACGGATGCCACTCAGGTACTGGCCGAGGTCGTCATGTAGGGTCTGACCGAGGCGCGTGCGCTCGCGCTCCTGCAGTTCCAGCAGCGCCTGGGTCAGCTCGGCGTTGTCCGCCTGCACCTGCTGCAGGGTGATGGCCATGTCGTTGAAGTGCGCCGCCAGGTGCTTGGCCTCGGCCAGGCCGTGGTCGTGCAAACGGGTATCGAAGTGACCGGCGCCGACTTCGCGCAGGCCGGCAAGCAGCTCGTCCAGCACGCGCCTGGCACGGCGCACGGCAAAGCGGATGGTGAGCAGGCTGAGGACCAGGGCGAAGGCGCTGAGCAGCAGCAGTTGCAGCAGCGAGTCGTAGATTTCCTCGATCTCGTCATAGGGGTCGAGAGCGATACGCAACTCGCGGCCATCTTCCAGCGGCCAGGCATCGGCCACCAGTGAAGCCGAGCCCAGCAGGCGCTCGGCGATCCAGTGCTCGATGAGGCTTTCGGTCTGCTGCTCGGGCTCTTCGCCCGGTCGCAGCCAGCTCACGCGGATATGCCGCAGGTTCTCGGTCAGCTCCGGGCGCAGGCTGCCGGGGTTGCTGCGCGCCACTTCGCCGAGGTATTCAACCACCGCCTCGGCGGCCTGTAGCTCGCGCTGCACATCGTGGCTGGCCTGGCGCAACAGCAGCACCAGCCCGGCCAGGGTCACCAGCCCGAACAGCAGGCTGACGCCGAGGTTGATACGGCCCAGAGCAGTCATCTACTTGGCCGCGCTACTTGACGACGAAGTAACCGAGCATGCCCTTGCCTTCCAGGCCTTTGGCGTAGAAGCGGTATTTGCCCGGTTTGACCGGCAGGAAGAAGATCTCCGCCTCGCCAGCCTCTTCGAACTCCAGTTCGGTGAGGGTGACCGCCTTGATCTCCACACCACCCGCCTCGACCTTGCGCAGGTAGATGGAAGTGGCGAACTCCGGCGCCTGGAAGGCGTATTCCTTCTGCCCGCTGGCAATGATCTTGAGCTGGTAGGCCTGGCCGGTTTCCAGCTGGTATTCGGTCTGCGACATGAAGTAGTCGCTGTCGTCGTTACCCAGCACCAGGTCAGGCAATGCCACCGGGCGGCGGGTCATATCACCGGCGGCGTGCAATTGATCGACACCGAGCAGGCTGATGATCAGCAACAGCGGCAGTAGCAGAGCCTTGAAAATACGCATGGCGTTCACCTGTTCTTGTTATTGGACGTTGCCTGCCATGCTAGGAAGTAACGCCTTGCGCCGGGTTACTACCTTGGTACTGACGCGCTGGTACTTTGGGCATATTTCCCGGCAGCTGCGGGCTGACAGCCCAGCACGACCGCCCTACCCGCCACCATTGGTGCATCCATTCGCCACCATCGAGTTAGATACCCCACGCACTGGGCTTGCTAGCCTCCATTGCATACGTCTAACCACTGGAGTATCACCATGCGTCAACTTGCCGGCCTGTTGCTGGGCGCTCTGTTGAGTACGCCGCTGAGCGCCAGCGACGACGAACAGACGCGCATTGCTCGCGAGATGATCCAGGTGCTGGACGCTTACGCGGTGTACAAAATGGGCGACTTCGACGAGGCCTTCGAGCGCTATCGCCGGCTCGCCGAAGCCGGCAACCGCCAGGGCATGCTCAACCTGGGCAACATGCACGCAGCAGGTCTCGGTACCAGGACCGATCTGGGACAGGCGTTGAGCTGGTACCAACGCGCAGCTGATGCGGGCGACGCTATCGGCATGTATGAAGTGGCCCGCGCCCACGACATCGGACTCGGTACGCCAGCCAACCCCGACGAGGCGCTACGCTGGTATCAGCGTGCCGCCGAGCAGGACAACGCCGACGCCCAGTGGGCGCTGGGCGAGCGCCTTTACCAGCAGGGCCAGCACGCCAATGGCCTGAGCTGGATTCGCGCTGCGGCCAGGCAAGGCGAACATGCGCAGGCCCAGCAGTTTCTTGCCACGCTGGACGGTGATGGCGTTGCCGCCATCCAACCCAATAACGAACAACGCCAAGCGGTACTGGCCGCACTCAGCCTGATCGACCAGGCGGCGCAGCGCCGTGACGTCGACGCACTGGTGGCGTTGATCCGCGATGAGGCCCAAATACAGGTGCGCCTGCCGCAGTCACGTAGCTGGCAAGCATTGAGCAAGGCGCAGCTGCGTACATTGTGGCAACAAACATTCGCCCAGACAGATCGCTATCACTACCAACGTAACGAACCAGAACTGCTGAGTACTGATGATGGGATCCTGGCCTTCTCGCTGATTCGCGAAACGCTGGCACGCGGCGAACGTACGCAGCAGCTGGAAATCCACGAGAGCGCCCGACTGCAGCTCCTTGAGGGCAGGGCAAGCATCTACGGTCTGCGCCTGGATATCCGCCAGCGGGGCGAGTGAGCACGACACACCGCCACCCTGAAGAGCTACTACCTTCGTACGTGTCCGGCGCTACCTTGGGCATATTTCCCGAGCTGTAAGCGCTTCCTATGCTGGCGACACCCTCTGCAGGAGTCGTCCCATGCACCGGATCAGTTGCCGCCTGTTGTTCTGTCTCGCTGCCATATTCAGCTTGGTGGCCGAAGCCAGCGCGAACGAGCTGCAGGTGCGCATCGGCTACCTGGCTCATCAACCACCACGCGGGCCTTTGCTGTCCAACGTCATCCCCGAACCGCTGGACGCCGGCCGCCGCGGCGCGGAGCTGGCGATCATCGATAGCAACAGCACCGGGCGCTTCCTCAAGCAGAAGTTCGAACTGCAAAGCGCCGAGAGCGAGGATGCAACGGAGCTGCTCGCCGCCGCCGAACAACAGCATCAGGCCGGCATTCGCCTGTTCGTAGTCAATGCCCCGGCCGCCACCCTGCGCCAGCTCAGCGAGCGCCTGCCGGACAGCCTGCTGCTCAACGCCGGCAGCGCCGACGACGGCCTGCGCCGCGAGCAATGCCTGGGCAACGTGCTGCACACCCTGCCCAGCCGCGCCATGCTGGCCGACGCCCTGGCGCAGTTTCTCGCCGTGCGCAAATGGACACGCTGGCTGCTGGTCACCGGCAGCACCGAGGACGACATCGCCTACGCCGACGCGCTCAAGCGCGCCGCGAAACGCTTCGGCCACAAGATCGTCGCCGAAAAGCCTTGGAGCTTCGACAACGACCAGCGCCGCAGCGCCCAGGCGGAAATGCCTCTGTTCACCCAGGCCAGCGAGTACGACGTGGTGTTGGTAGCCGACGAGCGCGGCGACTTCGGCGAATACCTGCCCTACAACACCTGGTACCCGCGCCCGGTGGCCGGAACCCAGGGCCTTACCCCGACCGCCTGGCACAAAACAGTGGAAACCTTTGGCGCCGCGCAGCTGCAGAAACGCTTCGAGGAGCTGGCCGGACGCTGGATGAACGACCGCGACTTCGCCGCCTGGATGGCCGTGCGCAGCTTGGCCACGGCCGTCACCAAGCAGCGCACCGCCGAGCCGCAGGGCATTCGTCACCTGCTGCTGAACGAACAACTGCCGCTGGACGGCTTCAAGGGCCGCAAGCTGAGCTTCCGCCCGTGGAACGGCGAGCTGCGCCAACCTATTCCTCTGGTGCATCCACGCGCCCTGGTCAGCACCTCGCCGCAGGATGGTTTTCTCCATCCCAGCAACGAGATGGACAGCCTTGGTTACGACCGGCCCGAGGTTGGCTGTGATCTGGCGGGGACGCCTTAGCGGCTCAGTATTCAGCACGATTGCCCAGTGGAAGGAGATGGCCGCAGGCAAAGAAATTCTGTCCCCTCGCCCCTCCGGGGAGAGGGCTAGGGAGAGGGGTAATTTCAGCCCTCTCCCCCAACCCCTCTCCCATAAATGGGAGAGGGGAGCACGCGCACAGGCCAACGCCTTCGCCCCGACAACAACAAGAGGATCAACCCCATGCACCTGACCCGTCTTGCCTGCGCCGTCGCCTTCGGCCTGGCCTGCCACTCAGCCTTCGCCGCCACTGCCTACGTGTCCAACGAGAAGGATGACAGCATCAGCGTCATCGACCTCGACAGCCTGGAAGTCACCGCCACCCTCGATGTCGGCATGCGCCCGCGCGGGTTGCTGCTGTCTTCCGACAACAAGCTTTTGTACATCTGCGCCAGCGACTCGGATCGCGTGCAGGTGATGGATCTGGCCACGCGCAAGATCATCAAGGAGCTGCCCTCCGGCGCCGACCCCGAGCAGTTCGCCCTGCATCCCAATGACCGCTGGCTGTATATCTCCAACGAGGACGATGCCCTGGTCACGGTGGTCGATACCCAGAGCGACGAAGTGCTGGCGCAGATCGAAGTCGGCGTGGAGCCCGAAGGCATGGCGGTGAGTCCCGACGGCAAGTGGGCGGTCAACACCAGCGAAACCACCAACATGCTGCATTGGATCGATACCAGCACCAATCAACTGGTGGACAACACCCTGGTCGACCAGCGCCCGCGTCACGTCGAATTCGACAAGGACGGCAAGCGCCTGTGGGCCTCAGCCGAGATCGGCGGCACGGTGACGGTGCTGGACGTCGACTCGCGCCAGGTGCTCAAGGTGCTCAACTTCGCCATCAAGGGCGTGCACCCGGACAAGGTGCAACCGGTCGGGGTCAAGCTCACCGACGACGGCAAGTACGCCTTCGTAGCCCTCGGCCCGGCCAACCATGTGGCGGTGGTGGATGCCAAGACCTACGAGATTCTCGACTACCTGCTGGTCGGCCGGCGCGTCTGGCACCTGGCGTTCACCCCGGATCAGAAGCGCCTGCTGACCACCAACGGAGTCAGCGGCGATGTCTCGGTGATCGACGTCGATACGCTCAAGGTGACCAAGTCGATCAAGGTTGGCCGCTACCCCTGGGGCGTGGTGGTGACGCCATGAATGCGCTGGAGGTGAGCGGCGTCGGTTTCGCCTATGGCGCCCGCCAGGCGCTCCATGACCTGGCCTTCGAGCTGGCGCCGGGGCGCTTCGGCGCCCTGCTCGGCCCCAACGGTGCCGGCAAATCCACGCTGATCGCCCTGCTCACCCGCCTGTACGACCTGCAGCAAGGCGACATCCGCATCTTCGGCCACAGCCTGCGCGACGAACCGCGCCAGGCGCTGCGCCAGTTGGGTGTGGTGTTCCAGCAGAGCACGCTGGATCTCGACCTGTCGGTGCAACAGAACCTCGCCTATCATGCCGCGCTGCATGGTATGCCCCGTCGCGAGGCGCAGGCGCGTATCGACGAGGAGCTGTTGCGCCAGGATCTCGCTGAGCGCCGTCACGACAAGGTGCGCACGCTCAACGGCGGCCACCGTCGCCGTGTGGAAATTGCCCGCGCCCTGCTCCACCAGCCGCGCCTGCTGCTGCTCGATGAAGCCAGCGCCGGGCTCGACCCAGCCAGCCGCCTGGCGCTGGGCCGACATGTGCGCAACCTGTGCCGCGAGCAGGATTTGTGCGTGTTGTGGACGACTCACCTGCTGGATGAGATCGAGTCCAGCGACGACCTGCTGATCCTGCATCGCGGCGCGCGCGTGGCTTGGGGCAAGGCCAGCCAGTTCGGCGACGACCTGGCCATCAGCTTCGCCCGCCTCACCGGCGACGAGGCGCTTGGCCGTGGCCATGTGCGCGAGGCGCTGCGACCGAAGCGTGCCGGCGAAGTTGGCGATGATGAAACGGCCCCGGTGCGCACCGCGCACCCTACGCGAGGAGCTAGCTGATGACGGCCTACTGGGAATGCCTGCGTGGCATCGTCCTGCGCGAATGGCTGCGCTTCGTGTTGCAGCGCTCGCGCTTTCTCAGCGCCCTGGTGCGCCCGCTGCTGTGGCTGCTGGTGTTCGCCGCCGGCTTTCGCGCCGCCCTGGGCATCGCCATCATCGAGCCGTACGACACCTACATCACCTACGACACCTATATCGTGCCGGGCCTGGCCTGCATGATCCTGCTGTTCAACGGCATGCAGGGCTCGCTGTCGATGGTCTACGACCGCGAGATGGGCAGCATGCGCGTGCTGCTCACCAGCCCGCTGCCGCGCGCCTTCCTGCTGGTGGCCAAGCTGCTGGCCACGGCGCTGATCTCGCTGCTGCAGGTCTATGCCTTCCTCGCCATCGCCTGGGTCTATGGCGTGCAACCACCGGCCTGGGGCCTGCTCGCGGCGCTGCCGACACTACTGTTGGTGGCGCTGCTGCTCAGTGCGCTGGGCTTGCTGCTGTCCAACGGCATTCGGCAGTTGGAGAACTTCGCCGGGGTGATGAATTTCGTCATCTTCCCCATGTTCTTCCTGTCGTCGGCGCTGTACCCGCTGTGGAAGATGCGCGAGTCCAGCGAGTGGCTGTACTGGCTGTGCGCGGCCAACCCCTTCACCCATGCCGTTGAGCTGGTGCGCAACGCGCTGTACCTGCGCCTGCATATCGAGGCACTGCTGATCTGCGCCGGCCTGACGGTATTACTGACGCTGTTCGCTGTGGTCAGCTTCAACCCGCAGCACGCGGCGCTGCGCAAGGCGGGCTGAGCATGATCGTTCCCACGCTTTGCGTGGGAGCAATCAACGTATCCGTAGGGCGGGCGCAACCCGCCAATGGCGCGGCGGCGGGTTGCACCCACCCTACCCACTGACCGCCCTACTACTTTGGTACTGGTTTTCCTCTCCAACGTAGAATTCCCAAGCCCGCGACCATGGCCTGTAATACCGCTACAAAAATAAGTAGAGACCTTGCCATGAAGTACCGTCTGCCCGTGCAAGCAGGCCTGATGCTAGCCTCCCTGCTGTTGGTCTGCGTCGTGCGTGCCGAAGAGCTGTTCGATGCCGACGGCTATCGCAGCAGCCAGTACCGCAGTCCCACGCCGTCCAGCCTGGAAGGCGTACAGATCGTCGATACTCCCGCCCTGCAAAAGCTCCTTGCAGAGCGCCCGGACACCCGCCTGATCGACGTTTATCGACGCCCCTTCGTGCAGGACCGCTTCGTCGAGGACGCGCCCCACTCGAACCTGCCCGGCAGCCTGTGGCTGGCCAACGTCGGCGACGGCAACCTGGCCCCGCAATGGCAGCGCTACTTCACCCACTACCTGCACCAGCAGAGCCGTGGCGACGTGCGCCAGCCCTTCGTATTCTACTGCCGCTCCGACTGCTGGCTGAGCTGGAACGCCGCGCGCCGCGCCCATGCCATGGGCTATCGCCAGCTCTACTGGTACCGTGACGGCGTCGATGCCTGGGAACAGGCCGGCCTGCCCCTGGTACCCGCTCAACCCGCCGAACTGCCTGCTGCTTTCCTCACGCCCACTGCCACACCATAATCACAACAACGAGGTGCAAGGCCATGTACAAGATTCTGATTGCCGACGACCATCCGCTGTTTCGTGAAGCCATCCATAACGTCATCGCCGACGGGTTTCCCGGCAGCGAGATCATGGAAACCGCCGACCTGGACAGCGCCCTGGAGCTGACCCAGAGCCACGACGATCTGGACCTGATCCTGCTCGACCTGAACATGCCCGGCATGCACGGCCTGGGCGGGCTGATGAACCTGCGCAACGAGGCGCCGACCATCCCGGTGGTGATCGTCTCCGCCGAGCAGGACAAGCAGATCGTGCTGCAGGCCATCACCTATGGTGCGGTGGGTTTCATCACCAAGTCCTCGCCACGCGCGCAGATGACCGACGCCATCGCGCAGATTCTCGACGGCAACGTTTATCTACCGCCGGACATCATCCGTTCGCAGAAAAGCGGCAGTTCACGGCAGCACCACGACAACCACAGTATCGCCCCGGAGCTGCTGCAGGCGCTGACGCGCAAGCAACTGTTGGTGCTCGAGCGGATGACCAAGGGCGAGTCGAACAAGCAGATCGCCTACAGCCTGGATATCGCTGAAACCACGGTCAAAGCCCACGTCTCGGCCATCCTGCGCAAGCTGGGCGTGCATAACCGCGTGCAGGCGATTCTCTCGGCGGGCGATATCGATTTCGCCTCCTATCTGCGGCGCTAGCGTCCGACAGGTTAGCTGTCGTTCCCGCGCAGGCGGGAAGCCAGAACCCGAGAAGCACCTGGGCTCCCGCCTTCGCGGGAGTGACGGACGAGGTTGTCCTGACTCCCGTCATCAAGCCGTGCTACAACGGCGGCCTCACCGATTGGAGTCCACCATGCACATCCGCCCCTTCCGGCTCGCTGACGAAGCCGCCGTCATTGATCTCTGGCAACGCTGCGACCTGACCCGCCCGTGGAACGACCCGCACAAGGACATCCAGCGCAAGCTGCAGGTTCAGCCCGAGCTGTTTCTGGTGGGTGAGATCGACGGCAAGCTGGTGGCCTCGGCCATGGCCGGTTATGAAGGCCATCGCGGCTGGGTCAACTACCTGGCGGTGTGCCCCGAGCAACGCCAGCAGGGCCTGGCCCGTCAGTTGATGACGTATATCGAAGAACAGTTGCTCGCTTTGGGCTGCCCCAAGCTCAGCCTGCAGGTGCGCGACACCAACGCAGCGGCATTAGCCTTCTACGAGCGGCTTGGCTACAAGATCGACGCCTCGGTAAGCCTGGGCAAGCGACTGATCGCGGATGACTGACGAGGCGCCCTTATCGTAGCCCGAATGAAATCCGGGGTAGAACGGCGTGATCGTTCCCGGATTGCATCCGGGCTACGGGCTCGCCTCGGTGCGCGCAGCGCACCCTACAGGAGGATCGACGCAGTGTCGTAGGGTGGATCACGCTGTACCGATCCACCGCTGCGGTGGATGTAAAAAGCGACATCCACCCTACAGCTCCTGCGCTCTGCTCGCTCGGGTAAACCGTAGGGTGTGCCGTGCGCACCGGATTTCAAGCCCCTGCCCCACGCTCCATCAAATGACTCATCGCCGCCTTCAGCTTCATCGGCCGCACCGGTTTGTGCAGCAGGCTATGGCCCAGCTCGCGCATCTGCTGCTTGAGCTCGTTGCTGTAGTTGGCGGTGATCATCAGCGCCGGTAGCGGCGTACTGCGTCGGGCGTTGATCTGCGCCACGGCGTCGACGCCATTGCGCTCGTCGTCGAGGTGGTAGTCGGCGATCAGCAGGTCGGCTTCGGCGTGGTAGTTGTCCACCTGGCACGCCAGGTCTTCTTCACTCAGCGCAGTCACCACCCGGCAGCCCCAGCCTTCGAGCAGGGTGCGCATGCCGGCGCAGATCGCCGCGTCGTTATCCAGCACCCAGACCCGCGCGCCGCTGAGGCGTTCGAGCAACATATCCGGGCTGTCCTGCACGGCACGCACACGCGGCGCGCGGCGGGTAAGCGGCACCTCAACGGCAAACATCGAGCCCCTGCCCTGCTGCGACGCTACGCGGATGCGATGGCCGAGCATGCCCGCAATCTTCTCGACGATCGCCAGGCCCAGACCCAGACCGCGATCCTGCTTGCGCTGCACGTTATCACCGCGTTTGAACTCCTGGAAAATCTCCACCAGCTTGTCCTGGGCGATACCGATGCCGGTGTCCCAGACTTCGATGGACAGGCTGTTGCCGCGCCGTCGACAGCCCAGCAGGATGCGCCCGCTGGCGGTGTAGCGAATGGCGTTGCTGAGGAAGTTGCGCAGGATCCGCGCCAGCAGTTGCACGTCGCTGCGCACCAGGGCCGAGCTGGGCAGGTAATCCAGGCGCAGGCCTTCGCTGCGGGCGATCTGGTGATACTCGGCGGCCAGGTTCTCCAGCAGCTCGCTGACGGCGAATGGTGCGATATCAGGCTTGATCACCCCGGCATCGAGCTTGGAAATGTCCACCAGCGTGCCGAGCAGACTTTCCACGTCTTCCAGCGAGTTGCTGACGTTGCGCACCAGCGGCGCACAGCCTGACAGGTCGCGTTTCTCCAACAAGGCACTGGTGAACAGCCGCGCGGCATTGAGCGGCTGAAGCAGGTCATGGCTGACCGCGGCGAGGAACTTGGTCTTGGACAGGTTGGCCTGCTCGGCCTCGCCCTTGGCATCACGCAGGCGCGCTTCCATCTGCGTGCGCTCGTCGATCTCGCGGCGCAGCTGGTCGTTCACCGTGGTCAGCTCGGCGGTGCGCTCGCGCACGCGCTGTTCCAGGTGTTGATAGGCCTGGTGCAACGCCTCGGCGGTGCGGCGACGCTCGGTGATATCGCGGATCAGCACGAAGATGCCGACCACCTCACCACTGGCCTGACGGTTGGGCACGTAGGAACGCAACATGTAGCGCTCCTGGCCGTTGTGGTTGGTTTCGGCGAATTCGAAGGTCACGCTCTCGCCGGACAGCGCCAGTTCGACGTAGGGCTCCAGGCGCTGGCAATGCTCCTCGCTGTGTACTTCGCGCAGGCTCTGGCCGAGCATCGCACCGCGTGGCCAGCAGTACCATTCCTCGTAGACCTTATTGGTGAATTCGTAGACCAGATCGGCTGACAGATAGGCGATCAGCGCCGGCACGTGGTCGGTGATCAGGCGAATCCAGCGCTCGCTGTCGCTCAGCGCCTGGGCCTGGCGATGGCGCTCGGTGATATCGGTGAAGGTATTGACGAAGCCGCCGGTGGGCAGCGGATGAGTACGCACTTCCAGCATGCGCCCGTCGAACAGACGCACCTCCACCTGGCGCAGCGGTTTGCCGCTGGCGTCGCGGCTGTCCGGGGTCAGCGGCTCAAGTTCGCTTTCCTCCATCACTTCGGCGAACGGCCGATGGGCGTTGATCGGCGCCAGCCCGCAGAGTTCGAGGAAACGGTGGTTCCACAATTCCAGCGCGCCCTCGGCATTGACCATGGCCATGCCCTGCGACAGGTTGTCGACCGCGCGCTGCAGCAGGCGCGACTTCTGCGCCAGGGCCTGCTCGCGGCGTAGCGCCTCGCTCTGCTTCACCTCGGTGATGTCGGTATAGAGGATCACCAGCCCGCCCTCGCGGGTCGGCCGCTCGCTGACCTGGACCCAGCGCCCGTCCTGCAGGCGGAACAGGCTCGGCTCGCCCTCCTTGCCCAGCTGCGCCTCCACCACCAGGCCGGTGCTGCGGCTCAGCCGGCGAATCTCCTCCAGCCGCGTACCGGTGCCGATGCGCGCGCGGCTGCGCGCCCACAGCGCCTTGAAGCGACTGTTGAACAGCACGATGCGCTGGCGATCATCGAACAGCACGAAGGCGTCGGAAATGCTCTCGATGGCGTCGATCAAATGCTGGTGCGCGGTCTCGGCCCGCAAGCGCGCATCGCTGAGCAGTTGGTTGCTGGATTTCAGTTCGGCCATCGCCTGGTTCAGCGCGTCGGTGCGCTCGCGCACCTGTTCGGACAGCACCACCGAATGCTGGAAGGCCGCGTAGGCGTCATCGCCACGGGAATGGATCGACTCGACCCGCTCGATCAGCGCGGCGTTGATGCGCCTGAGCTTGGCGTTCTCCTGCTCCAGCGCCGTACAGCGTGCCTGCAGCTCAGCGCTCGGCACGCCCAACAGGTCGGCCAATGGCGACACCGGTAAAGGTCTGGTTGATGTGCATGCCATTGAACTGCTCTCCGTAGGTGTTGAAGCCGATCACCCGCTGCTGGCGCAGCAGTGTGGCGACCGACTCGACGCCGCCATCGTTCTCGATCTCCAGGCGGCGCAGGAAGCAGTCGCAGCCGATGGTCAGCAGCAGAGGACCGAGGCGCTGCTCCAGTCCGGCGAACAGCTGCGCAAGGTTCGGCAGCAAGGGCCCGGGGTGCATGGCGGTAAGGACGATGCCGTTCTCCACCGCGCAGTAGAAGGTCAGACTGAGGTCGTCGTGCACCTGCTGGATCGAACGCACGTAGTAGTGATCGCTGATTCGCACTGCCAGCGGATAGGCGGCGAACGCGCGCAGATCCAGCGCCTCGACCGGCACACCGATCAGCTCGGCATATTCCTGCGCGGCCGGTGCGGCATTGAGTTCGTACACCCGGCGCGTGGCGCTGTCGGCGCGGGTCACCACCAGCTTTTCCGCACTGGGCTGGATGTGATGGGTGCTGAACACCTCGAACTCCAGCCAGGTGTTGAACAGCACCACCACCGCCGCACCGCTGTGGAAGCGCCCGCCGTGATAGACGTGGGTATGGGTCAGGTGATTGTCGTCACCGGCCGAGCCGCCGAAGTGCGGGATGCTGCCCAGCGCCGCGCTGAGTGCGCCTAGAACCAGTTCTTCGCGGCTGGAAAGACCGTCGAGCAGGGTCAGGGCGAAGCTGTGACCCTTGATCGAGGCCAGCTCGTTGCTGCGGCAATTCTTGACCAGACCATCGACCAATTGCTGCGCATCGAGCAGATTGAAGCGCTCCATCTCGTCGATCAGTACGCTGGCGATGGAGAAACAGCGCAGGTCGAATCCCAGTGCCACCACGCAACCACGGTCGTAGCCCTGCGGGGTGATTTCGCCGGCGCTGGTGCAGCCGACCAGGCTGACACCGCCGAAATGGGCCTCCAGCGCCTGGCCCAGACCGTCGAGATCGTACTCGGCCGAGCAGAAGAACAGCACGAAGCCGAGATAGGGATGGATCAGCTGGCGTGCCAGTTCCTGAGCGGCCAATTCCACATCCTTCGTGCTGGAGACGGCGCTAAGCACGCCCTCCGACTGTTCCAAGGCCATATCACGCCCCAATTCACGTGCTGATCATGGGGAAATTCTACGAAGCCGGCGCTGCCCGCCCCATGCTACTTGAGTACTGGGTAGTAGATCCGTAGGACGTACTCGCGAAGCAGTACGGCGGCGCCAAGGGCAATCGAGGGATGCGATCCCGGATTTCATCCGGGCGTCTTCATGAACGGGGAACTGCTGCTGCGCATGCGCGCCATCGCTCTTACAGAGCCGGCCAGAACATCAGGGTCAACACGAACATCCCGGCGTAGAAGCCGATCTCCAGGGTTTCCGTCCACGGCTGGATACGCTTGATCGCGCCATGCACATGCACCAGCATCATCAGCAGGGCCACCGCGGCCAAAACCTCGAAGGTGGTGTGCAGCGCTTCACCAGTCAGCGCGGCGCGCAGCATCAGCGCCTCGACGATCAGGATGAAGGCGCCCAGGCAGCGCCCGAAGTACACCGCGAGGTCGATGTCCTGCGGGATGCGCCAGCGCATCAGGCGCGCCCAGGTCAGCGGCAGGAGGAAGATGGGGAGCGCGAAGACCAGCGTGGTGCTGATCGCCAGCACCAGCAGATAGGTTTGAGCCGATTCGCTCCAGAGTCCGATCATTGAATTCTTCCTTTCGATTCATAAAAGAACGGGAGACCCATGGGCCTCCCGTCGTCCGCAAGCCATGTGGCTTACCAACTGAGTACCGCACCCACGGCGAAGGTGTCGGTGTCCTCGTTCAGACCACTGCCAGCGGCGGCGTCGATCTGGTACTGGTTGTACTCGGCGACCAGCTTGAGGTTGTCGTTGATGGTGCGGAAGTAGGCGATGCCACGAGTCTCGTAGTCCGCTGCCACGCCCAGGCCGTTGCCGTCGTCCTCGGTCTTGCCATAGGACAGCGCCACGCGGTTCTTGCCCCAGGTGTAGGATCCCTGCAGCAGGTAGCCGTCACTGTCGATGTCACGCAGGGTCGGCTCGCCCAGGTTGTTGGTGAAGAACGGGTTGATGCCCTTGGCCTGGAAGCCCGAACCAGTCAGCGACAGGCCGCCGAACTTGGCCTGCACGCCATAGCCGAGGCCCTTGGAGGTGACCTTGTCGACGGTGTCGTCGGTGTTCTCGGAGGTCTGGTAGGCACCGTTGACCCAGGTGTAGATGGTCGAACCGCCCAGATCGAACTGGTAGCTGACTTCCGATTCGAAGCGCGGGTTTTCCTGGTAGGCCTTGCCGGTCGGGCTGTCGTCGTTGGTGTCGACCGGGTCCATGATGCCCACCGCCACACGCAGGCCTTCGGCCAGGTTGTTGTTGCGGTAGGTGATCTGCGAGGTCGGGAACGGATACGGGTAGCCGGTGCCGATATTGCCGAAGGACACGCCGTTGCCGTCCACCAGGCCCAGGGTGTCGGAGACGTTGCCGTACCCGGCCAGCAGCTCATCGAGGAAGATATTGGAGCGCGAGAACAGGCCGAAGTCCTTGCCCACCAGCACTTCGCCCCACTCCGGGCTGGAAACGGTGCCGTAGAACTGACGGACGTCGATGGCAGTATCGGTGCCATTGGTTTCGCTGTCGTTGATGGTGACCCAGAAGGACGAGCGGCCGGTCAGCTTCAGATCATCGATCTGCTTGCCGAAGTTGAAGCCGATCCAGTTGGGCAGAAAGCCCATCTTCACCCGCGATTGACGGCGGTCGAACTGCTCGCCATCACGGTCCACGTCGCTGTTGACGTAGAAGGCGTTGATGTAGCCGTCGGTGGAGAAAGTGGTGTCGTCCTTGTCGTACAGGACGATCTCGGCGGCGGCCTGCTGCGCAGTCGCCAGGGCGACGGCCGTAGCCAGGGTCAGGGGCAGAAATCGAGTGATGGCGATCTTGTTGTTGTGCATAACGCTCTCCGCTTGAGTGGCGACCGCCGGGGCAGTCGTGTCGGAGGCGATTATCGAAAGCAGGTCCGGCGGGCCATACGCTGCCTTGGCAGCGATTCACTGCTGCTTTGGCCGGGCGCTACCGGCCCGCTCCCGCCGGCTCGCGACCGACTTGCTACCGGTAGCGGGAGAAAGGTCGTAGTACCGGGCCAGCCCTAGGGCGTAGACGCGCACGCAAAGCGCTGTGAAAAGGGAAATCGGCAAACGTCTGCAGGCAGACGCAAAACGCCCAGGCCTGCATATCAGAATGGAGAGCGGGAGGAAAACGGTGTAGTTAGGCCGGCGACGGTGCTCCGCTGGCGAGTACGCGCCAGTCGCGGGCGCCTAGCAGCTGCTCATGTGCCAGGAGCAGATCGTTCGCGGTCAGGGCCACCAACGCTTGCTGCACCCGTTGCAGGTGCACCTCGGGCAAGCCTGCCAGATGCAGCTGCCATAGCTGCTCGGCACGCGGCAGATTGGCCTTGGCCGGGCTCAGCGCTGGCAGCAAGGCATCGCGATACCGCGACACGGCCGTATCGTCCAGTGCTGCGAGCAACTGACGCTGCTCGCCCAGAAAGACGCGGATATGCTCGAAGATACCGGCCGCCTCGCAGACGGGTGACTGCAGGGCAAACAACAGGCCCCGGCAACCCTCGACCTGACGGAAACCGGCGAACAGCGCGTAACCCAGTTGCAGCTCACCACGCAGGCGCTGATAGAAACGCCCCTGCAACACCTGGCCAAGCAGACGCCAGGCAGCCTCGGTGCAGGCATCGACGGCAGGCAAGGGACAGAACAACAGCAACGCGGCATCCGCACTTGGCTGCGCGACCTGGTGCCAGTCGACTCCAGTCTCGATACACGACGCGGGCGACAGATCCGTAAGCGCCTCGACAGCCATGCACGACTCATTCAACTGCGCCTGCTCGCGCGCCCCAAGCCCAACACTCAGCCCTTCCAGTCGAGAGGTCTTAGGTAGTTCGCAGAGCTGCGGCAAACGTTGCAGCAGCGCCCGCAACAACATGCCCTGGGAATCGGGCTCGACTGGTTCATCCCGCGCGGCCAACAGTAGCGGTACCAGCAAAGCACTGAAGGTCGGCAATAGTGGTGCCGGCCCGCGCAATGAGAGACTCCAGCCAGCAGCTTGTACGCTCAGCTGGCAGGCGATGCCAAGCCGCTCACCGCGCCAGCGCAGATCGGCGCTGCGCGCCAGCAATCCCGCTTCGATGGCCGCAGCGTCGCCCGCCGCCGCACGAGGGCCACGCCAGTAAAGCGCAGCCGGCCCACCCTCCACCTGCCCCGGATGATGTCGTAGCGCGGCCAATGGCAAAACGGCCGATGCCACGGCAGCGCCGGCCAGCAACGGATCATTGCCAGGCAGCCGCCAGGGATGGTTCGAAATTGGGGTTGGCGATGGCATCGGCAAGGCCTGCAATGGCAAATCCAATCCAATTGCCGGCCACGGCGGCTGCGCCTGCTCGCAGCACTGCAGTTCGATCAGCCCATCACCGCGAGCCAGGCGAGCCAGCACGGCATTCAGGTCGTGCAAGGTATGGCTATCGTCCTGAGCAGACGACTGCAGTTCCCTGGCCGCCGCCAACGGGCTGAGCCCAAGCAACCTGAGCGTTGCTGCCTGCTGCTGGTGCTGCAGTCGCAATGACCAATCTGTATCGCCCTGCAACTGCGCGGCCCAACTCTGCACGGCGGCGCGCACTGAGGCGCCCTGCTCCGCGCTGGCGCCAGGAAAGTCCAGACGCAGCAGGCATTGCCCACCGTGCTGATACAGCACCCGCGCCTGCAACTGCCGGCACAATTGCATCGCGCGCAAGCCGTCGAGCAAGCCGCCGGGCGTAGGGTCCTGCAAGGCATCCAGCAACAGATCCAACGATGCGTTCAGGTCGCGGGTGTCGAGCTGCACGGCAAGCCCCAGGTACACACCAGAGCGACTGTGTTGCAGATGCAGGCACGGCGCTCGCAGCGGCAGCAGGTCCGGCGGCGGAGCGGAACAGGCGTCGCCCTCGCCTGCCGGCAACGCTCCAAGCAGCGCCTCGGCGATATCCAGCAACTGCTCGGCCGGTTGTGGCCCGACCAGGGTCAGGCTCATATGCCGAGCCTGGTAGTGACGTTGGTGATGATCACGCAGCGCCCGCTGAAATTCCGCAGATTCCACAGCCAGCGTGCTGCGATCACCGGCCAGGAACGCGCCGCAGCGATGCCCAGCGGCTAGCGCCTGGCCCAGCGCATGATCGATGCGACTGTCGGCATCCTGGCTGCGTGCTTGGTATTCGGCGTGCAGCACCTCGCGCTCACGCAGCTGCGCGTCGATCGCCAGCAAAGGCTGGCCAAGCATATCCAGCAGACGTGTCAGCGCTGGCTGCAGCAACTCGGCCGGCACCTCGCAGACGAAATCGGTGTAACGCGCCTGAGTCGAGGCATTGACCAGCCCGCCATGGCGCTGGACGAAAGCCATCAACCCCTGGTCGACCGGGTAATCGCGGCTACCAAGAAACAGCAGATGTTCGAGAAAGTGCGCCAGGCCCGGATAGGCCTGCGGCTCGTCATGACTGCCGGCGGCCACACGCAGACACAACCCTACCTGCTGCGCCCAGGGCTGCTGCTGCGCTCGCAGCTCGGCGCCATTGGCCAGTCGCCGGGTAACGGGAGCTTGATCAGACATTGATGGTTCTCTGGGCAGCTTGCCGCCAAGCGTGCCCCTTGCACCACGGTCCGGCAATGCTGCTTTGGGCCTAGACAAGCCGACACATTGGTACAAAAGCCCTCCTATGGCCGGCAACAAAAGCCCGTCCCGCGCGGGCTTGCTGTTAGAATAAGCAGCCTTTTTCAGCCCGTCACAGCGTCCCATGTCCCAGGATTCCAACCGCCTCGCCCTTTCCCGCCGCTTTTCCGTCGCCCCGATGATGGATTGGACGGACCGTCACTGCCGGTTCTTTCTCCGTCAGCTGTCGCGTCATGCCCTGCTCTACACCGAGATGGTCACCACCGGCGCGCTGATCCATGGCGACCGCGAGCGTTTCCTGCGTTACAGCGAGTGCGAACATCCGATTGCCCTGCAGTTGGGCGGCAGCAACCCGCAGGACCTGGCGACCTGCGCGAAGATGGCCGAAGAACATGGCTATGACGAAGTGAACCTGAACGTCGGCTGCCCCAGCGACCGGGTGCAGAACAACATGATCGGCGCCTGCCTGATGGGCCATCCGGCGCTGGTCGCCGACTGCGTGAAGGCCATGCAGGACGCCGTGAGTATCCCGGTGACGGTCAAGCACCGCATCGGCATCAATGGCCGTGACAGCTACGCCGAACTGTGCGATTTCGTCGGCCAGGTGCGCGATGCCGGCTGCCGCAGCTTCACCGTGCATGCGCGCATCGCCATCCTCGAAGGCCTGTCACCGAAGGAAAACCGTGAGATTCCGCCGCTGCGCTACGACATCGCCGCGCAGATCAAGCAGGACTTCCCAGATCTGGAGATCATCCTCAACGGCGGCATCAAGACCCTCGAGGAATGCGAGCAGCACTTGCAGACCTTCGATGGCGTGATGCTCGGCCGCGAGGCCTATCACAACCCCTATCTGCTGGCGCAGGTGGACAGCCGCCTGTTCGGCGCCGCAGACACGGGTATTTCCCGCATGGACGCTCTGCTCGCACTCAAACCCTACGTCGAGCAGCACCTACGCGAGGGCGGCACCCTGCATCACGTCAGCCGTCACGTACTGGGCCTGGCCCAGGGCTTCCCCGGTGCCCGACGTTTCCGCCAGCTGCTGTCGGTGGACATTCACAAGGTGCAAGACCCGCTGGCGCTGCTCGATCAGGCAGCCGAACTGCTACGCGGTCATTGATCCGGCGCGCTCAGGCGATAGCGGCTACGCCCCGTCGTCTGCACCAGGCCATTCTCCTCCATACGCCGCAGCACCTGGCGCACGCTGACCAGCGACAGTGGTTCGCCGGCCTCATTCAATTGCTGGTGGAGTGCGCGCGCGGATATTCCCTGCTCGTCATTGGCGCTGCACAGCGCCTCCACCACCTTGAGCCGGGGCATGCTGAAGCGCAGCCCGGCGGCCTGTAGCCACTCACGACACTGACGCGTATCCAGGCCAGCGGAAACTGAACGAGAAAGCTGGGTTTGGGTCGACATATTCGGGCTCCTTGGCAGCTCGTCTACAGTCGGACTCCACCGACTTCGGCACGTTCTTAAGCACCGTTATAGATAAAGACGAACGAGCCGGTAAAAAGCGCAGCCCGAAAAGGTAAATATTGTCAGTGACCCGACCGTTGAGCGCCCGCTGCGCCTCGGGTAAGGTCATGCCATCTGCAACGACAAGGCCTCGTCATGACCTCCAAGCTGGAACAACTCAAGCAGTTCACTACCGTAGTCGCCGACACCGGTGACCTAGACGCAATCGCTCGCCTGCAACCGGTGGATGCCACCACCAACCCCTCTCTGCTGCTCAAGGCGGCAGCCCTTCCTCGCTATGCCGATCTGCTGAATCAGGCCATGAGTGCTGGCAAGGGTGACCTGGGGCTGGCCTGCGATCATTTCGCGGTCGCCGTCGGCCAGGAGATCCTCAAGGTCATCCCGGGACGCATTTCCACCGAAGTCGATGCGCGCCTGTCGTTCGACACCGACGCGACCCTGCGCCGCGCCGAGCGCCTGATCGGCCTTTACGAAAAAGCGGGCATTGGCCGCGAGCGCGTACTGATCAAGATCGCTTCGACCTGGGAAGGCATCCGCGCCGCGGAGCAGCTGGAAAAAGCCGGCGTGCAGACCAACCTGACCCTACTGTTCGCCTTCGCCCAGGCGCAGGCCTGCGCCGATGCCGGCATATTCCTGATCTCGCCGTTCGTGGGGCGCATCTACGATTGGTACAAGAAGGCCGAGGGCCGTGATTTCGTCGGCAGCGAAGATCCAGGCGTGCAATCGGTCACGCGCATCTACGACTACTACAAGGCCAATGCCTACGACACCGTGGTGATGGGTGCGAGCTTCCGCAACATCGGCCAGATCGAAGCCCTGGCGGGTTGTGACCGCCTGACCATCAGCCCCGAACTGCTGCAGAAGTTGGCAGAAGACGAGGGCCAGCTCACTCGTCAACTCGCCCCTGGCGCTGCCGGCGAACCGCGCCAGAGCCTCAATGAAGGCGGCTTCCGCTGGGCCCTGAACGAGGATGCCATGGCTACCGAGAAGCTGGCCGAGGGCATCCGCCTGTTCGCCCGCGATCAGGAAAAACTCGAAGCCCTGCTGGCCGCCAAGGCCTGAATGACAAAGGGGGCGTCAGCTTGGCTGACGCCTCTTTTCATTGCGAGTTAGAAAGTAGAGCGCGTTGTGCGCACCAGCGACTTTATCGGCAGATATCGGTGCGCATAGCGCACCCTACGGAAAGCGATCAATCAATGCCGTTCGAGCGCACTGACCAGGTCGTGGAACGCTTCGCGGTTGGAGTCGTTGAGCCCCATCAGGATGCGGTGCGCTTCCAGCACCTTGGCCTTGACCACCTCTTCGGATTGATCCTGCGACGGTAGATCATCCAGGCATTCCGGGCACGGGATTGGCCGATCGACGATGTTGAACACCTGGTCGAAGCCCATGGACTCCAGCAGGCGCGTGATGTCGTCGTGAGTGGTGACAACGGTCGGCAATAGACCAACCTTCTGCCGCGACAGAATGGACAATTTCGCCAGCAAACCGAGGGTCGTGCTGTCGATACTGCGAGTTTCGGTCAAGTCGATGACGATGGCCGAAAAATTCAACGCGGTGAAAATCTTTTCAATCGTGGCATCCAGTGCTGAACACAACGTCAGACGGACTTCACCGACAAACTTCAGGACGAAGGTTCCATCCTGCTCGGCGAATTGGATGCGACCGGGGCTTATCCCAGGATTCATGCAAGGTTCCTGCTCAACACCAGCAAGGCGATATCATCCGGCATCTCGCCCAGATTGGCCAGACCGAGAACTTGACGCAAACCACCCAGCGTACCGCCAGCCTGGCTAACCAGTTGTGGCAACGCCAATTCCTTCTCTTTCAGCGTGTCACCCGGCAGCAGGTCGAGAATGCCATCGGACAGCAGCGTCAGGCTGAAAGACTCTGGCAACTGCATTTCCAGATCACCGTATTCGGCTTCCTCGAACAGGCCGACTGGCAGGCCACGGCCTTCCAGGTAGCGCGCCTGGCCATTCTCGAACAGCACCGGCAGCGGCAGATGCCCGCCGATGCTGTAGGTGAGCATGCCGCTCTCCTCGTCGATCACACCGCCGAGCATGGTCACGTGCTTGCCCAGCTTGCAGTTGATCAACCCGCGATTGATGTGGCCGAGTACATCGGAGGGTTTGAATTCCGGTAACGTGCCGCCACGCCGCCACTCGTAGAGCAGGCGCGTGGTCATGAACTTGAGCAGCACGGTGACGAATGCCGACGACGCACCATGGCCGGAGACATCGGCCAGATAGAACGCGATGCGTCGCTCGTCGATACGGAAGTAATCGACGAAGTCACCGGACAGGTACAACGACGGGATGATCTGGTGCGCGAAGTTCAGGCCGTCAGCCTGCCAGGGCGTCACCGGCAGCATGTTCATCTGCACCTGACGGCCGGCGTTCTGGTCCTCCTGCAACAGGTGCAGGCTAGCCTGGAGCTCACGATTGGTCGCTTCCAGCTTCTCACGATAGAGCTGGTTCTCGACGCGCAGACGCGCACGGTCCAGCGCACGGCGCACCGAATGCTCCAGCACCGCCAGGTCTTCGAGAGGTTTGATCAGGTAATCGGCAGCGCCGAGACGCAGGGCTTCGACAGCATCGGTCATCACACCGGCGCCGGAAACGACGATCACCGGCACCTCGACACCCAGTGCGTTGATACGACGAATCAGTTCAAGACCGTCGACCTGCGGCATGCGCAGGTCGCAGATCATCAGGTCGGGGCCTTCCTGCTGGAACACTTCCAGCCCCTGCAAACCGTTGTTGGCCTGCAACACCTTGAAGCCGCTGTCCTCGAGGTAGGCCGCGAGGCTTGCACGTACGACATCGTCGTCGTCAATGATCAGCAGAGTGGCACTGGTTTTGTGCATGGGGTATCCAGGCAAACTGCGCCAGGGCAATTTTTGGTCACTGCCCGTGGCGCGGCGCTGCATCTATGGCGCCAGGGCGATTTCAAGGGGCAGACGGTACTCCCATCTGCCGGCCGATTCAAGCCGGGACCGGTCGTCGTTCGGCGGCTTTACAGGTCAAATCGACGAGGGTTATAAGAGCCGCGGGAGAGCTCATAAGAAGAGGACAGGGTCCATGAGTCAGAACGATCGAGCGTACAGCGAGAAACGCGACTACATCCGCATGCGACTGGAAGCTGCAGTCGTCCTCCATCATGCTGGCCGGGAAATTCCTGCACTGTGCCTGGATCTTTCCAGTACTGGCATGCAAATCGAGGCTGAAGCGGCCTTGAGCATGGGAGACAAGGTCAAGGTCCATATCCCTTCAGAACACAGCGAACTCGCCGGCCTCGACGCCCAGGCCGAAGTGGTTCGGATCAGCGATCTGGGCGACGGTCGTCAATCGCTGGGCTTGGCAATCATATCCATGAGCTGAAATCTGCATTTACGAAAAAGGCGGCTCTAGAGCCGCCTTTTTTGCATCTATCAGGACTTAGAAGTCGTCTTCAACCTGCCCATCTTTCACCTTGAACTCACGGCTCTGCAAGTAGGCGTTGCGAATGAAGATGTACTTATCGCCGCTGATCAGGCGCTCGGCCTGCAGCAGGCTGGCCCGGGTATCGAGCACCTGGACGCCACGAGTGACGTTACGGGTCGGCACATGGTCGATGTACGGATAGGGGGTCAGGAAGCTATCCGGTACACGCCCGGCAGCGTCGCGCACGGTGCTTGGGCCAAGAAACGGGATGACCAGATACGGGCCGCTTTCCAAACCCCAGACACCTAGGGTCTGACCGAAATCTTCGTTGCTCTTCTGCAGGCCCATGTGTTTCGCCACGTCGAAGAAGCCCAGCACACCGAAGGTGGTGTTGAAGATCAGGCGACCGGTATCGACGCCGGCGTTGTGCAGCTTGCCCTGCAGCAGGTTGTTGGCCAGGTTGCCAACGTCGCCGATGTTGCCAAACACGTTGTGTACGCCATCTTCGAGAAATTGCGGCGTGACCGCCCGGTAACCCTGGGCGATCGGCTTCAGCGCATAGGTATCGACGGTATCGTTGAAACGGAAGATGGGACGATTGAAACTTTCCCAAGGATCTTCTTCCGAAGCGGCCTGACTCATCGCAGGCAGCAGGCTGAGGCCGACGAGGGCCATCAGGCCACCCAGGCGCGCGATCCAGCGAGCACCGATCACATGCATTTAAATCTCTCCTTGAGGAAAATAATGTGGCCACCGCCAGCGGGCCGAATGCCGCGTAGTATAAAGCCTGGAGCCCTGATTGGGCAGCATAGCGAAGAAAAGCGATGACCGACGAAACCTTGCTGCACACCGCACACATCCCCGTACGCTGGGGCGACATGGACAGCTACGGGCACGTCAATAACATCATCTACATGCAATACCTGGAAGAAGCCCGTGTCGCCTGGTTCGAGCTGGCCGGCGTAGCCATGAGCAACGTGCCATTCGGCCCGGTGGTCCTGCAAACCCAGCACACCTATCTGAAACCGGTGATCCACCCCGCCACCGTGGTGGTGGAACTGAGAGCAGGCGCAGTTGGGCGCAGCAGCCTGGTGATCGAACACCGGCTGCGCACCGTCGAAGCCCCGCTCACGGTCTACGGTGAGGGTTACTGCAAACTGGTATGGATCGACCATGAGAGTGGCAAGTCGGTAGCCCTGCCGGAGCATGTACGCGCTCTGTTCGACGTCATCTAGCGGTCACATTACGGTCATCCGCTGGCGCTAGATTGGCCTAGGCCAATGCCACGGATGATCCCATGCCCTCCCCCTGCACCGCCCTGATCTTTCAACTGTCCGGCTGCCTGGTCGACTTCGGCGCCCGCACGCTACCCGTCGCACTGCAGCGGCTGCACCCCGAGTGCACGCGCGCAAGCCTCGTCGGTACGCCGCAGCAGGCGCTGGATGCCTGGCTAGGCAAGCCGGCAACCGCAGCACAACTGCAAGCGCTACAGCAGACGCTGAGCGAGGTGGCCGGCGACCATGCCGAGCTGACCCCAGGTGCTGCACAGTTGCTGCAAAGCCTGCATGCCAATGGCACGCCCTGCGCCTGGCTGGACGATCTACCAGCTGACGCCAGTCTGCGCCTGGCAGAAGCGTTACCCACGTCCATCGAAGCGGTGCTGGCGCGTCAGGCCAGGCCATGGCCGGCGCCAGACAGCTGCTGGCAGGCATTGAGCCAGCTGAACGTCGAGCGCCTGGATGGTTGTGTAGTCGTCAGCGGTAATCCGCTATTGCTGCAAGCCGGGCTCAATGCCGGCTGCTGGACCATCGGCCTGGCCGCCTGTGGGCCACTGTGCGGCTACGCCCTGGCCGACTGGCAGGCACTGGACGCAAGCGAGCAGAAACACCTGCGCGCCGAGGCCACGCTGCTGCTCTATCGTCTGGGCGTGCATTCGGTGGTCGATCACCTGGGAGAAATCGAGGCCAGCCTGGACGATATCGGCGTACGCCGGAGCAAAGGCGAAAAGCCCTGAGACTTTGACTCGGATCAGGCAAAGCCGGCCCGCTTGGATTAACCTTCAGGTACGGGTTGAAAACTTCCAGCGCAGCTGGGGGTCAATGCCTAAGCTGATTCGAAAAGGAGAACTCTATGCCAGCAAGCGACCTGCAGCAGCAACTGGAAGCCCTCCAACAACACCTGGCCCAGGACACGCCGCTCAGCGAGGAAGAACGCGCATCGCTCTACCTGCTAACCCAGGAAATCGAAGTGCAATTGGCGCGTGAAGCCGCCTCAGCGCCCGACGCCACGCTGGTCGATGGCGTCAATCTGGCGGTGGAACGTTTCGAGGCCAGCCACCCCACCCTCGCCGGCACCCTGCGCAATATCATGCAGAGCCTGGCCAATATGGGCATCTGAATGCCCTGCCCCGGCTAACATCGAGCAACTCAGGAAAATGCCGCCTGGTTTCAGACTGTGTGAAAACGTTCTGAACTGACCGGTTCAATACAAACGCCCCGATTGATTCGGGGCGTTTGTGTTTTTACTGGTGCAATGATGCAAAGTGCAGCGCTCAGG
>NZ_JBLUPX010000027.1:0-56212 GCF_048068235.1 Pseudomonas sp. NY15364 | reverse complement strand
TCGGGGCACGCCGCATGATCGAGCTGCTGACCTGAGCGCTGCACTTTGCATCATTGCACCAGTAAAAACACAAACGCCCCGAATCAATCGGGGCGTTTGTATTGAACCGGTCAGTTCAGAACGTTTTCACACAGTCTGCGAGGGCGGCCTGTGGGTTTGTCACTATCGGCTGTCAGCTTGTGTAGACCGGGCCGACGCCCATGCCCCAGAGAATGACCGAGCTGGCTATCATCGCTACCAGCACGACCAAGCCGACCGCCAGTACAGAGCTGGAGAACATGAAGCCTTCATCTTCAGGAATGTTCATGAACGTCGGTATGCCGACATAGAGCAGATAAACCGTGTAGCAGATCGCGACCGTGCCCACGACCATGCCCAGCCACAGATGCGGATAGAGCGCTGCGAGACCTCCGATGAACAGTGGGGTGGCGGTGTAAGCCGCGAATACGATGCACTGGGTTAGGCTGGGATTGGCGTCGTAGGTGCGTGCCATCCAGTGGATGAATGCGCCCATCACGGCTACCCCGGCGAGCATCGCCAGGTAGGACATGATGGTCATCACCATCGCACTGCCTTCGGTAAGCATTACTGGTGCTCGGTCACCAATCGCCCAGCCAACCTGGGTAGTGCCGATGTAAGCTGAAATAGCGGGAATTGCTGCAAGAATCAGCACATGGGTCAGGTACATGTGGCTGATTGATTCTTCCTCGCCACGGATTTCTTGCCATTCTTGATCGGGATGGGTGAAGAGCCCCCAAACGTGGTGGATCATGCCAGACACCTCCTTTTCTTATGACAGTCGCCCCCCGGCGGAGGCCCGGCGCGCATGGACAGCGTTACCAGGTATCAGGCCAAATCGTTGCGACCTTATGTCGCAGTATAGACAGAGCCTGGAGCCGTCGTGATGCCTGGCTTTAGAGCAAATCGCTCTCTAGAAGTCAGTGGTAATAGCGCTCAAGAATTTCCATAGCCAGGTTTATCGACTGCAGCCGCTCTGTGCTGCCGCCTCGGTCCGGATGATGCTCGCTGACCATTTGTCGGTAGCGCAGCTTGATTCTTGGCAGGTCGAGTGTCCGTTCATTGGCCAGTTCGAACAACTCGAGTGCAGCCTGCTTCTCTTCGCCGCCTTGCATGCGCGTCCAGAAGCTGGTCAGCAAGCGCTCGACGTCGCGTTCGTCGGTGCTCTGCAGGTTGCTCATGTCCAAGTAGTAGTCACGCAGGGCGTCGCGTTCACTGAGCGCCGCACTGCCTGACTGATAGGGCAGCAGACGTATACACAGCGGGCTGATCTGCAGCAGGTGACTCTTTTTCTGCCATAGCTGCTCGCGCAGGCGATAAAGCGCGTTGAACAGCAGGAAATGAGTGCGAAACAGCACCAGCTTGTCGGCCAGGGGCAGATTGGGGACATGACCGCTGTGGCGATCTTTCAGTTGCTGGATCAGGGTGTATTCGGCAATGCCATCCGGTGCTGCCTGCAGCAGTTGCAGTACCTGCTCGGCGAGGTCCAGATCGGGGTCGAGGTCGTCGTTCATCGGCCGAGCCTAGCATTTAGTTGTCGGTGGGGTGGGGGCGCGGCGCCATTGTGCGTAAAATGTCGCGCTTTCGTTCCCACTCCCTCGGATTTCGACGCACCATGGGCACCCTTTCGGTCAACCAGAACAAACTGCAGAAGCGAATTCGCCGCCTGGCCGGCGAAGCCATCACCGACTTCAACATGATCGAGGATGGCGACAAGGTGATGGTCTGCCTGTCCGGCGGCAAAGACAGCTACACCATGCTCGACGTGCTGCTGTATCTGCAGAAGGTGGCGCCGATCAAGTTCGAGATCGTCGCGGTAAACATGGATCAGAAGCAGCCCGGCTTCCCCGAGCACGTGTTGCCGGCCTATCTGGAATCCGTTGGCGTGCCGTACCACATCATCGAGAAGGACACCTACTCGGTGGTCAAGGAGAAGATTCCCGAGGGCAAGACCACCTGCTCGCTGTGCTCGCGCCTGCGTCGCGGCACGCTGTACACCTATGCCGATGAGATCGGCGCGACCAAGATGGCGCTGGGGCACCACCGCGACGACATCCTGGAAACCTTCTTCCTCAACATGTTCTACGGCGGCACGCTCAAGGCCATGCCACCCAAGCTGCTGTCCGACGACGGCCGCAACGTGGTGATCCGCCCGCTGGCCTACTGCGCCGAGGCCGATATCGAGGCCTACAGCCAGCTCAAGGAGTTCCCCATCATCCCGTGCAACCTCTGCGGCTCGCAGGAGAACCTGCAGCGCCAGGTGGTCAAGGAGATGCTGCAGGAGTGGGAGCGCAAGAGCCCGGGTCGGGTCGAGATCATGTTCCGCGCCCTGCAGAACGTGCACCCCTCGCAACTGGCCGACCGCAACCTGTTCGACTTCAAGAGCCTGAAGATCGACGACAGCGCCACGCCGCGCTTTCTCGATGTGATGAGCCTGTAAACCATCGCGGCTAAAGCCCCTCCCACAGGCAATTCGATCCGTGGGAGGGGCTTTAGCCGCGACGCTTGCCAGGCCGTAAAGGCCTGGAGTATGGTTCAGCCATCGTTTTGGAGAATTCCATGTCCGCCAGCCTCAACCTCCTGTCCATGCTGCAAGCCGGTGCCTCGCGCGCCGCGTTGGCGCGTGCGCAGTCGGTCGCGGCTGCCGCGTATTACTTCTTTGGGTATTGGTTTAGCCACAGGCGCGCCTGATACCCCACAGGCGGCCTGAGACACCAGGGTCGCCACCAGAGACGTTTTCCACAAAACCCCCGGTCGGCAACCCGACCGGGGGTTTTGTTTTTTCCGGCCGAAAAACGGCCACAGATCGAGGACTCACAGATGAACCGTTATTACCGTAACTACCGCTACGACTGGCGATTTAGCAGCGTCACCACCGCCCTGACACCTTTGCCACGAACACTCAGTTAGCGCCGCCGCGGCATCGACCGCGCCGGCCAAGGAACCGCCAGATCATGAACAGCTCCGCTCAACTCGCTTCCTCCGTCACCACCATCGCCCGCCGCAGCGCCCAGCCGCTGCCCAGCCCCGCCGTACTGCGTCAACGCCTGCCGTTGCCTGCCGCGCTTGCCGATACCATTGCCGCCGACCGTGACGCCATCCGCGCCGTGCTCGACGGTCGCGACTCACGTCTGCTGGTGGTGGTCGGCCCCTGTTCCCTGCATGACCGTAGCAGCGCCCTCGAATACGCCGAGCGCCTGGCCGAACTGACGCCGCAGGTCGACGACCAACTGTTGCTGGTGATGCGCGCCTATGTGGAGAAACCGCGCACCACAGTAGGCTGGAAGGGGCTGCTGTACGACCCGCATCTGGATGGCAGTGGTGATATGGCCGAGGGTTTGCGGCAGTCCCGGCAGTTGATGCTGGATATCCTCGCTCGCGGCTTGCCGCTGGCCACCGAGCTGCTGCAACCTATGGCCGCCGGTTACTTCGACGACCTGCTCGGTTGGGCGGCTATCGGTGCGCGCACCAGCGAGTCGCAGGTGCATCGCGAGATGGTCAGCGGCCTGGATTTGCCGGTGGGCTTCAAGAACGGCACCGACGGCAGTGTCGGCATCGCCTGCGACGCCATGCGCTCGGCGGCGCACCCGCATCAGCACTTCGGCATCGATGACCTCGGCCATCCGGCCCTGCTGCATACCGCGGGCAACCCCGACACCCATCTGGTGCTGCGCGGTGGCCACGGCGCACCGAACCATGATGCCGTCAGCGTCGCCGCTGCGCGGCAGGCACTTGAGCGCCAGGGCATCGCGCCGCGCATTCTGGTCGATTGCAGTCACGCCAACAGCGGCAAGGATCCGTTGCGTCAACCGGCGGTGCTGGAAAGCGTGATCGACCAGCGCCTGGCTGGCGATGACAGCCTGCGCGGGGTGATGCTGGAGAGCCACCTGTTCGACGGCTGCCAGGCGCTTGCCGGCGAGTTGCGTTACGGCGTATCGATCACCGATGGCTGCCTGGGCTGGAGCGGCACCGAGGCTGCGTTGCGCCGGGCTGCCGAGCGTTTGCGTGGGTAGGGCGGGTGCAAGCCGCCGGTTCGAGATTGGCGGGTTTCACCCGCCCTACGTGAGCGTCATCGTTGTGGGACTTGAGTGTTCAACGCGCTGCGTGCAGGCTCTGTCATCCGTTTTATGAAGGATTCGATTCATGCGTGATTACAAGTGGCTGCACGAGTTTTGCCTCAATCGCTTCGGCTCGGCGAAGGCACTGGAGGCCATGCTGCCGCAGCCGCGTAGCGATGCCGAACTGCGGGCGCTGAGTGATGACCGTTATCTGTCGCTGATCAGCCTGCGCATCTTCCGCGCCGGTCTCAAGCACAGTCTGGTGGACGCCAAATGGCCGGCCTTCGAGGAGGTTTTCTTTGGCTTCGACCCGGAAAAGGTGGTGCTGATGGGCGCCGAGCGCCTGGAGAACCTGATGCAGGATGCGCGGTTGATTCGCCACCTGGGCAAGCTGAAAAGTGTGCCGCGCAACGCCCAGTTCATCCTCGATGTGCGTCGTGAAAAAGGCAGCTTTGGCACCCTGATCGCCGATTGGCCGGTGACCGACATCGTCGGCCTGTGGAAATACCTGGCCAAGCATGGCAGTCAGCTTGGCGGCCTGTCGGCGCCGCGTTTTCTGCGGATGGTGGGCAAGGACACCTTCATTCCCACCGATGACATGGTCGCCGCGCTGAAAGCGCAGGACGTGATCGACAAGGCGCCGACCAGCTTGAAAGACCTGGCCGCGGTGCAGGCGGCGTTCAACCAGTGGCAGGCCGAAAGCGGCCGACCTCTGTGTCAGCTATCGGTGATGCTGGCGCATACGGTCAATCACTGAGCGATTGCTGCAGGGCCTCCAGCCATTCCTTGGGCACGTCACGCTTCATCGCCAACTGGCATTGCTGGCTGTCGGGGTCGAAGACTATCACTGCTTCGCCCTTGTCCAGGGCACGACGTACGCGTTGCACGCGGGTCTCCAGCGGGGTTTCATCGCCGTTGTCGGTGCCGTCACGGGTGACGAAGTCTTCGATCAGGGCGGTGAGGGTGTCGGCTTGCAGCAGGTCAGCGGGGATCAGCACAGCGAGTGGCTCCAGTTATTGGAGCCCATGATAGAGCCACAAGGCTCCATGCTGCGAGCTTCCTCAGTGCATCGTGCCGGGCCGCTTGAGGTGATGCTCCAGCGTGCTGTAGAGCAGGGCGCTATCCAGCGGTTTGCCGAGGAAATCATCCATGCCAGCGTCCAGACCGTGCTGACGGTGTTCCTCGAGGATATGCGCGGTCAGTGCGATGATGGGGACGGCAGCGAGTTGCCGGTCGCGTTCGAGCCGGCGGATCTGCCGTGTGGCTTCGAAGCCGTCCATCACCGGCATCTCGCAATCCATCAGGATCAAGTGCACGGCTGCCGGGTCGCGAGCGTATTCGTCCACCGCCGCCTGGCCGTCGACTACCAGGCGCACGCTGTAGCCACGTTTCTTCAAAAAGCCCTGAACCACCAGCTGGTTCACCGGGTTGTCCTCTGCCACCAGAATGCAGGGGGCTTCGCTGTTGTCGCTGCGTATTTCTCTGACCAACTGATGTACCTGTGCTCTGGGTTCTTCATACAGCCCGTTCAAGGCCTGGCGCAGCGCTTTGATTGCCACGGGTTGGGCCAGGTGTTGCAGGCGCAGACCGTGGCTCGCCGGCAGATGTTGGCAGGCCTCGGGCGGGCAGACCAGCAGCACGCGCTGTTGCGCCTGCAGCTTGGGTCGGAGCGAGTCGAGCCAGTGGTTGACACCACCTGGCCAGGGCGCCATCAGCACCAGCAATGGCGGCGCAGCGAAATCCTCCAGATAGTCCTGCAGGCGCTCTGGCGTCTGGCAGCGCTCGGTACGCATGCCCCAGCGCCCGAGCAGACGGCTCATGGCATCCAGGCCCAGGCCATCGAGAGAGGCGAGCAGAGCGGTGCGTCCGGTCAGCAGGCGGCTGAGCTCGTCGGGGGGTTCCTGTTCGGCCAGTAGCGGTATGTCGAACGCGAAGCGGGTGCCCTGGCCCAGGGTGCTCTGCACTTCGATTCTACCGCCCATCATCTCCACCAGCTCTTTGCTGATGGCCAGGCCCAGGCCACTGCCGCCATAGCGGCGAGTAGTGCTGGAGTCGCCCTGAGCGAAAGATTCGAACAATTGCGCCAGTGCCTGCTCACTGATACCGATGCCACTGTCGCTGACGGCGAACACCAGATGCGGCTGGCCACGGCTGTCGCTGCGGCGGCTGACGCTGACCGCCACATGGCCTTCGGCAGTGAACTTGAGGGCGTTGCTGAGCAGGTTCATCAACACCTGTTTAAGCCGCGTCGGATCACCCTGAATGCGCCGGGGTACGCCGTTTTCCAGGCTGACGTAGAGGCGCAGGCGTTTGTCCAGCGCCTGGCCGGTGAACAGGCTGAGCGTCTCGGAAATCATGTCTTCCAGGTCGAACTCGATCTGCTCCAGGCTGAGCTTGCCGGACTCGATGCGGGCGTAGTCGAGGATGTCGTTGATAACCGCCATCAACGAGCTGCCGGAGCTGGAAATGGTGTCAACGTAGAAGCGCTGGCTGCGATCCAGCGGTGTTTCGCGCAGCAGTTGCAACATGCCCAGCACGCCGTTGAGTGGCGTGCGAATTTCGTGGCTCATCTTGGCCAGGAAGCGACTCTTGGCCTGGTTCTCGAAGGCGGCTTGTTCGGCCGCACGGCGCGACTGGAAGCCTTCTTCCTTGAGCAGGTTGATGCGGTCGGCAAGGCCGATGGACAGGGTGATCAGCTCGATGGTCACGCCGATCTTCACCACCGTGGCGCCGAACACGCCAAACACTTCCAGGCCCAGCGAGCCGGTGGTGGCCTGGATAAAGGCGAACAGCAGAACGGCCCAGGCCAGGGTGTAGTAGGAGCCGTAGCGCACGCCGCGACGCCAGGCGTACAGGCCGGTCAGCAGCAGGATCAGCGAGACCAGCGAAACGGTCAGGCTGGCGAGGATGTTCCACGCAGTGAAACCGATCAGCGGCACCGAAACCAGGCAGCCGATGCAGGCCAGCATGAGCAGGCGCAGGCCGGTATCCAGGCGCGGGAAATACTGGCGTGCATGCAGGAAATGACGGCTGAACTGGATGGCCGTGAGGCAGTGCGCGTACATCAGGATGTAGATGCTGACCGATTGAAAGGCCACGTCCTCGGGCAGCAGCTTGAACAGCATGCCGTCGAAGCACGCCGCGAGCAGGCCGACGTTGAGGTTGTAGGCCAGGTACCAGAGGTAGGCCGATTCACGCAGCGACAGGTAGAGGAACAGGTTGTAGCAGAACATGGCGAACAGCACGCCGTAGAACGCGCCGTTGAAGCCCATCAGGTTTTCCTGCGCGGCTGCGCTGGCGCCATAGGTGGCGAAGAACAGCGGCACGAACACCGTACTGGTGGTTTCCACGCGGATCAGCAATGTACTGACCCCGGGCTCCAGCTGCATGGGAAACCAGAAATTGCGAACCTGCACCGGCCGCTGGGAGAAGGCGAAAGTGTCGCCGCTTTCCTGTTCCAGGCGGCTGCCATCCGGGTCGATCAGGTGCACCTGCAGATGATCGAGCAACGGATAGTTGACTTCGAGATAGCCGCCCAGCTCATGGTTCAGGGCGTTGACCAGGCGAACCTTGAACCACCACACCGATGCGTTCTTGCCGAGGTTGGCATGTTCACCGCCCAGGGCCTTGAAGGCGTCATCATCCAGCGCCTGCACCTGCTCGATGCTCAGGGTGCCGTTTATGTCTTCGTAATAACCGGTGTAAGGGCCCAAGGATAGGCGCAGGTCGTCGCTGTCGAGCGACGCAGGCGTAAGCGCCCAACTGGGGCAGGCGAGCCAGAGCAACAGCAAGGCCAGAAAGACGCGAGGCATCCGTGAACCTCAGAAGGCCAGGAAAATGGCCGGGGTGTCATGTTCAACGTCGCTTGGCGACGGCCATAAGGTTGGCCACTGACTGCAGGCCAGAAAAAGGGGAGCTGATGCTCCCCCTGTCGTTCTGTGTGTCACTTTGCCTTTATGCACTCAAGCCTTCAAGCGTCCCGATCATGTTGGCCAACCAGGCTGTCCACCGGCGGCACTCGGGTATCGCTTTCCATCTGCGCGTCATGCTCCAGTTGATGGCTGAAGCGCTCCAGCGAGCCCTGTGCCGGTTGCGCATCGCTGGCGAACACCGGTGGGCTCATCATGTAGGCGGTGAGCAGGCGGCTGAGGGCCTTGAGGCTGTCGATATGGGTGCGTTCATAGCCGTGAGTCGCGTCGCAGCCGAAGGCCAGCAGCGCCGTGCGGATGTCATGGCCAGCGGTGACTGCCGATTGCGCGTCGCTGTGGTAGTAGCGGAACAGGTCGCGGCGTACCGGTACGTCCTGTTCGGCTGCCAGGCGCAGCAACTGACGTGACAGGTGATAGTCGTAGGGGCCGCCGGAGTCCTGCATGGCCACGCTGACGGCGTGCTCGCTGGACTGCTGGCCCGGCGCGACCGGGGCGATGTCGATGCCGACGAACTCGCTGACATCCCAGGGCAGCGCGGCAGCAGCGCCGGAGCCGACCTCTTCGGTGATGGTGAACAGCGGATGGCAGTCGATCATCGGTTGCAGGCCGTGATCACGAATCGCCTTGAGTGACGCCAGCAGGGCGGCGACGCCGGCCTTGTCATCAAGGTGGCGGGCACTGATATGACCGCTCTCGGAAAACTCCGGGAGCGGATCGAAGGCGACGAAATCACCGACGCAAACGCCCAAGGAATCGCAATCAGCGCGGGTGGCGCAGTAGGCGTCCAGGCGCAGCTCGACGTGATCCCAGCTTACCGGCATGGTATCGACGGCGGTGTTGAAGGCGTGCCCCGAGGCCATCAGTGGCAGCACACTGCCGCGAATCACGCCGTTATCGGTGAACAGGCTGACACGGCTGCCTTCGGCGAAGCGGCTCGACCAGCAGCCCACTGGGGCCAGGCCCAGGCGGCCGTTGTCCTTGATTTCGCGGACGATGGCGCCAATGGTGTCCAAGTGTACGGACACGGCACGGTCGAAACGCTCGTACTCGCTCTGGCGTCCGCGCAGGGTGGCGCGAATGGTGCCGCGGCGGGTCAGCTCGAAGGGGATTTCCAGCTCTTCGAGACGTTCGGCGACGTAGCGCACGATGGTGTCTGTGAAACCGGTGGGGCTGGGGATGGCAAGCATCTCCAGCAGCACCTTCTGCATGTAGTCAAGATCGGGTTCGGGTAGTTGTTGCATGCAAGCTCCTCGGCATTCGGGTTTCCCCTCTCCCTGTGCGGGAGAGGGCCGGGGGAGAGTGGTCAGCTCGATACCTGGCTGAGCGGGAACAGCAGGTCGACGAAGCGCTCGGCGGTCGGCTGCGGCTCATGGTTGGCCAGGCCGGCGCGCTCGTTGGCTTCGATGAATACGTACTCCGGCTGATCAGCGGCGGGCACCAGCAGGTCGAGGCCGACCACGGGGATTTCCAGGGCGCGCGCGGCCTTGATCGCGGCGTCGCGCAGGGTCGGGTGGAGAATCGCGGTGACGTCCTCCAGGGTGCCGCCGGTGTGCAGGTTGGCGGTCTTGCGCACGGCCAGGCGTTGCCCGGCTGGCAACACGCTGTCGTAGTCGAGGCCGGTGCCGTGCAGCGTGCGCAGGGTTTCGGCGTCCTTTGGGATGCGACTCTCGCCACCGGTGGCGGCCTGGCGACGACGGCTCTGCGCATCGATCAGTTCGCCGATGCTGTGCCGGCCATCGCCGATGATCTCGGCCGGGCGGCGGATGGCGGCGGCCACCACTTCGTAGCCGATAACCAGCACGCGCAGGTCGTGACCTTCGTGAAAGCTTTCCAGCAGCACGCGCTGATCGAATACGCTGGCGCGCTCGATGGCCTCCTGCACTTCACCGGGGGTGCGCAGATCGACTGCCACGCCCTGGCCCTGTTCGCCATCGACCGGTTTGACCACGACCGAGCCGTGTTCGGCGAGGAAGGCGGCATTTTCTTCGGCGCTGCCGGCCAGGCGCTGCGCCGGCACACTGAGGTCGGCCCGCGACAGGGTACGGTGGGTCAGGCGCTTGTCCTGGCACAGGGTCATGCTCACGGCGCTGGTCAGATCGCATAGCGACTCGCGGCAGCGAATGCGCCGGCCGCCGTGGCTGAGGGTGAACAACCCGGCTTCGGCGTCGTCCACCGTCACTTCGATACCTCGACGCAGCGCCTCGTCGACGATGATGCGGGCGTAGGGGTTGAGTTCGGCCTGCGGGCCGGGGCCGAGGAACAGCGGCTGATTGATGCCGTTCTTGCGCTTGAGGCTGAAGGTTTGCAGCTCGCGAAAACCGAGTTTGGCGTAGAGCTTCTTGGCCTGTTGGTTGTCGTGCAACACCGACAGATCGAGGTAGCTCAGGCCACGGCTCATGCCGTGCTCGATCAGGTGGCGCACCAGCACCTCGCCGACACCGGGGCGGCTGCATTGCGGGTCGACCGCCAGGCACCAGAGGCTGCTGCCGTTTTCCGGGTCGCGGAAGGCGCGCTGGTGGTTGAGGCCCATGACGCTGCCGATCACCGCGCCGCTGTCTTCGTCCTCGGCCAGCCAGTAGGTCGGGCCGCCTTCGTTGTAGGGCGTGAGCTTGGCCGGGTCGATGGGCAGCATGTTGCGGGTTTGGTACAGGCAGTTGATGGCCCGCCAATCCGCCTCGTTTTGCGCACGGCGAATGCGAAAGCCACGAAAGCTGCGACGCGCCGGGCGGTAATCGGTGAACCACAGGCGCAGCGTGTCGGAGGGGTCGAGAAACAGTTGCTGCGGCGCATGGGCCAGCACCTGATGCGGCGCGGCGACATACAGGGCGATGTCGCGCTCGCCGGGTTGCTCATCGAGCAGGGATTCAGCCAGAGCCGTGGCGTCCGGGTAGGTGTGGCCGATCAGCAGGCGACCCCAGCCGCAGTGGATGGCCTGCGGTTGGCTGGGCTCGCTGGTGTGATCTTCGGCCAGACGCGCCTGAAGACGCTCGTAGGAGGGTGTCTGGCCGCGGATCAGGCGTTGTTTGAAGGCAGGGGAGCGCATGAGTTGTCCTTCGCCGGTCTGAACCGGATCGAATGTTGAGTCGTGTCGATCCCGGATTGCATCCGGGCTACGACCGTTCCTTGGCAGCTCACAGGGGCGGCTGAGCGGCATCGCGCTGCAGCCGCTCCTGCGTCGTTACAGACCCTGCTCGCTCAGCCACAGGTTGAGCGCCGCCAACTGCCATAGCTTTGAGCCGCGCAGCGGCGTGAGCTGGCTCTGCGGGTTGGTCAGCAACTGATCGAGCATGGTCGGGTTGAACAGGCCGCGATCCTGGCTTGGGTCGAGCAGCAGATCGCGCACCCAACCGAGGGTGGCACCCTCCAGATGCTTGAGGCCCGGCACCGGGAAGTAACCCTTGGGTCGGTCGATCACCTCGCTGGGGATGACCTTGCGCGCGGCTTCCTTGAGCACGTACTTGCCGCCTGCTGGCAGCTTGAACTGCGCGGGAATGCGCGCTGATAGCTCGGCCACGCGGTAGTCAAGGAACGGCGTGCGCGCTTCCAGGCCCCAGGCCATGGTCATGTTGTCCACCCGTTTGACCGGGTCGTCGACCAGCATCACCGTGCTGTCCAGGCGCAGGGCCTTGTCCACTGCAGCATCGGCACCGGGCATGGCGAAGTGCTCGCGAACGAACTCGCCGGCCATGTCGCCGGTCAGCCAGGCGGGCTGCACGCAGGCCGCGTATTCGTCGTGCTCGCGGTCGAAGAAAGCGGCGCGGTAGGCGGCGAAAGCATCCTTGGCACCATCGACTTGCGGATACCAGTGGTAGCCGGCGAACAGTTCGTCGGCGCCTTGGCCACTCTGTACCACCTTGCAGTGCTTGGCGACTTCGCGCGAAAGCAGGTAGAAGGCGATGCAATCATGGCTGACCATTGGCTCGCTCATGGCGCGGAAGGCCTGCGGCAGCTGCTCGAGAATCTCGTGCTCGCCAATGCGCAATTGATGATGGCGGGTGCCAAAATGCTGGGCGATCAGGTCCGAATACTGGAATTCGTCGCCACGTTCGCCGCCGGCATCCTGGAAGCCGATGGAGAAGGTCAGCAGGTTCTCCACACCGGCTTCGCGCAGCAGGCCGACCAGCATGCTCGAATCGACGCCGCCAGAGAGCAGCACGCCGACGTCGACCGCCGCGCGCTGACGAATCTCCACCGCCTCGCGCATGGCGTGCAGCGTGCGGTCGCGCCATTCCTCAAAGCCGTAATTCACTTCCTCGCCTTGCGGGCCGAATTGCAGCGTCCACCAGGTCTGTTGCTCGACCTTGCCGTCTGCATCGACGCGCATCCAGGTCGCCGGCGGCAGCTTCTCGACGCCAGCCAGGAGGGTGCGCGGCGCCGGCACCACGGCATGGAAGTTCAAATAGTGATTGAGGGCGACGGCATCCAGCGTCTTGGCGATGTCTCCACCCTGCAGCAGGGCTGGCAGCGACGAGGCGAAGCGCAGGCGCTCGCCGGTGCGCGACAGGTACAACGGTTTGACGCCGAGGCGGTCGCGGGCGATGAACAGGCTTTGCTTGTCACGCTCCCAGACGGCAAACGCGAACATGCCGTTGAGCTTGGGCAGCAGTTGCTCGCCCCAGGCGTGGTAGCCCTTGAGCAGCACCTCGGTGTCGCCGCCGGAGAAGAAGCGATAACCCAGCGTTTCCAGCTCGGCACGCAATTCGGGGTAGTTGTAGATGGCGCCGTTGAACACCATCGACAGGCCGAGATCACTGTCGATCATTGGCTGGCCCGAGGCTTCGGCCAGATCCATGATCTTCAGCCGGCGATGGCCCAGGGCGATCGGGCCCTGGCTATGAAAGCCATGGGCGTCGGGGCCGCGAGGGGCCAGGTGGTGGGTGATGCGCTCGACTGCCGCCAGGTCCGCGGGGCGTCGATCAAAACGAAGTTCTCCAGCTATTCCGCACATAGTTCCTTACCGGTGTTGCCGTTGGGGAGTGGCTCGTGGTCGAGCCTTTTACACCAAAACAAAATAATGCTTTCATGTCAAAGTTTTGGTTGTCATTAATTGGTGCTTATGAGCGATAAAAAAGTTCCTGTTGAAATAGATTTGTCATCTGTCATGGCCTTCGAGATGCCCCTGTTTCAGGCGCTGCGGCGCTTGCAGCAGGCGGGGGAGGTGCACGCCAAGCGCCTGGCCCGCTTCGGTGGGCTGACGCCCATGCAGTTGATGATCCTGCAGGTGCTGGCCAGTGAAGCGCGCCTGACCGCCAGCGTGCTCAGCAGCCGCGTTAGCCTGACCGCTGCGACGCTGTCCGGCATGCTCGATCGCTTGGAAGAGCGTGGTCTGTTGCAGCGCCAGCGCGATGATCAGGATCGCCGGCGCCAGTGGCTGTTGATCAGCGATGCGGGCCGTGAGCTGATCCAGCAAGCACCTTCGTTGATGCCACCGGAATTCAACCAGCGTTTTGCCGCGCTGGCCGATTGGGAGCGCCACAGCCTCACGGCCGCGCTGCTGCGCGCCGCCGAACTGTGCGGAGAGATGGAATGAGGTGGGCGATGAATCTGCCTTTTTCAGAAAAAATTCAAGCAGGGTGTTGACTTAGCATCGCCGCCTGCATAAAGTGCGCGCCTCGCTAAGGCACATGGGTGATTAGCTCAGCCGGGAGAGCATCTGCCTTACAAGCAGAGGGTCGGCGGTTCGATCCCGTCATCACCCACCATAGCCTTAGAGAGAAGGACGAAAGTCCACCGACGCGCAGCGGTAGTTCAGTCGGTTAGAATACCGGCCTGTCACGCCGGGGGTCGCGGGTTCGAGTCCCGTCCGCTGCGCCATTATTTCCCAGATCGGCACCTTGTCGATTTGAGATGGCAAAGCCCGCAAGGGCGCCATTAGATGTAACAGAGTTCCATGAGTTCTTTGGACGCAAGTCCAACCGACACGCAGCGGTAGTTCAGTCGGTTAGAATACCGGCCTGTCACGCCGGGGGTCGCGGGTTCGAGTCCCGTCCGCTGCGCCACATACGAAACCCGTCGATCGCAAGATCGACGGGTTTTTTATTGCCTGTTATCCGGGGTAATCAATCGCCCTGCGGCTTTTCGTCATCTTGTCTTCACACTGGCAACGTAGCTTGCTAACGAAAGATGAAATGCCCTAGGAGAATGTCCGATGGATGACTATCAGGAAGAACTGCTCGAGCGCGACGTCCTCAGTCAGGACATGCCCGATGTGGACGACGACGCCACCGAACTCTGAGCTGCGCCGCTGGCTCTGCGCTGTGTGCGGCGGTAATCGCCTGGCGTCTGCCCGAGCCAGCGCTTGAAGGCGCGCTGGAAGGCTTCGGCCGAGGCGAAGCCGAGCAGGTAGGCGATCTCGCCAAAGGCCAGCTCGGTATCACGGATATAGGCCGTGGCCAGGTCGCGGCGGGTGTCGTTGAGGATGGCGCGAAATTGCGTGCCTTCCTCCGCCAGCTTGCGTCGTAACGTCCAGCTCGGCAGGTGAAGGCTGCGCGCCACTTCCTGCAGATCCGGCTCATGGCCGTGCAGCAAGGGCCCCAGCAGCTGGATGACCTGTTCGCGCAGGCTGCGCGTGCGGGTCAGTTGATCAAGCTCTCGTTCACACAGCTCCAGCAGGTGGCGCCAGGTGCCAGGGCAATGCTGTGGATTGCGCAGGGCCAGGGTTTCGCTGCTCAGGCGCAGGCGGTTGGCTCCGCTGGCAAATTCCACCGCGCAGCCGAACAGGGGCTCGTAACGCTCGCTGTAGTCGGGTGGCGGAAATTCGATTTCCACCTTGTCCGCGATGATGGGGCGGTCGACCACCTGGCTCAGGTTGCTCTGCCAGCCGGCCAGCACCGAATCCACCACGAAGCGGTTGTAGGCGTTGTAGGGGCTGATCGAATAGAAATGCAGCCAGGCACCGCGGGCATCCTCGCTGAAGCCCGAACGGCCGCGATAGTTGGCGGCGTACAGCGGCTCGAAGCGCGTCAGGGTGCGTGCCGCTTCGCGCAGATCAGGCGCCTGCGCGGCGCAGATGCCGGCCAGGCCAATCTGGCTCAGTCGGCTGTGGCGGCCCATGTCCAGGCCCAGGGCGGGGTTGTTGCACAGGGCAATGGCGCTGTGGCCAAGGCGCATGAAGCGCGGGATCGACAGGCGCGCGCGCGGCTCGCTCAGGCGTGCTGAATCCAGACCGAACTGTTCGAGCAACGGTTCGGGGCGCTGGCCCTGTTCGCGCAGTGCGTCGGCCAATGCCTGGGTGAAGCCGACGGAGAGATCGCCAAGGCGAACGCGTGATGCCTTCATAACCATAGATTGATCAGTTGCGCGCCACGCTCGCTGGCGCCGCGTTCGCTGCGACCGGTATCGAAGGCGAGCGCCTGGGACTGACCGCTACGCTCCCACAATCGGCCGCGCAGATGGACTTTCAGCCCGGCGCGAATGCCATGGGTCTGCAGTTGTTCGCCAAGCTCGGCGTCGTCCGCCTGGCTGTCCAGATCGCTGGGCATTGCCAAGAGCTCGATGGTTTCGTCGCCAGCCGTCGTTGCCTGGCGCAACTGCTGCATGTCACCACCGAGTAGCACGCCGAGGCGGCCGGCCGGGGTCTCCAACACTTGCACGGCGCCGGTTGTTTCGGTCGTCAGCGCGCCTGCACTGAAGGCGTGGCGTTGTGGCTGGCCGAGCGGGTTGCCGGCCCGGTCGAAGACCAGGCTGACGTTGTACAGCGGCCCGCGGCCGACTTCGAGGCGGCCCTGTTCTATGTGAGGCTCGGGCAGAACGATGGAGCCCGCCACCAGGGTGATCTGGTAATCGCGAGCCAGATCGCCAAACAGCTGTTGATAATCACGCGCCATGGTCTTGGCCTTGGTTCGCAGCATGGCATCGTCCAGGCGCGCGTCGTCTGCGGCGCCCAGTAGCGCGCCGAGAAAATCCAGCGGATTGGTTGCCGCCAGCCAGTGCATGGCCTGGCGGCGTTCATTGGCACGGTAGAGTTCTTCTTTCTCGCCAACGGCGAGCAGCCAGGTGCCGATATGTTCCGGCAGCACGACGACGGTGCGCGCGTTGAGCATGCCCCGCTCGCGGGCGTGATCGAGGTAGGCCGCCAGTTTCAGGCGCAGGCGGGCGAGGCTCTGGTAGTCCGCTGGGAATAGCTCCGGCTGGATGCCCAGCAGGTTGCCGCGCGGGCCGGGCTCGCCGATATCCAGCGCGACCTGGCTGCGCAGGTCGGACAGGTAGTGGGTGCTGGGACGCTGCTCGATCCACTGGGCGTAGCTGCCAAGGCCGGCCAGCAGTGCGAACGCGAGCAGAAGGGTGATCAGTAGGCGCATTTCGGGATGTTCGGCTTCGTTGCGGTGCAGGTTAGGTCGGTCGAGCCGTGCTGCCAAGGTGAATTGCTACTTTTGATCATTATCTTGTTAGTTTTGATCATTGAGCATGGTTGGCAGCCTCTTTATCGTCTGGCTCCATAACCGACCGCGTGACCATGAGACCGCGGCAATCCGTGAACTGCACCGCGATGTGGAGAATTCCATGACTGCTCGTTACCCGCACCTGCTGGCCCCGCTCGACCTCGGCTTCACCACGCTGAGCAACCGTACCCTGATGGGCTCCATGCACACTGGTCTGGAAGAGAAGCCGGGCGGCTTCGAGCGCATGGCGGCCTATTTCGCCGAGCGTGCCCGTGGCGGCGTTGGCCTGATGGTCACCGGCGGCATCGGCCCGAACGAGGAGGGCGGCGTGTATTCCGGCGCAGCCAAGCTGAGCACGGTGGAAGAGGCCGAGAAGCACAAGGTCGTCACCCAGGCCGTGCATGAGGCCGGCGGCAAGATCTGCATGCAGATTCTGCATGCCGGGCGTTATGCCTACAGCCCCAAATCCGTTGCGCCGAGCGCCATCCAGGCACCGATCAACCCGTTCAAGCCGCGCGAACTGGACGAAGAGGGCATCGAGAAGCAGATCGCCGACTTCGTCAATTGCGCCGCGCTGGCCCAGCAGGCCGGTTATGACGGCGTCGAGGTGATGGGCTCGGAAGGTTATTTCATTAACCAGTTCCTGGTTGCCCACACCAACCACCGTACCGACCGCTGGGGCGGCAGCTACGAAAACCGCATGCGCCTGCCGGTGGAAATCGTCCGCCGCGTGCGCGAGGCGGTGGGGCCGAACTTCATCATCATCTATCGCCTGTCGATGCTCGATCTGGTCGAGGGTGGCAGCACCTGGGGCGAGATCGTGCTGCTGGCCAAGGCCATCGAAAAGGCGGGCGCTACCCTGATCAACACCGGCATCGGTTGGCACGAGGCGCGCATCCCGACCATCGCCACCAAGGTGCCGCGTGCGGCCTTCACCAAGGTCACCGCCAAGCTGCGCGGCGAAGTGTCGATCCCGCTGATCACCACCAACCGCATCAACACCCCGGAAGTGGCCGAACAAGTGCTGGCCGAGGGCGATGCCGACATGGTGTCGATGGCGCGCCCGTTCCTCGCCGACCCGGACTTCGTCAACAAGGCTGCCGAAGGCCGCGCGGACGAGATCAACACCTGCATCGGCTGCAACCAGGCCTGTCTGGATCATACTTTCGGCGGCAAGCTGACCAGCTGCCTGGTCAACCCGCGTGCTTGCCATGAGACCGAGCTGAACTACATCCCCACCACCACGGTGAAGAAGATTGCCGTGGTCGGTGCCGGCCCGGCTGGTCTGGCCGCTTCCACCGTCGCCGCCGAACGTGGCCACAGCGTGACCCTGTTCGATTCGGCCAGCGAGATCGGCGGCCAGTTCAACGTGGCCAAGCGCGTGCCGGGCAAGGAAGAGTTCTTCGAGACCCTGCGTTACTTCAAGCGCAAGCTGGAAACCACTGGCGTCGACGTGCGCCTGAATACCCGTGTGTCGGTGGACGATCTGGTGGCGGGCGGCTTTGACGAAATCATCCTGGCCACCGGCATTACCCCGCGTACGCCGGATATTCCGGGTATCGAGCATGCCAAGGTGATCAGCTACCTGGACGCGATTCTCGAGCGCAAGCCGGTCGGGCAGAAGGTCGCGGTGATCGGCGCCGGCGGTATTGGCTTCGACGTGTCCGAATTCATCACCCATCAAGGCAAGGCCACCAGCCTCGATCGCGACGAGTTCTGGAAGGAATGGGGTATCGATACCACGCTCGAGGCCCGTGGAGGCGTGGCGGGTGTCGAGGCGCATCCGCACCCGGCGGCGCGTCAGGTATTCCTGCTGCAGCGCAAGAAATCCAAGGTCGGCGATGGCCTGGGCAAGACTACCGGCTGGATTCATCGCACCGGCCTGAAGAACAAGAACGTGCAGATGCTCAACAGCGTCGAGTACGTGCAGATCGACGATGCCGGTCTGCATATCCGCATCGCTGGTGGCGAGGAGCAGGTGTTGCCGGTCGATACCGTGATCGTTTGCGCCGGCCAGGACCCGCTGCGTGAGCTGCAGGACGGTCTGGAGAGCGCTGGCCAGCGCGTGCACCTGGTCGGTGGCGCGGATGTCGCCGCCGAGCTCGACGCCAAGCGGGCGATCAACCAGGGCTCGCGTCTGGCTGCTGAGCTGTAATGACGACGCCCCGCCTACAGACCGTTTGAAAACGTAGCGAGCGAAGGTCAGGCAAGGCAAAAAATGGCGAGAAACGCTCGGAGTCGCGTTCGACTTTACGAGTTGTAAATGAGCATTTTGAGCCGTTTTTTAACGCAGCATGGCCGAGCGCAGTAGTTTTCATACGGTCTGCTGCGAGGTGTTGGCTGTCTGGCCTGACCACAACAAGGAGAAGCCGGTGTCTCTCAATGCCCAGCTGCAACCTGCCGCTGCAGCCAGCCTCGCGCGCTGGCACCAATTCGTCGCCGCCAAGGATCTGAGCGCCTTGCCTGAGTTGCTGCACCCACAGGCGGTGTTCCGCTCACCCATGGCGCACACCCCATATCCGGGGGCGCAGGTGGTCAATATGATCCTCAATACTGTGCTCAAGGTATTCGAGGACTTCGCCTATCACCGCGAACTGGCCACCGCCGATGGCCTCAATGTGGTGCTGGAGTTTTCCGCGAAGGTTGGTGGGCGCGAGTTGAAAGGAATCGACATGATTCGTTTCGACGATTCGGGGCGAATCGTCGAGTTCGAGGTGATGGTACGCCCGATGAGTGGGCTGCAAGCGCTCGGTGCCGAAATGGCCCAGTGCCTGGCGCCTTTTCTCGCTGCAGCCAAAGGCTGAACGGCGCTCTACTTGAGAACGCCGACTTCTCGGTAAAAGCGCTCGGCGCCTGGGTGCAGCGGAATCGGCAGACTACTGGTGGATCGCTCCAGCCTAGGGTTTGTACGAAAAGTCGTCGAGCGAAGGTCAGGCGAGGCAAAAACGGGTGAGGAAGTGGAGTTTACGAGCTGTAAATGAGCATTCCGAACCCGTTTTTAACGAAGCATCACCGAGCGCAGGCACTTTTCGTACAGAGCCTAATGTCCTTGGCGGCTGGATGCGCTTCGGCCAATCGGTCGAGGTTCTCGAAGAGCAACTTGGTCATCTGATAAGCCACGGCGTCGGAAACGCTGGTCTGGCTGACCAGAACGTTGGTGATGGTCGCCGTCGTCACGTCGCTGGCCTGGCCTTTGTAGGTGCCGGCAGGGATGGTGCCCGACTGATAGGCGCTGCTGCCGATACCGCCGGTAAGGATGTTGATCGAGGTTGGATTGGCGTGAGCGTTGGGACTACTGGCCAAAATCGCGGCAGCGGCGAACAGGCCAAGGCGCTTGGCTAAGTGCATGGGAATTCTCCGTTGTTGTTGTTTTTAGCTAAGGACGCGGCAGTGCTGTGCAGGCAGTCTTCTGGCGCCGGAATAGGCACTCGCGAAGCGGATTGAACGATGAGGGGTTGGCAGTGAGGTGATAGCAGAACATGGCTGACCTCTTGTCTTTTTTATCAGTCCGGCCGCGCGACAGGCGCGCGAGCTTGTACGTGCCAGAGCGGGTGACTTGCCAGGTTGTCGGATCACCGCTCTAGAGCGGATGAGCCCAATGCTACTGGCTGAAATAGGCAAAATTCCGCTTGTGAGGCAGGGGTGAAAAGCAAGAATCCGCCGATCGAGTTGTGTTGGGCAGGCTGTTACTCATCCCGGCGGACCGGACCGCTGGCAGCTTTCGTACTTTCCGGTCTGGTCACATTTTTGCGCCAAGCAGTGGCCTATTTGGGCTGGCTCGCAGAGTGAGTGCCAACCCAGTCACATTGCTGTGGTTGGGTTTTCCCCTAGACTTGCTCGAGGTATCAAGGACGATATCAGTGCAGAGTCTGCGCTGCGCTGGCACGCGACGTATTCCCGGTTGGTCCAGAGGGTCCTCAATGAGCATGCAGAACAAGCCGCAGATGGTGGAAGCCGTGATGTTCTTCAGTGAACGCGGTATCTGCAAACAGATGATGTTCCCTGAGTTCGAGGCTTTGCTCGACGGCGTGGTGAACATGCCCGAATTCGCCGACGAGCAGATGCGTGCGGTGTTCGTGGTGATCAATCCGCGCCTGCAGGTCAGGGCTGCGGTGTTCTTCTTTCTGGATTTCGACGAGGACGGTCGCCCCGACAAGGGTTGGAACATTCCTCTGCAACATCTGGCCGAGCGTGCCGGCCGTGGTCCGGATCTTGGCGCTGGGCCGATTCGTCTGGCCTGTCGCAGCCAGTGTCCGGTTTCCTGGCATCAGATGCACCTTTGGGACCCCAGTCTGGCGCCCGCTCAGAATGACCTGGTATTGCTGCGCGATGCAGTCAAGCGCAATCAGCTTGGGCTGCTGATCGAGGACGACAGTGCTCAGGCGGTGGTTGCCGAGCGTTTGCAGGTGGCCTCCGAAGATAAATGGTATGCGCCCGATCCGGCCAAGGAAGTAGCCGAGCAACTGGCGCAGAAAATGGATCAGGAACATCGAGCCAAGACAGCGCAACTGATTCAGCAGCAGCGTCTGCGCATCACCAGCCTGACCCAGCAGCATGAAGACGAGCTGGCCAAGTTCAAACTGGCCAGCGAGGAGCAGAGCAAGAATCTGCAGGGGCAGATTCATGGGCTGCATCAGGCGCTGCGCCAGCAGGAGGAGCTCAACGCTAACCTCAAGGCGCAACTGGCCGCCCAGGCCGAAAGTTTCCAGAGCAGCCGTGAAGACATGACTCAACAACTGCGTGCCCTTGAGCGTCATGGTCGTACCGAGGGCGATATTCTGCGGGCGCAGTACGATGGTGAAATGCGCGCCAAGGTTGCTGCGGCCGTGGCGGAGTACAAGGAACAGATTGCCATACGCGACGTCGAACTGGCCTATCGCAACGAGCTGGATGCCCAGTTGCAAGCGGAAATCGAACGCCTCAAGCGTGAGCGCGATGCATTCGCCAGTCAGGGCGGTGATCAGGTGCTCGATCGTCTGGCCAAGCTTGGCGTGGTGTTCGTGGTGTATCATCCCGGCGCCGGGCACCTGACCATTCCCCTGCAGGATGTCGCCCGCTATCAGGACAATCCCATGGCCTACGCCGCTGGCAAATGCTTCGTTTCCGAAGAGCAGTATCGGCACTGGTTGGCGCATTATCAGCAGCCCAGCTGCGACGCATGCTTGCCCAGTGGTGAGCGCTGCGCCATTCCCATCGATCGTGTCGATACGCCCAGCCGTTTCACCCTGGGTGATTCGAACTGCTGCGCGCGGCACAAGGCGAGTAGTCGTCTGCGTACCGTCAGCTGACCTTGCCAATACGGATCCCCACCTGGCGCCCGCGGGCGCCGCTACAACCTCTGCAACTGGACTGGCTAGAGGCTGCCGGCGTCGAGCTTGCCTGTCTGCGCCTGGATCTTGTCGACCCCCTGCTGTCCGGCAACAAGTGGTTCAAGCTCGCACCCTATCTTGAGCAGGCCGCTGCGGCCGGCGCGCACGGTGTGATCAGCCTGGGGGGGGCGCACTCCAATCATTTGCATGCGCTGGCGGCGGCGGGCCGGCGTTTCGGTTTCGCCTGCGTCGGTCTGTTGCGTGGTGAAGCGCAGCAGACCCCGACCGTCGATGATCTGCAGCGCATGGGCATGACCCTGCACTGGCTGGGTTACGGTGGCTACCGTGCGCGGCATCAACCGGATTTCTGGGTGCCATGGCTCGCTCGATACCCGAATTTTCAGGTGATTGGTGAGGGTGGTCTGGGACTTCAGGGCGCCAGTGGCTGTAGCTGTCTGGTGGAGATGGCCGAAGCGCAGTTGGCCGATATCGGCTGGTCCGATTTCGATGCCTGGTGGCTGGCTGCGGGGACCGGCACTACCCTGGCTGGTCTGCTGCTGGGTGATGGTCAGCGCAGCGTGTTCGGCGCGCAGGCGGTACCTAATGATCACGGCGTCGCCACTCAGGTCGCCACGTTGCTGGACGAGGCTGGGGCGTCGGCGCGGCGTTACCAACTGATCGAGGCAGCACGCGGCGGTTTTGCCCGTATCGATGAGCCGCTGCGCCAGTTCATCCTGGAAACCGAGCAAGCCTGCGGTGTGCCATTGGAACCTGTTTATACCGGCAAGGCGTTGATGGCGCTGCGCGATTTCTGCGAGCAAGGTCAACTCGCACGCGGCACTCGGCTGATCTTCATTCATACTGGCGGCTTGCAAGGTCGACGGGTGTTGATGGGCGCCAGTGCCGACTACACTCAGGTCTGACCAGCGGAGCCTGGAAATCCTCATGAGCGAACCCCTTACCCCCGAACAACTGCGCAGCCTGACGCCGCTCAACGCGCTTTCCGCGCAGCAGTGGCGCGAGTTGCGTAGCCAGTTGGTGCCGCAGCCGCTGCTGGCCGGGCAACTGCTGTTTCGTCAGGGGGATCAGGCGCGCCTGACCTGCTATCTGCTGGCCGGCGAGTTGCAGCTGCAGGATGCCGCGGGCAGGACGCAGACGTTGCAGGCCGGCAGCGAGATCAGCTGTCACCCGGTGTCACCCGGCCTGCCACGGTTGCATGACGCTCGCGCCTTGACCGATATCAGCGTGCTGATGATCGACAGTGCCACGCTCGATCGCCTGTTGACCTGGCGTTTGGCGCATCAGGATCTGTTATTGGCATTGCAACACAGTGGCGCCGATATCGAATGGCTGGAGCGACTGCTGGAAAACCCGCTATTTGCCAAGGTACCGCCAGCCAACGTGCAGAACATGCTCGCTCGCTTGCAGAAGATCGAGCTGGCGGCTGGCAGCCAGATTATCGAAGAGGGTGCCACTGGCGATTGCTGCTATTTCCTGGAAAGCGGCCGCGCCGAGGTGATTCGCGGCGCTGGCAGTGATCATCAGGTGCTGGCGGAGCTGGAAGTGGGCGCCTGTTTCGGTGAAGAAGCGCTGCTTGCTGATCGGCCACGCAATGCCACGGTGACCATGGTCGAGGCGGGTAGTGTGCTGCGCCTGGATCGTCAGGATTTCTTTGCTTTGCTCAAGGCTCCAGTCGTGGCCGAGGTGTCGCTGGGCGAGGGCGCCAGGTTGCTGACACAGGGCGCGCAGTGGCTGGATGTGCGGCTGCAGGAAGAGTACGAGAAGGCGCACGCGCCGCAAGCGCTACATATGCCGCTGCAACTGTTGCGCCTCAAGGCGCGCCTGCTGGATCGCTCACGCACCTACCTGTGCTACTGCGACAGCGGCAAGCGAAGCAGCAGTGCGGTGTTTCTGCTCTCGCAACTGGGTTACAGCGTTTATGCCCTGCGTGGCGGCCTGGATGCCCTACCGGCGGTGCAGCGCGACGCACTACTGTGTGAAAGCGGGGCAGGGTATCTGGCGCGTTCCGGTGGGCGTACCGAACGTAGCCGTTGATTGGCGCTGGCCCTGCGGCCTATCACCGAGGTGGGTGAAGCCCGCGGATTGCCGGTAGCAGCGTCCCGGATTGCATCCGGGCTACGACTGCGCCGGCCACTGATCGTTGACCAGAAATATTCGTTCGACCTCTCGCCAATCCCCGGAGTGATTTTCCTCCAGGCGCACCAGCAATTGCGCCTGAGCGTCCGGTCGTAACAGCTTCAGCCATTGCTGGAAGGTGTCTGCGGGCCAGGCCTCGCCAGTCTTTATCAGCGCCGGTGCGAGCCAGGCCAATCGCGGCAAGGGTTGCCAGCGAGCGTCTGGTTTGGTCGCGGCGAAAGTATCCCAGTCGCACTGGTGTAGCCAATTGCCCCGGCAGTGCTCGGGGCCCGCGCCGCGAGGTGATGGGCAACCATCAGGCCAGGGGTAGAACAAGTAGCCGCCGAGCCAGAAGGCGGACCGAGTATCGCCCAACTGCAGCTCGTTCAAGGTCGCGCGTGCCTCGCGGCGCGACGACAGGGGCAACTGGTGCTGCGCGAGGTGACCGAGTTTCAGGTCAAGCCGATCATGGCTGCCGGGGCCGAGCCAGTCCGCCGCGTCGCTACCGCGCGTGCCCAGGTAGAACTTCACCGCCAGCTCCATGTGATGCTCGCCTTCCGCGTCGCGCAATAGCAGGTCCAACTCGCCCAGTGTCTGGCCGTTCTGACGGATCGGTAGGTTGGCGGCGACCACCTCTACATCCGGCGCCGCGTGCAGGGCGAACTGCCACAGGCGTTCGTAATAGAGGCCGAGGCGATGCACCGGTTTTGCCGTCAGCCAAGTGTGCAGTGGGCTGGGGTCCTTGTCCTGCTGCGCAAGCCAGTCTGCCAGTTGTTGCGGTTGCTGCGTCCAGCAACTGGCCTGTAGCGGATGACGCTGGACTTTCGTGGTCTCACCGAGCACGGGTGGCGAGAGCAGCGTCCACGCCAGGTCGCGCACTGCAGGGGTATGCAGGCTTTGCAGCGGGTCATGCATCAGGTCAGGGGCGCTCATGATCTCGAGCATAGCGCAGCAACAGCAGTGGTTTGCTGCGGCCCCGGCGTTTGGCCGATAATCTCTCTTCGTTTCTTATCTGTCTGGCGGGAGTCCCATGGAGCAATTTCGCAATGTCGGCATCATCGGGCGCCTGGGTAGCACGCGGGTGCTGGAAACCGTGCGGCGACTCAAGCGCTTTCTGATCGACCGCCACCTGCATGTGATCCTCGAGGACACCATCGCCGACCTGCTGCCGGGACACGGCCTGCAAACCTCCTCACGCAAGATGCTTGGCGAGGTCTGCGACCTAGTGATCGTCGTCGGCGGCGACGGCAGCATGCTCGGCGCAGCCCGCGCCCTGGCACGGCACAAGGTGCCGGTGCTGGGGATCAACCGTGGCAGTCTGGGTTTTCTCACCGATATTCGCCCTGATGAGCTTGAGCTCAAGGTGGCGCAGGTGCTCGAAGGCCAGTACCTGACCGAGAATCGCTTCTTGCTCGAAGCCGAGGTGCGCCGCCAGGGCGAGGCCATCGGCCAGGGCGACGCGCTCAACGACGTGGTGCTGCACCCCGGCAAGTCGACGCGGATGATCGAGTTCGAGCTGTATATCGACGGTCAATTCGTTTGCAGCCAGAAGGCCGACGGCCTGATCGTCGCCACGCCCACGGGTTCTACCGCCTATGCGCTGTCTGCTGGCGGGCCGATCATGCATCCCAAACTCGATGCCATCGTGGTGGTGCCGATGTACCCGCACACCCTGTCCAGTCGGCCTATCGTGGTCGACGGCAACAGCGAGCTGAAGGTGGTGGTATCGCCGGACATGACCATCTATCCGCAGGTGTCCTGCGACGGCCAGAACCACTTCACCTGTGCGCCGGGCGACACCCTGCACGTGGCGAAGAAAGCGCAGAAGTTGCGCCTGATCCACCCGCTGGATCACAACTACTATGAGGTCTGCCGTACCAAGCTGGGCTGGGGCAGTCGCCTGGGAGGGCAGGACTGAATGTCCCTCGACCCCCATCGTGGCTATGACCTGATCGGTGATATCCACGGTTGTGCGCGCACCCTCGAACGTCTGCTCGAACGTCTGGGTTATAGCCGGCAGAGCGGTGTGTGGCGCCATCCGACGCGTATGGTGATCTTCCTCGGTGACCTGGTCGACCGCGGCCCTGGCATTCGCGAGGCCCTGCACCTGGTGCACGATATGGTCCGCGCCGGCCAGGCACTGTGCATCATGGGCAATCACGAGTTTTACGCGCTGGGCTGGAGCACGCCGGCACCGCCAGGCAGCGGCCGTCACTACGTGCGCGAGCACAGCCCGCGTCATCAGCGCCTGATGCGTGAGACATTGGCGCAGTTCGAAGACCATCCGCAGGAGTGGCGCGAATTCCTCCGCTGGTTCTATGAGATGCCACTGTTCATCGACGCCGGGCGCTTCCGCGTCGTGCACGCCTGCTGGGATGATGAGTTGATCACGCCGCTCAAGGCGCAATTTCCCGATGGCTGTATCGACGAACATTTCCTGCAGGCCTCGTCCGTGCCCGGCAGCTTCGCCAACATGGCGCTCGATCGCCTGCTGCGCGGCACCGACATGCGCCTGCCGCACGGCCTGACCCTGACCAGCGGCGATGGCTTCACCCGCTCGTACTTCCGCACCAAGTTCTGGGAGGAGGACCCGAAGACTTATGGCGATATCGTCTTCCAGCCCGATGCCTTGCCGGAGCTGGCGGCGCAGACGCCGTTGACTGAACTGCAGAAGGACGAGCTGCTCAGGTACGGCGCGCATGAGCCGCTGCTGTTCGTCGGTCACTACTGGCGACGTGGCAAGCCGGCGCCGATCAGGCCCAACCTGGCCTGCCTGGATTACAGCGCAGTGGTCGGCGGCCGCCTGGTGGCTTATCGCCTGGATCAGGAAACACGTCTTGATGCGGGCAAATTCGTCTGGGTCGATGTCGACCCGCAGGAGGCACCGCGATGACGGCAGTAGAAGTGCTGCGCTTGCCGCTGGATACCGACTTGAGCGGCTTCGTTGGCCTGTTGCAGCGCTTGAACGTGCCGCACCGGGTGGCAGAAGAGGGCGGGCAGCAGGTGCTCTGGGTGCCAGATGAGCAGCTTGCCGAGCAAGTGCGCGACCTCTATGCGCGTCACCCGCAGGGCTATGCCGGCGGAGAAGTGCCGGCAAGCGCTGCGCCGGTGCGGGACAGCTTCTTCACGCAGTTGCGGCGCAGTCCGGTTACGGCACTGGTGCTGCTGGCGACCTTCATCGTCTTTGCCGTGACCTTGGCGGGCGAGAATTTTTCCACCATCCGCTGGCTGAGCTTCGTCGATTTTCGTATCGACGGTGAGCGCATCTATCTGACCTACCTGGATGCCACCTTGGGCAGCGGTCAGTGGTGGCGCCTGATCACGCCGATGCTGATTCACTTCGGCTGGCTGCACCTGGCGATGAACAGCCTGTGGTACTGGGAGCTGGGGCGGCGTATCGAGTTTCGTCAGGGAGCCATTGGTCTGTTCGGGCTGACCTTGCTGTTCGGCCTGGCGTCGAACTTCGCCCAATACTGGTGGGCTGGGCCGTCGTTGTTCGGCGGGTTGTCTGGCGTGCTTTATGGCCTGCTCGGGCATTGCTGGATCTACCAGCGCGTGGCACCGAATTCGGCCTACCGGCTGCCGCCCGGCGTGCTGGTGATGATGCTGATCTGGCTGGTCGTGTGCATGACCGGCATCTTCGAAACGCTAGGTGTTGGTGCCATCGCCAACGGCGCGCACGTCGGTGGCTTGCTCACCGGCTGCCTGACCGGGCTGCTTGGCGGTATGCTGGCCCGACGTAGCGCTTGATTCGACTTTAGACCTGTAGGGCGGGTGCAACCCGCCAGCTCTGTGTTTCGGCGGGTTTCACCCGCCCTACGATTTATCTGGAGACCTGTATGTCGTCCTTTCTCGATGCGATTGAAAACATCACCCCGGAAATCTACGAAAGCCTCAAGCTGGCCGTGGAAATCGGTAAATGGCCGGACGGCCGCAAGCTGACTCAGGAACAGAAAGAACTGAGCCTGCAGGCGATGATCGCCTGGGAAATGCAGAACCTGCCGGAAGAAGAGCGCACCGGTTACATGGGCCCGCAGGAATGCAGCAGCAAGTCCGAGCCGGTGCCCAACCTGCTGTTCAAGTCCTCGGATACCCTGCACTGATGAGTGAATTGGGACGTGGCTCGCTGAGCAAGATGAAGGCGCACCTGGATGCACCGGTGCAATACGCCTTTCGCCTGGGCGAGGAAGAAGTACCGGTCAATCCGCTGGTGGGCAAGCACTTGCGCCTGGAATTCCTCGGCGCCATCCACTGCACGCACTGCGGGCGCAAGACCAAGACCAGCTTCAGTCAGGGCTACTGCTACCCGTGCATGCAGAAGCTGGCGCAATGCGATGTCTGCATAATGAGTCCGGAGAAGTGCCATTACGATCAAGGCACCTGCCGCGAGCCGAGCTGGGGCGAGCAGTTCTGCATGACCGACCATATTGTCTACCTTGCCAATTCCAGTGGCGTGAAGGTCGGCATCACCCGCGCTACTCAGGTGCCGACGCGCTGGATCGACCAGGGCGCGACTCAAGCGCTGCCGATTCTGCGCGTGGCCACCCGGCAGCAGTCTGGCTTCGTCGAGGATCTGCTACGCAGCCAGGTGGCGGACAAGACCAACTGGCGTGCGCTGCTCAAGGGTGATGCAGTACCGGTCGATCTGCTGGCCATTCGCGAGCAGTTGTTCGACAGCTGTGGCGCGGGCATTGCCGAGCTGCAGCAGCGCTTCGGCCTGCAGGCCATCCAGCCGCTGTCCGCGGCCGAGGTGCAGGCGATTCGTTATCCCATCGAGGCCTATCCAGCCAAGATCACCAGCTTCAACCTGGACAAGCAGCCGCTGGCCGAGGGTACCCTGCTCGGTATCAAGGGCCAGTACCTGATGTTCGATACCGGCGTGATCAATATCCGCAAGTACACCGCCTACCAGTTGGCCGTCCACGAGATCGCCGCCTGACACCCGATTGCCACCGGCGCCCGAGGCGCCGCAGACGAGAGGCCAAGAGCCATGCGCACCGAACAATCCAAGACCATCTACCTGAAGGACTATCAGGTTCCCGATTACCTGATCGACGAGACCCACCTGACCTTCGAGCTGTTCGAGGATCACAGCCTGGTGCACGCGCAACTGGTCATGCGGCGCAACCCTGAAGCCGGTGCCGGTCTGCCGAAACTGGTGCTCGATGGCCAGCAACTGGAGCTGCTGGAGCTCAAGCTCGATGATCGCGAGCTGAGCGCGGGTGATTACACCCTGACCGACAGCCACTTGACCCTGCAGCCGACCCAGGAGCGCTTCGTGGTCGACAGCAGCGTGCGCATCCACCCGGAGAGCAACACCGCGCTGGAGGGGCTGTACAAGTCCGGCAAGATGTTCTGCACCCAGTGCGAGGCCGAGGGCTTCCGCAAGATCACCTTCTACCTCGACCGCCCGGATGTGATGAGCAAGTTCACCACCACGGTCAGCGCCGAGCAGCATGTCTACCCGGTGCTCTTGTCCAACGGCAACCCGATTGCCAGCGGCAGTGAAGAGGGTGGTCGCCACTGGGCGACCTGGGAAGATCCGTTCAAGAAGCCGGCCTATCTGTTCGCCCTGGTCGCCGGTGACCTCTGGTGCGTGGAAGACAGCTTCACCACCATGAGCAAGCGTGAAGTGGCGCTGCGTATCTATGTCGAGCCGGAGAACATCGACAAGGTGCAGCACGCCATGGACAGCCTCAAACGCTCGATGAAGTGGGACGAGGAGGTCTATGGCCGCGAGTACGACTTGGACATCTTCATGATCGTCGCGGTCAACGACTTCAATATGGGCGCCATGGAGAACAAGGGCCTCAATATCTTCAACTCCAGCTGCGTGCTGGCCAAGGCCGAGACCGCTACCGATGCCGCGCACCAGCGCGTCGAGGCGGTGGTGGCGCATGAATACTTCCACAACTGGTCGGGCAACCGCGTGACCTGTCGCGACTGGTTCCAGCTGTCGCTCAAGGAAGGTTTCACCGTGTTCCGCGACAGCGAGTTCTCCGCCGACACCCATTCGCGTACGGTCAAACGCATCGAAGACGTGGCCTACCTGCGTACCCACCAGTTCGCCGAGGACGCGGGCCCCATGGCCCACCCGGTGCGCCCGGACGCGTACATGGAAATCTCCAACTTCTACACCCTGACCATCTACGAGAAGGGTGCCGAAGTACTGCGCATGATTCACACCCTGCTCGGGCCGGAGCTATTCCGCATGGGCTCGGACCTGTACTTCGAGCGTCACGACGGCCAAGCCGTGACCTGCGACGATTTCGTCAAGGCCATGGAAGATGCCAGCGGTATCGATCTGACCCAGTTCAAGCGCTGGTACACCCAAGCGGGTACGCCGCGCCTGGCGGTCAGCGAGGCGTATGACTCCGCCGCGCAGACTTACAGCCTGACCTTCCGTCAGAGCTGCCCAGCCACGCCGGGGCAGAGCGAAAAGCTGCCGTTCGTGATTCCGGTGGCGCTCGGTCTGCTCGATGCGCAGGGTAATGAACTGCCGCTGCGCCTGCAGGGTGAGGCAGCAGCACAGGGCAGCAGTCGCGTGCTGTCGGTGACCGAGGCCGAGCAGACCTTCACCTTCGAGGGCGTCGCCGAGAAACCGTTGCCCTCCTTGCTGCGCGGCTTCAGTGCGCCGGTCAAGCTGCACTTCCCCTATGACCGCGATCAGCTGATGTTCCTGATGCAGCACGACAGCGACGGCTTCAACCGCTGGGAGGCTGGCCAGCAGTTGTCCGTGCAGGTGCTGCAGGAGCTGATCGGCCAGCATCAGCGCGGCGAAGCTCTGGTGTTGGATCAGCGTCTGGTCGCCGCGCTGCGCACATTGCTCGAAGACGAGTCGCTGGATCAGGCCATGGTCGCGGAGATGCTCTCGCTGCCGGGCGAGGCCTACCTGACCGAGATCAGCGAGGTCGCAGATGTCGAGGCCATCCACGCCGCGCGCGAATTCGCCCGCAAGGAGCTGGCTTCCGCGCTGTTCGCCCCGCTGTGGGCGCGCTACCAAGCCAATCGTGAAGTCTCCAAGGCCACCCCTTACGTGGCCGAGGCGGCGCACTTCGCTCGCCGCAGTCTGCAGAACATCGCGTTGTCCTACCTCATGCTCAGCGAGAAACCCGAGGTGCTGGCGGCTTGCGTCGATCAGTTCGACAACGCCGACAACATGACCGAGCGCCTGACGGCCCTGGCCGTACTGGTCAATTCGCCATTCCAGGAAGAGCAGGGCAAGGCACTGGCCATGTTCGCCGACTTCTTCAAGGACAATCCGCTGGTCATGGATCAGTGGTTCAGCGTGCAGGCTGGTTGCCCGCTGCCGGGTGGTCTGGAGCGCGTGCATGCGTTGATGCAGCACGAGGCCTTCACCCTGAAGAACCCGAACAAGGTTCGCGCGCTGATCGGTGCCTTCGCCAATCAGAACCTGATCAACTTTCACCATGCTGACGGGGCGGGCTACCGCTTTCTTGCCGAGCAGGTCATCACCCTAAATGCCCTCAACCCGCAGATCGCTTCGCGTCTGCTGGCGCCGCTGACCCGCTGGCGCAAGTACGGTTCGGCGCGTCAGGCACTGATGAAGGCCGAGCTGGAGCGCATCCTCGCCTCTGGTGAGCTCTCCAGCGACGTCTATGAGGTGGTGAGTAAAAGCCTGGCGTAAGACGGTTTTGGCTCTACAGGAAGTGTTACCGGCCTATGGCTGGTAACACTTTTCTGTTACCCAACGAAATGTGCGGGCCGCTGGTTATGTATTTGTACGCTTAAATTCGAGTGTCGGTGCTTGACAATGAGACGCTATTTTTGGCCGCTAACCCGTGCATAACAGGGGGTGATTGGCATAAAGCGTCGGATCGTAGGACAAAGTGCGCCACTTTTTCTCGTCTTTTGGTCAGTGGCTGATCAGTCACGAAAAGAAACTGGCCAACAGCTCTTCCAAGCCTGTTTGCGCTGATACAACTGTTTGAATTGGCACCATGGTTGCATTGCTGAGCAGGACTTGACCGCGTGCAAGCTCTCGCTGGTCGTTGGAACACGTCGCTACAAAATAAAAACACAAGCCGTCGCCAGTACGGCATATCGCGACCCGGATTCGGGATCGCTCAAAAGAATGATCTGTCCACGGAGTGAGTCTCGATGGAAATTAAGTCCCGCAAGCCCGTTCTACGTTTTGCCCCGGCCAAGGCCGGCTTTGCGTTCGCTGGTGTTCTGCCGTTGCTGGTCGCCGCCCAGGCTCAAGCGGTGGAGTTCAGCTTCGCCGATAACGAAATCACCGGCTCCCTCGATACCACCATCTCCTACGGTCAATTGTGGCGCGTCCAGGGCCAGGACAAGACCAACAACGACATCAACAGCAACGACGGCAACCGTAATTTCGATACCGGCCTGGTTTCTGAAGTGTTCAAGATCACCAGTGACCTGGAAGCGTCCTATCAGAACTACGGTGTGTTCATCCGTGGCACCGCTTTCTATGACACCCAGATCATGGACAAGCGCAACGATTACTACGATGCCAACACTCCGGCTCAGCCGAGCCAAAGCTATCCGCGCGATAACACCTTCACACGTGAAACCCGCCACAAGGCTGGTCGTGACGCGCAGATTCTTGACGCCTACGTCTATGGCAACTGGGACGTGGCCAACATGCCTGTCTCTGGTCGTTTCGGTAAGCAGGTATTCAACTGGGGCGAGGGTCTGTTCTATCGCGGTGGTGTGAACACCACCAACCCGGTCGATGCTGCCAAGTTCCGTTTGCCAGGCTCGGAAGTGAAGGAAGTGCTGGTTCCGGTCGAGGCGCTTAGTTTCAACATCGGTTTGACCGATAACCTTTCGATGGAGACCTTCTATCAGTTCAACTGGAAAGAGAGTGCTATCGATCCGGTCGGTACCTATTTCTCTGAGACCGACTTGTTTGCTGACGGCGGTCATACCGCTTATAACGAAAGTGGTGCGCTAGCTGGGGCCCTGACACCGAACCCGCTGCTCGGTGGTCTTTCGCTTTATCAAGCCTCCGTATTGAACCCTGCTTATGGGCTGAATGGGAGTTCATTTGCCACGTCTGACGCTTTCAAAGTTGCATCTATCAAGAATGACCTGAATGCCAAGAACGATGGCCAGTTCGGCGTTGCGTTTCGCTATATTGCAGAAGAGTTGAACTCAACGGAGTTCGGCTTCTACTTCGTGAACTACCACGCCAAGGAGCCGTCGATTTATGCGCAGCTCGATGATGCCTATGGCGGTATGACGGCAGGACAATTTGGTGCTCTCGTCGGTAGTGCTCCTGTTCAGGGCGCGGCTCTGCAGGCCGCAGCTGCCGCAGGTGTGGCAGGTAACCCTGCCGCTGTTGCGGCTATTGCACAGCAAATTGCTGGTGGTCTGGTTTCAGTTGATCTGGCCGATCAGATCCAGGCTAGTCGCCAATATGCTGAAGATGTCCGTATGATGGGTTTGAGCTTCAACACCACTGTGGGTAATGCCTCGGTGTTTGGTGAATTCTCTTACCGCCCGAATCTTCCGATTGGTATTGCAACTACCAACGACCTGTTGGGGCAAGTGCTCCAGCAAGCGCCGCAGATCGCTCTGGGTCAACAGGTACAGGTTGGAGGCCAGACGGTGAGTCTTGATAATCGCCGCTTGAGCAACTACGAGCGCGTTGAGGCCTTCAACACTTCCATTGGCACCATATACAACTTCGGCCCGTCTCTGGGCTTTGATTCTCTTTTTGGTGTGGCTGAGCTCGGCTCTGAGCATATTCGCGGCAGCAGTCTGAAATACACGGACTTCCAGGGGAACGTGCGTTACTACTCAGGTCGTGCAAATGGATCCTACATCTCCGGCTACGATCGCGACGATCAGATCAACAAGAACGCCTACGGCTACACCTTGGTGCTCTCCGGTACCTGGAACGACGTTTACGCTGGCGTGAGCCTGTCGCCATTCGCGGTGTTCAAGCACGATTTCGAAGGTAACTCGCACCAGACCGGCAACTTCATTGAAGGTCGTAAGGCGTACACCGTCGGTATGCGCGCCAGCTACCTGAACAGCCTGGAAGCCGAGCTCCAGTACACCGAGTTCTATGGCGCAGGCCAGAACAACGGTGCGCGTGACCGCGACAACATCGGTCTGAACGTCAAGTACTCCTTCTAATACCTATAAACAGAAATAGGTCGGGCGCTCTCGGGCGCTCGGCAATACTCTTCACGGAGAATTACCCATGCTGAACAAGCACAGGCTGATGGCCGTAGCCGTTGCACTGGCGTTTTCCGCCGGCTCAGCGCTGGCTGCCGTTTCCCCGCAGGAAGCCGCAAAACTTGGCGATACCCTGACCCCCTTCGGCGCCGAAAAAGCCGGCAACGCCGCCGGCACCATTCCGGCCTGGACCGGTGGCATCACTCAGGCGCCGGCTGGCTACACTCGCTCTGGCCAGCACCACGTTAATCCGTTCCCGGACGACAAGCCGCTGTTCACCATCACCGCGGCCAACCTTAGCCAGTACGAGGCCAACCTGACTCCCGGTCAGATCGCCATGTTCAAGGCTTATCCGGAAACCTACCAGATGCCGGTCTACCAGACCCGCCGCTCCGGCTCCGCGCCGCAGTGGGTCTATGACAACACCGCCAAGAACGCCACCAGCGCCAAGCTGGTCGATGGCGGCAACGGCTTCTCCGATGCCTACGGCGGCATCCCGTTCCCGATCCCGCAGAACGGTGTCGAGGCGTTGTGGAACCACATCGCCCGCTACCGTGGTACCTACATTGTGCGTCGCGCTTCGGAAGTGGCGGTGCAGCGCAATGGCGCCTACTCGCTGGTCACTTCCCAGCAGGAAGCGCTGTTCAAGTACTACCTGCAGAACGGCTCCTTCGCCGACCTGAACAACATCATGTTCTACTACCTGTCCTTCACCACCAGCCCGGCGCGTCTGGCCGGTGGTGCGGTACTGGTTCACGAGACTCTGGATCAGGTCAAGGAACCCCGTCAGGCCTGGGGTTACAACGCCGGTCAGCGCCGCGTGCGTCGTGCGCCGAACCTGGCCTACGACACCCCGATCGCCGCTGCTGACGGTCTGCGTACCGCCGACGACACCGACATGTTCAACGGTGCCCCGGATCGATATGACTGGAAACTGGTGGGCAAGAAGGAAATCTACATCCCGTACAACAACTACAAGGTCACCAGCCCCGAGGTTAAGTACAAGGATCTGCTGCAGGTTGGTCACCTCAACCCGGCGCTGACCCGTAACGAGCTGCACCGCGTATGGGTGGTCGAGGGCACGCTGAAGTCCGGCGCCCGCCACATCTACTCCAAGCGTACCCTGTTCCTCGACGAGGACAGCTGGCAGGCTGCGGTGGTGGATCAGTACGACGGTCGTGGCGAGCTGTGGCGCGTATCCATCGCCTACCTGAAGAACTACTACGACCTGCCGACCACCTGGTCCGCGCTCGATGTGTTCCATGATCTGCAGGCGCGTCGTTATCACGTGCAGAACCTGGACAACGAAGAGAGCAATACCATCGACTTCACCCAGGCCACTCCGGACGACGGCTACTTCAAGCCAGCAGCCCTGCGTCGCCGCGGTACGCGATAATAGTCGTGTAGTCTCACGCGAAGGCCGCTACAGTAGTAGCGGCCTTTTCGTATCAGCTTGATGGATAGGCTTCTATCACGCGGTTTTTGCCTTAACAAAACATAACGTCGCGCCAATTGTCAGGGCTTTCCGAAGCTCGCTAGGATGAGCGGCCTGCTAATCAGCAGTACCGCCTATAACAAGAAAGGGGGAAGGTATATGAGTGAGCCCGTCATGCGGCGCACCCAGTCCGGTCTGGCGCCCATCCTGGCGCGCAAATCGGCGCTCCGTGTCCATTCGCCGCTGGCTAAAGCGCTCTCGCTGTGCAGTGTGCTTTCCATTCTGGCTTTCGCTGCCGCACCCTTGCAGGCCGAGACTTCGGCTGCGGCTGATGCCGGCTACGCCATCGAGTCGCCCAAGGCCGTGCACAGCCTGTTGCTCGATGTGGTCAACACCGGCGAGCGCCTGGTTGCCGTTGGCGACCGTGGCCACATTCTCTATTCCAACGACCAGGGGCAAAGCTGGCAGCAGGCCAAGGTGCCGACTCGCCAGATGCTGACCTCCCTGTTTTTCGTCGATGCCCAGCATGGTTGGGTGGTCGGTCATGATGCGCAGATTCTCGCGACCACCGATGGTGGCCTGACCTGGACCAAGCAGTACGAAGACCTCGAACGCGAGGCGCCGCTGCTGGATATCTGGTTCAAGGATCTTGAGACCGGCTACGCCGTGGGCGCTTATGGCGCGCTGCTGGAAACCACCGATGGTGGCCAGAGCTGGGAAGACGTCAGCGATCGTCTCGACAACGAAGACGCCTATCACCTCAATGCCATTGCCGCTGTGAAGGACTCGGGCCTGTTTATCGTCGGTGAGCTGGGCCAGATGTTCCGCTCCGCTGACTGGGGCCAGACCTGGGAACGCATCGAGGATCTGCCCTACGAGGGTTCGCTGTTCGGCGTGCTCGGCACCGACCAGTCGGCCACCTTGCTGGCCTACGGCCTGCGCGGCCACCTGTTCCGTTCCACCGACTTCGGTGATAGCTGGCAGCAGGTCAAACTCAATACGCCGAACAATGGTCCGCTGGAGTTCGGTCTGGCCGATGGCGCGCTGCTCAATGATGGCAACGTCGCTGTGGTAGGGCACGGTGGCACCGTGTTGCGCAGCAAGGATCACGGTCAGACGTTCAGTCTCATCAACCGTCCCGACCGCCTTTCGCTGGCCGGGGTAGCTGCACTGGATAACGGCAACCTGATCCTGGTGGGGCAGGGCGGCGTTCACCTCGCCGCCTCGACTGGCGCCGATCTGGGCCAACAATAACAAGCCGGGAGCCTTTGCATGACCAAGCACCAACAACAGCCTGCTTCCTTCCTCGAGCGGCTGATTTTCAACAATCGCCCGGCGGTGATCCTGATCTGCCTGCTGATCAGCATCTTCCTGTTCTATCAGGCTGCCCAGGTACGCCCGCAGACCAGCTTCGAGAAGATGATTCCGCTGGGGCACCCCTATATTCAGAAGATGCTCGAACACCGTAATGACCTGGCCAACCTGGGTAACACGGTGCGCATCTCGGTGGAAGCCACCGATGGTGACATCTTCAGCAAGGAATACATGGAAACGCTGCGGCAGATCAATGACGAGGCGTTCTACATTCCTGGCGTCGACCGCTCCGGTCTGAAGTCGCTGTGGAGTCCGAGCGTGCGCTGGACCGAAGTGACCGAAGAGGGCTTTGCTGGCGGCGAAGTGATCCCGCAGACCTACGACGGTTCTGCAGATAGCCTTGAGGATCTGCGTAGCAACATTCTCAAGTCCGGTCAGATCGGTCGCCTGGTGGCGAACAACTTCAAGTCCAGCATCGTCGATATTCCGCTGCTCGAGTCCTACCCGGACCCGAATGATCAGAGCAAGCTGATCAAGCTGGACTACCAGAAGTTCTCTCACGAGCTTGAAGACAAGATTCGCCAGAAGTACGAGGCGCAGAATCCCAACGTCAAGGTGCATATCATCGGCTTCGCCAAGAAGGTCGGTGATCTCATCGATGGCCTGATCGGTGTGGCGCTGTTCTTTGCCGTGGCCATCGGCATCACCTTCGTGCTGCTGCTGTGGTTCACCCACTGCGTCAAGAGCACCTTGGCGGTGCTGATCACCACGCTGGTCGCGGTGATCTGGCAGCTGGGCTTGCTGCACACCCTGGGCTTCGGTCTCGATCCCTACTCGATGCTGGTGCCATTCCTGGTATTTGCCATCGGCATCTCTCATGGCGTGCAGAAGATCAACGGCATCGCCATGGCATCGGGTGAGGCGACCGATGCACTCTCCGCCGCGCGCATGGCATTCCGCCAACTGTTCATCCCGGGGCTGGTGGCGCTGCTGTCCGACGCAGTTGGCTTCGTTACCCTGCTGCTGATCGATATCGGCGTGATCCGCGAACTGGCCATCGGAGCATCGATGGGTGTGGCGGTGATCATCCTCACCAACCTGATCCTGCTGCCGGTCGTGATTTCCTATATCGGTATCGGCAACCGTGCGGTGAAGAAGAGCCGCGAGGAGGCTGCCAAGGATCATCCGGTCTGGCGCGCCATTTCCAACTTCGCCCATCCGATGGTGGCACCGATCTCCGTTGTCGTTGCCGTGGTGGCGCTGGCTGGTGGTGTCTGGTACGGGCAGAACCTGAAGATCGGCGACCTCGATCAGGGCGCGCCGGAACTGCATCCGGACTCGCGCTACAACCTGGACAACGACTTCGTCATCCGCAACTACTCGACCAGTTCCGACGTACTGGTAGTCATGATCAAGACCGGCCCCGAAGGCTGCTCTACCTATGACAGCCTGGCCGCCATGGACGAGCTGATGTGGAAGATGGAGAACACCGAGGGCGTGCAGTCGGCCATCTCCATGGTCACCGTGTCCAAACAGGTGATCAAGGGCATGAACGAGGGCAACCTGAAATGGGAAACCCTGTCGCGTAACCAGGACGTACTGAACAACTCCATTGCCCGTGCCGAAGGCCTGTACAACGCCGACTGCTCGGTGGCGCCGGTGCTGGTGTTCCTCGAGGACCACAAGGCCGAGACCCTGTCGCGCGCCGTGGCTGCGGCTGAAGAGTTCTCTGCGCAGCACACCACTGACGACCTTCAGGTGGTACTGGCTGCCGGTAACGCCGGTATCGAAGCCGCGACCAACGAGGTAATCGCCGAGTCCGAGACCACCATGCTGATCGCCGTCTACGCGGCGGTGAGCATCATGTGTCTGCTGACCTTCCGCTCGCTGGCAGCGACCCTCTGCGTGATCCTGCCACTGGTGTTGACCTCGGTGCTGGGTAACGCGCTGATGGCCTTCATGGGTATCGGTGTGAAGGTCGCCACGCTGCCGGTGATCGCATTGGGTGTGGGTATCGGTGTCGACTATGGCATCTACATCTACAGCCGTCTGGAGACCTACCTGCGTCAGGGCATGCCGCTGCAGGAAGCCTACTACGAGACGCTGAAGTCCACGGGTAAGGCGGTACTGTTCACCGGTGTCTGCCTGGCCATCGGTGTGGCGACCTGGATCTTCTCGGCGATCAAGTTCCAGGCAGACATGGGCTTGATGCTGACCTTCATGTTCCTGTGGAACATGATCGGTGCGATCTGGCTGCTGCCGGCTCTGGCTCGTTTCCTGATCAACACCGAGAAAATGCGCGCCAAGGCTTGATGCCTATCGCGTAGAACGAAAACCGCGGCCTTTGGGCCGCGGTTTTTTTATGGGCTATCGGTATGTTTCCGCGGTGCGCTTTGTAGGCGCCAGCTTGCTGGCGATCATCGCTGCTATAGGGTGTATCGCCGGCAAGCCGGCTCCTACAGTTCTGTGGGGCCATTGCAATCCGTAGGCGCCTGACAAGTGGCGTTGTCGCCGTGATCCGACCGTGCTGCGTGGGGGTTCGCTTCGATGCCCGCGAGAGCAGCGCTAGCGTGGATACAGCGGCGGTAGCGCGTTGCTTTCCTGCGGCGCTGCGCTTGGCTCCTGTGTGGCGGGCAAGTTGCGAATCGCTTTCCACAGCTCCTCGCCTTGCCACTGTTGGCCAACTTCGCTGTACAGCGCACCGTTGAGCCCGTCCAGGGCGTCCGACAGCGGTACGTAGCGTGCGGCCATATCGGCGAGGGTTTCCGGTTGCTGACGGGCCCAGGCGTCGAGTGCATGACGCGTGGCCTGGGCATCGCCGGCCTGGCAGGCCCGCTTGATGTCGTCGAGTAGCGTACGCGGGCTGGGGCCGCTCTGTGCCGTGCGCTGGATCGCCGGTTGCCGGCGGGCATGCCACCACAAGCCAAAGCCGAGCAGCGTGGTTACGCTCAAGAGCGCGCAGGCCAACTGCCAGGGCCACAGGTCCGGCCCCTCGATCACCTGGGTCGTCACCATCGGTGTATTGGGTTGTTCATCGTTCTGCAGTTGCGGGTTTGCCGCGACCTGCAACGTGCGGGCGGAGAGGGTGGTGCGCTCCAGTGTGTCGGTCTGGGTGTTCCACCACAGCACTTCCAGAGGCGGCAGGTCGAAACTGCCGCTGCGATTAGGCACCAGCGCCTCGCGTTCCTCGCGGGTGCCGATGATGCCGGTTTCGCTCTTCTGGTCGTTCATCTGCGGCTGATCCGGGTAGCGACGCAGGCCGTCGACCTGGGTCGCCGGCAATGGCGGCAACTGGGCGCTGGAAAGTCCGTCGACCTTGAGAATCAGGCGGCGGGTCAGGGAGTCGCCGACCTGGCTCTGCTCCGGTTGCGGGTTCCAGGTTTCCGCCAGGCCCAGCGCACGCGCCGGCAGCCAGGGCGCATCGGCCGGGTAGTCGGCCGGCTTGGGTTTGACCTGCAACGGAATGTCGGGGGACTTGACCCGTGAGACCTTGCCGGTGCGTGGCCCGAATGGCAGGAAGTCGGTACTGCGCGAGCGGTCGACCAGGGTGGCGCTGAAGGTCTGTCCGGGAATCACCAGCTCGCCGCTGCGTTGCGGGTAGATGGCGTACTGCAGTTCGATCACGCCGTGCAGCACGCCGCCGATGCTCTTTTCGTAAGTGCGCGGTTCGCCCAGTTGTTCGACGCGGGCATCGGGCAGCCGCAGCGGCGTCAGGCTGCTGTCGTCGTACATGGACACCGAGTGGTAGATGCGCAGGGTCAGCACCGCCTGGGCCTGGACGTAGACGTTATCCTGATCGAGGCTGGCATCGATGAATACCGGTGCCAGTTGTTCGCCATCGCCATCGCCAGCGCTGACGGCTGACTCGACATTCAGCGTGATCGGCAGGGTTTCGGCGTCTTCCAGGCGGATTGCCGGGATTGTCACCTCGCCGTTGCGGCGCGGCTGCAGGGTGAGGATCCAGCGAGTGCTGGCGCGCGGTGCATCGCCGATGCTGCTCAGACGGTTAACCTGACGGCTGCCAAGTACCTCGAAGTCTTTCTCCAGCGGGCTCAAGTCGGGCCGACCAAAGCGGGTCGGGTCAGTCGACTCCAGCGTCAGTACCACGGTTTCGCCTTCGCTCAGGCGAGTGCGGTCGACGCTGGCGAAAAAGGCTTCGGCATGGGCCTGCCCCGCGAGCACTAGAAGAAGCAGGAAGACCAGACGCTTCATCGGTTCGAGTCCTGACGCTGTTGCTGTTCATACCAGAATTTGCGCCGCAGCAGCTCCGCCGGGTCGTCCGGGATCTGCCGCAGCCATTGTTCCAGCGCTTGCCGACGTTCTGCCGCGGTGCCCAGGTCGGCTTCCGTGCGGGGTTGCTCAACGGGCTCGGCATCGTCTGGGGAGGCACTGTCGGTGTGGCTGTCGGGTTGGCTGTCTTCCACGGCGCCATTCGCGCTGCCCTGTACTGCGTTGCTTTCGCTGTTCTCACCGCTACTGCTCGGCTGGGTAGGCTGTGCAGCGGTGCTGTCGGCGGGCTGGCCGGCCGTGGATTCCTTCGGCTCGGCCTGATCGTCGTCGGGTGCCTGCTGCTCGGCCGAGTCACCCTCGTCGGATTGCTGCTGATTCTCGCGCTGGCGCAGCGCTTCTTCCACCAGGGCCTTGTTGTGCTGCGCGGCCGCCAGCTCCGGCTGGCGTTCCAGGGCCTGCTCATATGCATCCAGCGCCGCTTCCAGTTCACCGGCCTTGGCCAGGGCGTTACCGCGATTGTAGTGATCGATGGCGCTGTCGCCCTTGGCGAAACGCTCTGCGGCGGCAGAGTAATCCTCGGCCTCATAGAGAGCCTTGCCTTGCCACTGCGGATCGACGAAGCGCTGGGCGGCCTCGTCAGGGCGTTGTGCTTCCAGCAGGCGCTGGCCCTGCTGATCGCGGCGCAGCCAGAGGTCGTCGAATTCGAAGGCCTGGCTGTTTTGTGGCGGCAGCATCAGCAGCAGTGGCAGGCAGAACAGCCAGCCGCGGCGCCCGGCACAGGCGGCCAGCAATAGCAGTGGCAGCAGCAGCCAGTAGCCCTGGTCGATATGGCTGTCGAGCAAGGTCGGCTCACCTGCCGCGCGCATGGCCTGTGGGCCATCGAGCAGGCCAAGGCGGCGCAGGTCATCGTCGTCCAGGCGGATCGGCGCATAGCGGCCGCCATGGGCCTCGGCGGTTTCCCGCAGGCCGCGTGCATCCAGACGTGGGATCAGGATGGCGCCGCGCGAGTCCTTGAGAAAGCTACCGTCCTCTTGCACCACTGGCGCGCCTTCGCGACTACCCACGCCAAGCACCAGCAGCGGTACCGAGCGTTTCTCCAGTGCCTGCTGGATGCCGCTGCGTTCCTCATCATCGAGGGCGCTGGTGATCAGTAGCAGGCGACCCTGGCCCAGTTGCGCCTGGTCGAGCAGTTGTAGCGCGCGCGCGACGGCCAGATCGGCGCGTCGGCCCGGCTCCGGCATCAGCGACGGTTTAAGCGCTTCCAGCAGGTTGCGGCTGGTGGCCAGGTCATCGGACAGCGGCACCAGACTGTGTGCGCTGCCGGCGTAAACGATGATCGCCGTCTGCGCGTCGCGACGGGCTTCGAGCAGGTCGAGTAGCTTGCGCCGAGCCTGCTCCAGGCGATTGGGGCGGCCGTCGGTTGCGAGCATCTGCGGCGTCAGTTCGAGCAGGATTAATAGTGGGTCGGCAGGCTTCTGGTTACTCTGCTCGACGCGCTGCCAACTGGGGCCGAGTAGCGCCAGTACGGCGAGCAGCCAGGCCAGGCCGAGTGCCAGCCAGGGCAGCTTGCTGGAGCGGCCGCTGCCGCCCTTGAGCAGCGCCTGATGGAATACAGGGGGCAGCAACAGTTGCCAGCGCCCGCTCTGGCGCTCGCGATGCCACAGGCGCCAGAGTAACCAGGCCAGCAAGGGCGCGGCCAGCAGCCACAATGGGCGCAGCCATTCCGGCCAGAGCATGCTCATGTACGCCTCCTGAATCGCTGTAGCAGGTCAGGCCAGAGCACCTGGCTGACCAACAGCAGCGAGCCCAACAGCGCCAGCGCCAGTGGCCAGGCATAGAGGGCCTGGGCCGGGCGGGCGAGGGTGGGTTGCTGGGCGACGGGCTCGAGGCGGTCGAGGGTCTGTTCGATCTGGGTCAGCTCGGCCTGATTGCGTGCGCGGAAATACTCACCGCCCGTGACGTCAGTGATCGCGCGCAGGCTGGTTTCGTCCAGATCCAACGCGCTGAAGCCGAAGCTGCCGAATGCACCGCTTTGCTGTGGGTCTGCGCCGATGCCGATGGCATAGATACGCACACCTTCATCGGCGGCCAGTTGTGCAGCCACCATCGGATCGATTTCGCCGCCGTTGTTGGCGCCGTCGGTGATCAGCACCAGCACGCGACTTTGCGCCGGGCGCTGGCGCAGGCGTTTGACCGCCAGGCCGATGGCGTCGCCGATGGCGGTGTTCTTACCGGCGATACCGATCAGCGCCTCGTCCAGCCAGGTGCGTACGGTGTGGCGGTCGAAGGTCAACGGCGCCTGCAGATAGGCCTGGCTGCCGAACAGGATCAGGCCAACGCGATCGCCACGGCGACCTTCGATGAAATCGCCGAGCAGGCGCTTGACCAGCTCCAGGCGGCTGATCGGCTCGTCATCCCACTGCATGTCGGCGTAATCCATGGAACCGGAGACGTCCACGGCGAGCAGCAAATCGCGGCCGCTGGCCGGCAGCGGCAGAGGTTCTCCTACCCACTGTGGCCGGGCGGCAGCGCACAATAACAGGCACCAGAGCAGCACCAGCGGCGCTTGCTGGCGCCAGCTGGGCAGGGCAGCACGGGCGCGACGCGCGCTCAGGGCCTGCAACTCGTCGAGAAAGCCGACGCGCAGCGCCGCATCACCGCTGTCGGCCGGCGGCAGCAGCAGACGCAGCAGCCAGGGCAGCGGCGCGAGCAGAAAGACCCAGGGCCAGGCGAACTCAAACATGCTTGCGAATCCAGGTGGCGATGGCCTGATCGAGCTCCACTATGGCCTTGTCGCTCAACGTGCACTGCGGTCTGTAGCTACCGTCGACGAGTATCATCCAGCGGGTCAGACCCGCCGCCGGACAGCGGTTATCGAGAAACGCCAGCCAGGCGCGGCTGCTCAGGGTGTGGCTGGCACTCTCGGGATAGCGTTCGCGGCACAGGCGCTTGAGCAGGGCGTTGAGCTGCTGCAGCCAGGGGCCGGCTGGGGCGCCGTCGAAGGGCTTGCTCAGGCGCGACAGCTCGTCGAGCGCAGCCTGGCGCAGTGGGTCGAGTGTTTGCTGTGTGGCCACCTTTGGCGGACGGCGTCGCCAATTGCGCAGCAAGCGCCACAGGCTCCAACCCAGCAGTGGCAAGAGCACAGCCAGCAACCACCAGCCGGGTGCCGGTGGCCACCAGGGCACGGGCGCTGGATCGATCAGCGGCTGCAACTGGTCGATGGGGTTCATAGGGATTTTCTCGCGTGCAGGCTGCTGAGCTGCTCCTGCAATTGCTCGACCAGTTCGAACTGTGTGCTCAGCGGCAGCAACGGCACGCCCAGTTTCTGTGCCAGGCGCTGCCAGCGTGCCTCACGGGCCTGGGCCTGGGTGCGATAAGCCTGGCGCAGGTCGCCGTTGTGGCTGTCGAGCTCCAGCTGCGCACCGTTCTGGGTGAAGCGCAGCAGGCCGGCGGCCGGCAAGGCGTGGTCGAGCGGATCGGACAGCGGCAGCAGCAACAGGTCCGTGTGGCGTGCGAGCAAGGTGAGTTGCTGTTCGGCGTTGTCGCTGAGGGCGCGTTCATCGCAGAGCACGATTACCAGGCTGCCCGGGCGCAGCACCTCGCGGGCGCGACGCAGGGCCAGGCCAAAATTGTCGCGGCTGGTGTTGGCCTGGCTTTCCGGACCGAGCGCCTGGTTGGCGCGGGCCAGCAGGTTGAGCAGTTGCAGCAGGCTCTGCTTGCTGCGCCGTGGCTTGACCTCGTGATGCTCGTTGTCGGCGAACACCAGGCCGCCGATGCGATCGTTGTGACCCAGCGCGGCCCAGCCGATCAGCGCAGCCGCGCGAGCGGCCAGCACCGACTTGAAGCATTGGCCGGAACCGAAGAACAGGCGTTGGCTCTGCTCGCTGATGATGAAGATGGGACGCTCGCGCTCTTCGTGGAACAGCTTGGTGTGCGGCTCCTGGGTACGTGCGGTGACGCGCCAGTCGATGGTGCGCACATCGTCGCCCGGCTGGTAGACGCGCACCTGGTCGAAGTCCACACCACGGCCGCGCAGCTTGGAGTGATGCAGGCCGATCAGCGGGCTACGGCGGGCCGGGGTGGAGAACAGCGGCACTTCATGCACCTTGTGGCGCATGTCGATGAGCTCGCCGAGGGCGATATGGATGCCGGGGTTGCCGGCCGGGGTTTGCATGGGCTTCAGCCCGTAGCCCGGATGCAATCCGGGGAGGCAGCGCAAGCAGTCCAGGATTGTATCCGGGCTACGCAGGGCGAGCGCAGGTCGCGCGGTTGCATCAGGCCACCGCCACCACGTCGAGGATGCGCTGGATCACGCGGTCCTGATCGACGCCCGAGGCTTCGGCCTCGAAGGACAGGATGATGCGGTGGCGCAGCACGTCGAACAGCACCGCCTGGATATCTTCCGGGCTGACGAAGTCGCGCCCGGCCAGCCAGGCATGCGCGCGCGCGCAGCGGTCGAGAGCGATGGAACCGCGCGGGCTGGCGCCATAGGCGATCCAGTCGGCCAGCTCGGCATCGAACTTGGCCGGGGTGCGGCTGGCCATCACCAGTTGCACCAGGTACTCCTCCACGGCATCGGCCATGTACAGGCCGAGAATCTCCTTGCGTGCGGCGAACACCGCCTGCTGGCTGACCCGATGCTCGGGCTTGGCCTCACCATTGAGCGCATCGCCGCGGGCCTGGGCGAGGATCTTGCGCTCCACGGCCGCGTCGGGAAAACCGATCTTCACGTGTATAAGGAAGCGGTCGAGCTGCGCTTCGGGCAGCGGGTAGGTGCCTTCCTGCTCGATGGGGTTCTGCGTGGCCATGACCAGAAAAAGCGGCGACAGGTCGTAGGTCGAGCGTCCGACCGAGACCTGGCGCTCGGCCATGGCTTCGAGCAGCGCCGACTGCACCTTGGCCGGGGCGCGGTTGATCTCGTCGGCCAGCACCAGGTTGTGGAAGATCGGCCCCTGCTGGAACACGAAGCTGCCAGTTTCCGGGCGGTAGATCTCGGTGCCGGTGATGTCTGCTGGCAGCAGATCCGGGGTGAACTGGATGCGATGGAACTCGCCCTCGATGCCTTCGGCCAGCTCCTTGATCGCCTTGGTCTTGGCCAGACCAGGGGCGCCTTCGACCAGCAGATGGCCATCAGCGAGCAGGGCGATCAGCAAACGCTCGATGAGCTTTTCCTGGCCGAGGATCTGAGTGGAGAGAAATTGGCGTAACGCGACCAGCGCTTCACGGTGTTCCATCGTAGGGCTCTTCTGGCGGATGGGCGGGGCTTTGATTGCCGCGCGTGCAGACCGCCGACTTTAATGCATTTGCGGCTTCAGCCGCTATCTGCGGCGCTGTTCATGAACAGTCTGGCAACAGAAATGAGAGGCTGATCGCCAGCGCCGCAATGACCCGCCATTGCCGCAGGTGGGCCATTGCTACGCGTCGCTATTGCCACTGCGCGAGGAGTTGACGCTGGGTTAGCAGGGCGCTGTCCTGCGTGGTGGGGACAAGGTGTACGGTCTGCCCTGGCAGGCATTGCGCCAGCCGAGCCACGGCCTGTGGCGTCAGCGCACCCAGGCGCGGGTAGCCACCGATGGTCTGACGATCATTGAGCAGGATGATCGGCTGGCCGTCCGGCGGCACCTGTACGGCGCCCAGGGGGATACCTTCGGAGATCATTGAGCCCCGCTGGCATTGCAGTTGCGGACCGTTCAGGCGAATGCCCATGCGGTCGGCGCGTTGGTCGATCAGCCATTCACTGTTGAAGGCGTCGAACAGGCTCTGCCCGCGAAAGTCGCCAATTTGCGCGCCCAGTACCAGTTGCAGGCGAGGCGCAGCCTGATATTCGGGAATGAATTCGGCGGGCATCTGCCGCGTTGCGCCCGTGGCAGCGGTCCAGCCCAGCGAGTCGCCGACAGCAATGGCACGGCCATCGCCGTGCAGACCTCCCAGGCCTTCACGCAGCATGCTGGCGCAGCTGCCGAGCACCACTGGCGCCTGGAATCCACCCGGCGCAGCCAGGTAGGCACGCGCGGCCTGGCGCGGCTGGGCGAAGCTCAGGCGCTGGCCTTCGCGGACTGCGAAGTTGCGCCACGGTGTTAGCGGCTGGTCGTCCAGCCGTGCACCGAGGTCGGCACCGGTTAGCGCCAGGGTGGCGTCGCGGCTGCATTCGAACTCGGCATTGCCCAGAGTGATCTCCACCACGGCGGCAGTCAGCGGATTGCCCAGCAACCAGTTGGCCCAGCGATGGGCGATCCAGTCCAGGGCCCCGCACTGGGTCACACCAAGGTGGCGTACGCCGAAACGTCCACCATCTTGCAACTGAACGAAAGGGCTGCTGCGCAATGCACGCAAGCCGCCATCAAGAGAGCTCATTGGCTGGCCTCCAGCGGACTGTCGTCGCCGCCCAGACGGATGAACTCGGCGCGGTCGATGGCTACGAAGCGCACGCGATCACCGGGTTGCAGCAGGCTATAGCCTTCGATATCGCTGCCGAACAGACGACTTGGCGTGCGTCCGATCAGGTTCCAGCCTCCGGGCGAAACCACTGGGTAGGCGGCTGTCTGCCGCTCGGCGATACCGACGCTACCGGCGGCGATGCGCTTGCGCGGTGTGCTCAGGCGTGGCGCAGCGAGGGTTTCCTCGACCAGCCCCATGAAGGCGAAACCGGGGGCGAAGCCCAGGGCGAACACCTGATAGGCATGGCCGCTATGACGGCTAATCACTTCGGCCTCGCTGAGCCCGCTACGGCGTGCCAGCAGTTGCAGCTCCGGGCCGACGCTGCGGTCGTACCAGGTGGGCAACTGGTGTTCGCGGCCGCCCTGCAGGTCGGCCGGTTGCAAGCCATCGAGCGCTTCTGCGACCTTTGCCCGCGCCTGCTTGCTGTCGAGTTGGCACAGGTCGTAGTGCAACAACAGGGTGGTGTAGGAGGGCACCAGGTCGATCAGCGCGCCGCCGAACACTTCCTGAAGGCGCATGCGCGCTGCCAGCATCCACGGCATGTTGGCTTCATCGATAAAGTCGAACAGGCGCAGGATCAGGCTGTCGATGCCGGCGACTTCCAGCCGGACGTTGGGCGCCTTCATGCCTGTGCCAGGCCGTCGAAGGCCTGCCGGATACGTTGCACGGCAGCCACCGAGCTGGCGTTGTCGCCATGCACGCACAGGGTCTGCGCGTTCAGTTGCAATGCGCTGCCGTCGCTGGCCTGCAGCGCCTCGCCACGCGCCAGGGTCATGGCCTGATTGACGATGATTTCGCTGTCGTGATGCACAGCGCCCGGCAGGCTGCGGCTGACCAGGAAACCGGCGGCATCGTAGGCGCGGTCGGCGAAGGCCTCGAACCACAGGGTAAGGCCGAATTCATCGCCGAGGGCCTGCGCCGCGCTGTTGTCGCGGGTGCTCATCAGCATCAGTGGCAACTGGCGGTCGTACTTGGCCACGGCGCTCATCACCGCGCGCAGGGTGGCGGGTTTGCGCATCATGTCCTGGTACAGCGCGCCGTGCGGCTTGACGTAGCTGACGCGGGCACCCTGGCTGCGGCAGAGGCCTTCGAGGGCACCGATCTGGTAGAGCATCAGGTCTTCGACTTCCTGCGGGGTGCAGTCCATCGAGCGGCGGCCGAAGCCGACCAGATCCTGGTAGGCGGTGTGCGCGCCGATGCGTACGCCGTGAGCCACGGCCAGGGCCACGGTCTTGCGCATTACGCTGGGGTCGGAAGCGTGGAAGCCGCAGGCGATGTTGGCGCAGTCGATGTAGGGCATGACCTCGGCGTCCAGGCCCATGGTCCAGGCGCCGAAGCTTTCGCCGATGTCACAGTTCAGAAGCAGATCGTTCACGCGGGAGCTCCTCAGACAGGCAGCGATAGGCCGGTGCTGGCACGGCTTGCGACGGCCGTAGCCGTCATCCATGGCGGTCATTTTTCAACGACCTGCCTGAGGCGTCCAACTAATTAAAACGTGCACCCTATATAGGAAAAGTCGATGGGGCTCAGGCCAGTCGGAACTGACTGGCGCTGCGTCCCAATGCATCGACCTGAGACGACAGCCCCTCGGTATGGCCGCCCAGGGTATGGCGCAGGTCCTTGCTTTGCCCGGTATGCACGTTGATGGTTTCCATCTTGTCGGCGATGTCTTCGGTGGTGGTGGACACTTCCTCGATGGCCACCACGACCTGGTTCATCTCGCCGGTCAGGCGCTCCATCGCCGAGGTGATGGAGCTAATGGCGTCGGCTACCTGAGCGGCATGTCGCTCGCTGTCGGCGGCCAGGTTCAGGCCATTGCTCATCAACTGGTGCATGTGACGGGTCTGCTGCTGGAACTCGCCGACGATGGCGCTGATGTCGGTGGTTGCCGAGACCGTCTTCTGCGCCAGCGAGCGCACCTCATCGGCCACCACCGAGAAGCCGCGGCCGGCGTCACCCGCTCTTGCCGCCTCGATGGCCGCGTTGAGAGCGAGCAGGTTGGTCTGGTCGGCGAGGCTGTTGATCACATCGACGATGCCGTTGACCCTTGCGCTGCTTTGGCCGAGAGCATCGACCTGGCTGTGGGTGTCCTGAATCAGCTGCGCCAGGCGACTCATGCTGTCGACGCTGGCAGCGATTACCTTGCCGCCATCGCGCGCGGCATCGTAAGCGCTGGTGGTGGCGGTGCCGACTTCGGCGGTGCGTTGCGCCATGTCGTTGAGGGTGGCGCTGATCTGATGTGAGGCCGAGGCAGCCTGCTCGGTCTGTATCTCCACCTGGGTGCTGTTGTCGCCCAATTGGCGCATGGCATCGCCCAGGTGATGGTGCAGGCGGCTCAGCTCGCCGTTGGCGCGCACCACCTCGGCAACGATGCCGCCGATGCCCTGGATCATGCGGTTGGCGGATTCGGCCAACTGGTTGAATTCGTCACGCGGGTTGCTGCCTAGCGGCAGCTTGCCGGTGAGATCGCCGGAAGCGACCTGAGTGAGCAACTGGGTGGCATTGCGCAGGCGGGTGACCAGCGTGCGCGACGCCTGCAGCAGGGTGAAGCAGAGCAGGGCAGCAACGGCAAGGAAGCTCAGCCCCATCATCCACAGTGCCGACAGGCGCGCCTGTTCGGCTTCCTGCGTGCGGCGCAATAACAGGCCGCTCTGCAGTGCTTGCGCTTGCTCGTCAATGCGCGTCTGCAATTGCTCGCCGAGTTGGCGCAGGCGCTGATTGGTCGCGTTGATGCGCTGGATGTTGCCGTGGATATCAGTGAACGCCTGGGCATAGCCCTGCACGTTCTTGCCGATCGGCGTGTCTTGCCATTCGAGATCCGCGATCTGCTCCTGCAGTTTGCCGATGGCCGTCAGAGCAATCTGGGCGAAGGCTGGATCGAATGTCGACAGATAATCACGCTGGCTGCTCAGGGCACTGGTAATGAAGGGTTTGATCAGGTCGAAACTGATCGCCTCCAACCCCTTGCCTTTTTCCGTCAGTGTTTTGCGTTGGCCCTCGAAAGGTGTCAGCCCCAGGGTCAGATTGAGGCTCAGCCACTGGCGCTGTTGTGCCAGTTCCTCAAGCAGCACGGCCTGGATCTGCTGGGCGTGTTGCAAGGTGGCGTCATCTTCTAGGGCCTGGGCTTGTGTTAACAGTTGTCCGACAAGATCTTGCAATTCGCCAAGGCCGTCATTGAACGCTTGCTGCAGGTCGGGGGTGATCTGCTGGCGCAACGCGTTCTGTTGCCACCAGTGGTTCATCAACTGAGTGCTGGCGCTGGCATAGGCGGCTGCCTGTTCCCTTGCCTGTAATGCACTGCTGACGCTATGGCTGGCCCACAGAGAAGCGGCCGCCATCAAGATCAGGCTGATCAGGGTGAGCGCGATAAGGGCTCGGAATTTTTGTTGCCAGGACAGTAAAAAGCTCACGATAACGCCTCGCCATCTTCTTCAGGATGATTCTCAGGAGTCGGCAAGTTGTCATACAACTTGAAGAAAAGTCTATGGCTAACGTGGCCTTTTACATTCGGCTCAAGTTTGAGTGCGCATTCGCCTCCCGTCGAAGGTCTGCTGAGGATGGGGGCCTTCAGCTTGCGCAGGGCTCCATCGGCAATGCACCGTGTCGATGCAGCCTTGAAAGAAAATGTCGCAGCGCCGCAAGCGGTTGCAGGCCATCCCTCGTTAAGCTCGCTGGTTATGTGTGACCCGTTGGTCGCGCTCTTCACGCCAGTCCGCATGCGACTCGCAAGTGTCATTGTCGCTTCATGGACTAACGTTGAACTAACACCTCACGGCAGCGATCCAGACCTCCTGTCGAGCCACTAGCCCAATGGAGCAAAACCATGGCGTTCTTTACGGCGGCCAGCAAAGCCGACTTCCAGCACCAACTGCAAGCGGCCCTGGCACAACACGTGAGTGAGCGGGCGCTGCCACAAGTAGCCCTTTTCGCCGAACAGTTCTTCGGCATCATCGCCCTTGAAGAGTTGACCCAGCGGCGCCTGTCTGACCTTGTCGGCTGCACCCTGTCGGCCTGGCGCATGCTGGAGCAGTTCGATCACGCCAAGCCGCAGGTACGCGCGTTCAACCCCGATTACGAGAAGCATGGCTGGCAGTCCACCCACACCGCGGTGGAAATCCTGCATAGTGACATCCCGTTCCTGGTTGACTCGGTGCGCATGGAACTGAACCGCCATGGCTACAGCATCCACACGCTGCAGAACAGCGTATTCAGCGTACGCCGTGATCAGAATGGTCAGTTGCTGGAAATCCTGCCGCGCGGCACCCAGGGTGAGGGCGTGCTGCAGGAAGCGCTGATGTTTCTGGAGATCGACCGCTGCTCCAGCGCTGCCGAGCTGAAAACTCTGGAGAAGGCCATTCACGAGGTATTTGGTGACGTGCGTATGAGCGTCGCCGACTTCCAGCCTATGAAGGCCAAGGCACGTGAGCTGCTGGCCTGGCTGGATCGCGCCAAGCTCAAGGTGGACAAGGCCGAGCTGGACGAAATCAAGGTGTACCTGAACTGGTTGCTGGACAACCATTTCACCTTCCTCGGCTATGAAGAGTTCACCGTCGCGCCGACCGCCGACGGCGGCACTATGGTCTACGACGAGAAATCCCTGCTGGGTCTGTCCAAGCGCCTGCGCACCGGATTGTCCGCCGAGGAACTGCATATCGAGCCGGAGGCGGTGGCCTATCTGCGCGAACCGCAACTGCTGTCCTTCGCCAAGGCTGCGGTGCCGAGCCGGGTGCACCGTCCGGCCTACCCGGATTTCGTCTCCATCCGCGAGCTCGATGCCAAAGGCAACGTGGTCAAGGAATGCCGCTTCATGGGCTTGTACACCTCGGCGGTGTACGCCGAGAGCGTATGGAACATCCCCTACATTCGCCGCAAGGTGGACGTGATCAAACAGCGTTCCGGCTTCGACAGCAGCGCCCACCTCGGCAAGGAACTGGCCCAGGTGCTGGAAGTGCTGCCGCGTGACGACCTGTTCCAGACCCCGGTGGACGACCTGTTCAGCACGGCGCTTTCCATCGTGCAGATTCAGGAGCGCAACAAGATCCGCGTGTTCCTGCGTCGCGATCCCTACGGCCGCTTCTGCTACTGCCTGGCCTACGTGCCGCGCGACGTGTACTCCACCGAGACCCGGATGAAGATCCAGCAGGTGCTGATGGAGCGCCTGCAGGCCACCGACTGCGAGTTCTGGACCTTCTTCTCCGAGTCGGTGCTGGCGCGTGTGCAGTTCATCCTGCGCGTCGATCCGAAGAACAAGACCCAGATCGACCCCGTGCGTCTGGAGAAGGAAGTCATCCAGGCCTGCCGTTCGTGGAAGGACGACTACGCCAGCCTGATGGTGGAAAGCCTCGGAGAAGCCCAGGGCACCAGCGTACTGGCCGAATTCCCCGGTGGCTTCCCGGCCGGTTACCGCGAGCGTTTCGCCCCGCACTCGGCGGTGGTGGACATGCAGCACCTGCTCAGCCTGAGCAACGACAAGCCGCTGGTGATGAGCTTCTATCAGCCACTGGCGCAGGGCGATCAGCAACTGCACTGCAAGCTGTATCACGCCGATACGCCGTTGCCGTTATCCGACGTGCTGCCGATTCTGGAGAACCTCGGCCTGCGTGTGCTCGGTGAGTTCCCCTACAAGCTGCGCCGTGCCGATGGCCGCGAGTTCTGGATTCACGACTTCGCCTTCACCTACGCCGAAGGCCTCGACGTCGACATCCAGCAGCTCAACGACACGCTGCAGGACGCCTTCATCCATATCGTCGGCGGCGATGCCGAGAACGACGCCTTCAACCGCCTGGTGCTCACCGCCGCCATGCCCTGGCGTGACGTGGCGCTGCTGCGGGCCTATGCCCGCTATCTCAAGCAGATTCGCCTGGGTTTCTCGCTGAGCTACATCGCCGCCACCCTGGTCAACCACGCCGATATCGCCAAGGAACTGGTGCGCCTGTTCCGCACCCGGTTCTACCTGGCGCGCAAGCTCACTGCCGATGATCTGGAAGACAAGCAGCAGAAGCTCGAGCAGGCCATCCTGGCTGCGCTGGACAATGTCGCCGTGCTCAACGAAGACCGCATCCTGCGTCGCTACCTGGACCTGATCAAAGCCACCCTGCGCACCAACTTCTTCCAGGCCGATGCCAGCGGCGCGGCCAAGTCCTACTTCAGCTTCAAACTCAGCCCACGGCTGATTCCGGATATTCCGCGCCCGGTGCCGAAGTTCGAAATCTTCGTCTACAGCCCGCGCGTCGAGGGTGTGCACCTGCGCTTCGGCGACGTCGCCCGTGGCGGCCTGCGCTGGTCGGATCGCGAAGAGGACTTCCGTACCGAAGTGCTCGGCCTGGTCAAGGCGCAGCAGGTGAAGAACGCGGTGATCGTGCCGATGGGCGCCAAAGGCGGCTTCGTACCGCGCAAGATGCCGGTCGGCGGTTCGCGTGACGAGGTGATGGCCGAGGGTATCGCCTGCTACCGCATCTTCATCAGCGGCCTGCTGGATATCACCGACAACCTCAAGGAAGGCGAGGTAGTACCGCCGCAGAACGTGGTACGCCACGACGCTGATGACCCCTATCTGGTGGTGGCGGCGGATAAGGGCACCGCGACCTTCTCCGACATCGCCAACGGTATCGCCGCCGAATACGACTTCTGGCTCGGTGACGCCTTCGCCTCTGGCGGCTCGGCCGGCTACGATCACAAAGGCATGGGCATCACCGCCAAGGGCGGCTGGGTGTCGGTGCAGCGTCACTTCCGCGAGCGCGGCATTGACGTGCAGAAGGACAACGTCACCGTGATCGGCATCGGCGACATGGCCGGCGACGTGTTCGGCAATGGCCTGTTGTTGTCGGAAAGCCTGCAGCTGGTCGCGGCCTTCAACCACATGCACATCTTCATCGACCCGAACCCGAATGCGGCCAAGAGCTTCGTCGAGCGCAAGCGCCTGTTCGAGCTGCCGCGTTCGAGCTGGGCTGATTACGACACCAAGCTGATTTCCGATGGCGGCGGTATCTTCCTGCGCAGTGCCAAGAGCATCGCCATCACCCCGCAGATGAAGGCGCGTTTCGATATCGCCGCCGACAAGCTGGCGCCCACCGAGCTGCTCAATGCGCTGCTCAAGGCACCGGTCGATCTGTTGTGGAACGGCGGCATCGGCACCTACGTCAAATCCAGCAAGGAGAGCCACGCCGACGTCGGCGACAAGGCCAACGACGCCCTGCGCGTGGACGGTCGTGAACTGCGCGCCAAGGTGGTGGGCGAGGGCGGCAACCTGGGCATGACCCAGCTCGGCCGTGTCGAGTTCGGCCTGCACGGCGGCGCCAGCAACACCGACTTCATCGACAACGCCGGTGGTGTGGACTGCTCCGACCACGAGGTGAACATCAAGATCCTGCTCGGCGAGATCGTCTCCGCTGGTGACATGACTGAGAAGCAGCGCAACAAGCTGCTGGTCGAGATGACCGACGATGTGTCCGAGCTGGTGCTGGGCAATAACTACAAGCAGACCCAGGCGCTGTCGCTGGCCGAGCGCCGCGCCCGCGAGCGCGTCGGCGAGTACAAGCGCCTGATGAATGCCCTGGAAAGCGCCGGCAAGCTCGATCGCGCCCTGGAGTTCCTGCCATCGGACGAAGAACTGAACGAGCGCGCCACCAACGGCCAGGGCCTGACCCGGCCGGAGCTGTCGGTGCTGATCTCCTACAGCAAGATCGATCTCAAGGAGTCGCTGCTCAAGTCCCTGGTGCCGGACGATGAGTACCTGGCGCGCGAGATGGAAACCGCCTTCCCGGCGATCCTCACCGAGAAGTTCGGCGATGCCATGCGTCGCCATCGCCTCAAGCGCGAGATCGTCAGCACGCAGATCGCCAACGATCTGGTCAACCACATGGGCATCACCTTCGTGCAACGCCTGAAGGAGTCCACCGGCATGAGCGCGGCCAACGTCGCCGGCGCCTACGTCATCGTGCGTGACCTGTTCCGCCTGCCGCACTGGTGGGCGCAGATCGAGGCGCTGGACTACAAGGTGCCGGCCGAGCTGCAGCTGCAGCTGATGGACGAGCTGATGCGTCTGGGCCGCCGTGCCACCCGCTGGTTCCTGCGCAGCCGCCGCAACGAGCTGGATGCCGCGCGCGACGTGGCGCATTTCGCACCGCGCATCGAGGCGCTGGTTGGTCGTCTGGACGAACTGCTCGAAGGCCCGGCCCGCGAGCAGTGGCTGGCGCGCTACCAGAGCTTCGTCGAAGCCGGCACGCCAGAAGAGTTGGCGCGCGTGGTCGCTGGCACCAGCCATCTGTACACGCTGCTGCCGATCATTGAAGCGGCGGACGTCACCGGCAAGGACACCAGTGAAGTGGCGACGGCCTACTTCGCCGTCGGCGGTTCGCTGGAGCTGTCCTGGTACCTGCAACAGATCACCAACCTGCCGGTGGAGAACAACTGGCAAGCGTTGGCCCGCGAAGCCTTCCGTGATGACCTGGACTGGCAGCAGCGTGCGATCACCGTGTCGGTACTGCAGATGGCCGATGGCCCGCAGGAGATCGAAGCGCGCGTGGCCTTGTGGCTCGACCAGCATCAACGCCTGGTTGACCGCTGGAAAGCGATGCTGGCCGAGCTGCGTTCGGCGACCGGCACCGATTACGCCATGTACGCGGTAGCCAACCGCGAGCTGATGGACCTGGCACAAAGCGCCTGAGCCGTCCGCTGAAATCGCTATTCTGCACCAGGAGCACAAATCCTTATAAATCAGAAGGTTATGCAAGCCTCCATTCGTGAGGCTTGCAACCTATCGTTTCCGCGTTAGACTCGACACTGGTTACTT
>NZ_JBLUPX010000026.1:0-59843 GCF_048068235.1 Pseudomonas sp. NY15364 | reverse complement strand
ACCTGAGCGCTGCACTTTGCATCATTGCACCAGTAAAAACACAAACGCCCCGAATCAATCGAGGCGTTTGTATTGAACCGGTTCAGTTCAGAACGTTTTCACACAGTCTGTTCGCAGGCCGTTTTTATTTGTGCACCAAGCCGAACGTTCTGGGCACGTCGACAGTCCCTTGCCCGATGCAGATTTTTTCGCGGACTCAAACAGTTAGTAACGTAAGGGCAGCGTAAAAAGCGGGTAAATGGGCTTTGCTTGACGCGGGCCAGTGCTTATCGTGCCGACTCCCATCAAAAGTGATATTGCGCCTGCCATGTCGAATGCTTCCCCGTCTCCATCGAATTCCTCCCGTCAGTGGCTGATTGGCCTGACGTTGCTCGCCGTACTGCTTCTGCTGCTGTGGTGGTTCTGGCCGAGCAAGCCAGAAAGCCAGCAGATGGGCCGTGGCCGTTTCGGTGACATGGGGCCTGTGCCGGTGCGCATGGCCGAGGTCAAGCAGGGTGAGTTCGCCATCGAGCTCAAGGCGCTTGGCACGGTGACTTCCTACAACACGGTCAACGTGCGTTCGCGGGTCGACGGTGAGCTGGTCAAGGTGCTGTTCGAGGAGGGCCAGCAGGTCAAGGCCGGTGACCTGCTGGCGGTGATCGATCCTCGTCCTTACCAGGTGGCCTTGCAGCAGGCGCAGGGGGCGCTGCAGGAAAACCAGGCGCAACTGAAGAACGCCGAGCTGGACCTACAGCGCTACAAGGGACTGTACGACGAAGACAGCATCGCCAAACAGACCCTGGACACCCAACAGGCGCTGGTCAACCAGTACCGTGGCAGTCTGCAGAGCAACCAGGCCGACGTCGCCACGGCCAAGCTCAACCTCGACTTCACCCAGATTCGCGCGCCCATCGACGGTCGCCTCGGTCTGCGTCAGCTGGATATCGGCAACCTGGTCAGCAGCGGCGATACCACCCCCCTGGTGGTGATCACCCAGGCCGATCCGATCGCGGTGATCTTCACCATCCCCGAGGGCGATCTGCCTGCTGTACTGCAGCGCCGCCGCGACGGCACGACCCTGACCGTCGAGGCCTGGGATCGTGGCGAACGCCTGAAACTGGCCGAGGGCGTACTGGAAAGCCTGGATAACCAGATCGACACCACCACCGGTACGGTCAAGCTCAAGGCGCGCTTCGACAACGCCGAGCAGATGCTCTTCCCCAATCAGTTCGTCAACGTGCGTCTGCGCGTTGAAACCCGTGAGGCCGCCACCATCATTCCGTCCGCTGCGGTGCAGTTCGGCACCCAGGGTACCTTCGTCTACGTCGTGGGTGACGATAACAAGGTGAGCATCCGTCTGGTCACCATCGCCGCCAGCGACGCTGAACGCAGCATGGTCAGCGAGGGTGTGCAGCCGGGCGAGCGGCTGGTCATGGAAGGCACCGATCGTCTGCGGGACGGTAGCGAAGTGGAGGTAGTCGACCCCACTGCCGTGCAGGAATCCAAGAGCGAAGGGCGGCGTGAGCCTGGTCGGACCGCGGCGCGGAATGACGCATGAACATCTCCCGCCCCTTCATCCTGCGGCCGGTCGCTACCACGCTGTTGATGGTGGCGATCTTCCTCAGCGGCCTGATCGCCTACCGACTGCTACCTGTGTCGGCGCTGCCGGAGGTGGATTACCCGACCATCCGCGTGCTGACCCTCTATCCAGGCGCCAGCCCGGATGTGATGACCAGCGCCGTGACCGCGCCGCTGGAGCGCCAGTTCGGGCAGATGGCCGGGCTCAAGCAGATGTCCTCGACCAGTTCGGGCGGCGCCTCGGTGATCACCCTGCGCTTCAATCTCGATGTCTCGCTGGCGGTGGCCGAGCAGGAAGTGCAGGCGGCGATCAACGCAGCGAGCAACCTGTTACCTGGCGATCTGCCGGCGCCGCCGGTGTACAACAAGGTCAACCCGGCCGATACGCCAGTGCTGACCCTGGCGGTGAGTTCAAAGTCGATGCCGCTGCCGCAGGTCAACGACCTGGTCGATACCCGCCTGGCGCAAAAGCTCGCGCAAACCAGCGGTGTCGGCTTGGTGACCCTGTCCGGCGGGCAACGCCCGGCGGTGCGTATCCGCGTCAACCCGGAGGCGCTCGCCTCCTATGGCCTGAGCCTGGCCGACGTGCGCAGCCTGATCACGGCCAGCAACGTCAACCAGCCCAAGGGCAACTTCGACGGGCCTACGCGGGTTTCCCAGCTCGATGCCAACGACCAGTTGAAGTCGGTCGAGGAATATCGCGAGCTGATCCTCAGTTATCAGAATGGTGCCGCGCTGCGCCTGAAGGATGTCGCCGAGATCATCGACGGCGCCGAGAACGAGCGCCTGGCCGCCTGGGCCAATCGCAACCAGGCGGTGCTGGTGAACGTGCAGCGCCAACCCGGCGCCAACGTCATCGATGTGGTCGACCGCATCCAGACCCTGCTGCCGCACCTGACCGAAGGCCTGCCGGCCAGCGTCGAGGTCAAGGTGCTCACCGACCGCACCCAGACCATCCGCGCTGCAGTGCGCGATGTGCAGCACGAGCTACTACTGGCCATCGCCCTGGTGGTGATGGTGACCTTCCTGTTCCTGCGCAAGTTGTCGGCGACCCTGATTCCGTCCATCGTCGTTCCGCTGTCGCTGATCGGCACCTTCGGCGTGATGTACCTGGCCGGTTTCACCATCAACAACCTGACATTGATGGCGCTGACCATTGCCACCGGTTTCGTGGTCGACGACGCCATCGTCATGCTGGAGAACATCGCCCGTCATCTGGAGGAGGGCGAAACGCCGCTCAACGCTGCGCTCAAGGGCGCCCGGCAAATCGGCTTCACTCTGGTCTCGCTGACCCTGTCGCTGATCGCCGTGTTGATCCCGCTGCTGTTCATGGCCGATGTGGTGGGGCGATTGTTTCGCGAATTCGCCATCACCCTGGCGGTGGCTATCCTGATTTCCCTGGTGGTATCGCTGACCCTCACGCCGATGATGTGCGCGCGTCTGCTCAAGGCCGAAAAGCCCGAGTCGGAAGGGCGCTTCTACCACGCGGCCGGTGGCGTGATCGACCGCATGATCGAACGCTATGGCGTGTGGCTGCAGTGGGTGCTGCGTCACCAACCGTTGACACTGCTGGCGGCCGTGGCGACCCTGGGCCTGACCGTGCTGCTGTATATGGCGGTGCCCAAGGGATTTTTCCCGGTTCAGGACACCGGTGTGATCCAGGGCATTTCCGAGGCGCCGCAGTCGATTTCCTTCAGCGCCATGAGCGAGCGCCAACAACGCCTGGCCGACGTGATCCTGCGTGATCCGGCGGTGGCGAGTCTGTCCTCGTCGATTGGTGTGGATGGCGATAACCCCACGCTCAACAGCGGCCGTCTGCTGATCAACCTGAAAACCCACGCCGAACGCGATGTCACCGCCAGCGAGGTGATCGAGCGCCTGCGTCCGGAGCTGGCGAAGGTTCCCGGTATCGAGTTGTTCATGCAGCCGGTACAGGACCTGACAATCGAGGATCGCATCAGCCGTACCCAGTTCCAGTTCACCCTGGAGTCGCCTGACAGCCAGTTGCTGGAAACCTGGACGCCGCGTCTGGTCGAGGCGCTGCGCGAGCAGCCGGAGCTGACCGACGTGGCCAGCGACCTGCAGAACCGCGGCTTGCAGGTTTACCTGGATATCGACCGCGACGCAGCGGCGCGCTTGGGTATCAATGTCGGCACCATCGACGATGCCTTGTACGACGCCTTCGGCCAGCGCCAGATCAGCACCATCTACACCCAGGCCAGTCAGTACCGCGTGGTGCTGGAAAGCCGCGATGGCGGGCGTATCGGCCTGGCTGCCCTGCGCCAGATCCACGTCGCCACCGGCGACGGCCAGCAGGTGCCGCTGTCGTCCCTGGCGCATATCGAAGAGCGGCCCGCCAGTCTGCTGATCAACCATATCGGTCAGTTCCCGGCGGTGACGCTGTCGTTCAACCTGGCCTCTGGCGTGTCGCTGGGCGAGGCAGTGGCGGTAATCGAGCGGGTCGAGCAGGAAATCGGCCTTCCGGGTGGCATCAATACCCAGTTCCAGGGTGCTGCAGAGGCGTTCCGTGCGTCGTTGTCATCGACCTTGCTGCTGATTCTGGCGGCCATCGTCACCATGTACATCGTGCTGGGCGTGCTCTACGAGAGCTATATCCATCCGATCACCATTTTGTCCACGCTGCCGTCGGCGGGCGTTGGTGCACTGCTGGCGCTGCTGCTCACGGGCAACGACCTGGGCCTGATCGCCATCATCGGCATCATCCTGTTGATCGGCATCGTCAAGAAGAACGCGATCATGATGATCGACTTCGCCCTCGAGGCCGAGCGCAACCAGGGCATGGCGCCTGAGGCGGCGATCTATCAGGCGGCGCTGCTGCGCTTTCGGCCGATCCTGATGACCACCCTGGCGGCGCTGTTCGGTGCCATTCCGCTGATGCTCGCCTCGGGCTCCGGCGCCGAGCTGCGCCAGCCGCTGGGCCTGGTGATGGTCGGCGGCCTGCTGGTCAGCCAGGTGCTGACGCTGTTCACCACACCGGTGATCTACCTGTACTTCGATCGCCTGTCGCGCCGTTTCAGTGGGCGTAGCGCGGCAGGAGTAGCGGTATGACTGGTGTGTGGCTTTTCCTCCCCTCTCCCGCTTGCGGGAGAGGGGCCGGGGGAGAGGGCGGGTGTCGTGCTGTGCCATCGGCCCTCTCCCCAACCCTCTCCCATAAATGGGAGAGGGAGCAGGGCAATCGCGCATGAACCTCTCGGCCCCCTTCATTCGCCGTCCGGTCGCCACGCTGCTGCTGAGCCTGGCGATCATGCTGCTCGGCGGCGTCAGCTTCGGCCTGCTGCCGGTGGCGCCGCTGCCACAGATGGATTTCCCCACCATCACCGTGCAGGCCAGCCTGCCTGGCGCCAGTCCGCAGATCATGGCCTCGACCGTGGCCACGCCGCTGGAACGCTCGCTCGGCTCGATCGCCGGGGTCAGCCAGATGAACAGCCGCAGCAGCCAGGGCAGCACGCGGATCATGATCCAGTTCGACCTGGACAAGGACATCAACACCGCGGCGCGCGAGGTACAGGCGGCGATCAATGCGGCGCGCGAACTGCTGCCCAGCGGCATGCGCACCATGCCCAGCTATCGCAAGATCAACCCGTCGCAGGCACCGATCATGGTGCTGTCGCTGACCAGTGCCACGCTGAACAAGGGCCAGCTGTACGACGTGGCTTCGACCATCCTGGCGCAAAAGCTGTCCCAGGTTGGCGGTGTGGGCGAGGTGCAGGTCGGTGGTAGTTCGCTGCCGGCTGTAAGGGTTTCCCTCGAGCCGCGTCTGCTCGATCACTATGGCATTGCGCTTGACGAAGTGCGCCAGACCATCGCAGCCAGCAACGCCCTGCGTCCCAAGGGCGCGGTCGAGGACGAGCAGCGCCGCTGGCAGGTGCAGGCCAGCGACCAGCTGGCCAAGGCCGCCGATTACCTGCCGATGATCATCCGCTACCAGGACGGCGCTGCCGTGCGCCTGGGCGACGTAGCCACGGTTACCGATGGCGTCGAGGACCGCTACAACAGCGGCTTCTACAACGACAAGGAAGCGGTGCTGCTGGTGATCAATCGGCAGAGCGGGGCGAACATCCTGCAGACCATCAGCGACATCCGCGCCGAGCTGCCGGCGCTGCGTGAGGTGATTCCAGCCAGCGTCGAATTGGAAGTGGCGATGGATCGCTCGCCGGTAATCCGCGCCACCCTGCACGAGGCCGAGCAGACCCTGCTGATCGCCGTGGGCCTGGTGATTCTGGTGGTGCTGGCGTTTCTCGGGCGTTGGCGCGCAGCGCTGATTCCGGCACTGGCGGTGCCGGTGTCGCTGATCGGCAGTTTCGCCGCCATGTACCTGCTGGGTTTCTCGCTGAACAACCTGTCGCTGATGGCGCTGATCATCGCCACCGGCCTGGTGGTGGACGATGCCATCGTGGTGCTGGAGAACATCGCCCGGCACATCCATAACGGCGAGAAGCCAATGGCTGCGGCGTTCAAAGGCACGCGCGAGGTGGGCTTTACCTTACTGTCGATGAACCTGTCGCTGGTGGCGGTGTTCATCTCCATTCTGTTCATGGGTGGCATCGTCGAGCGGCTGTTTCGCGAGTTTTCCATCACCCTGGCCGTGGCGGTGGTGATTTCCCTGCTGGTGTCGTTGACGTTGACGCCGATGCTCTGCGCGCGCTGGCTCAAGGCCGAGGACGAGCAGCCGCGCGGCCGCCTGCAGCAATGGGGTGATCGCCTGCAGACGCGGGTGCTGGCCATCTACGGGCGTTCGCTGGACTGGGCACTGCGCCATTCGTTGCTGATGGTCATCAGTCTGCTGGCGACCATCGCGCTGAACGTTTATCTATTCGTCAGCATTCCAAAGACCTTCATGCCGCAACAGGACACCGGCCAACTGATCGGTTTTATCCGCGGCGACGATGGCCTGTCGTTCCAGGTCATGCAGCCGAAGATGGAGATTTTCCGCAGGGCGGTGCTGGCCGATCCGGCGGTGGACAGCGTCGCGGGCTTCATCGGCGGTTCCGGCGGCATCAACAACGCTTTCATGATCGTGCGCCTGAAGCCCATCAGCGAGCGCAGCGTGTCATCGCAACAGGTGATCAACCGCCTGCGCGCCACGGTGCCGAAGGTGCCCGGTGGGCGTATGTTCCTCATGCCGGATCAGGACCTGCAGATCGGTGGGCGCGAGGGGCGCAGTTCGGAAAACGAGTACATGCTGCTCTCGGGCGACCTCGATGCCCTGCGTGAGTGGCTGCCCAAGGTGCGTGAAGCGCTGCGCGCGTTGCCCGAACTGACCGATATCGACGCCCGCGAGAACAGTGGTGCCCAGCAGATTCGCCTGGTGGTGGATCGCGAAGCCGCGCAGCGCCTGGGTGTGGAGATGAGCATGATCACCGCGGTGCTCAACAACGCCTTCAGTCAGCGCCAGGTTTCCACCATCTATGAAGCGCTGAACCAGTACAGCGTGGTGATGGAAATCAACCCGCTCTATGCCCAGCATCCCGAGGCGCTGGACCAGATTCAGCTGATCACCGCCGATGGCGCACGGGTGCCGCTGTCCACCTTCGCCCATTGGGAGCGCAGCCTGGAGGAAGATCGAGTCAACCATCAGGGCCAGTTCGCCGCCGAGAACATCGGTTTCTCCCTGGCCGAAGGAGTCAGCCTGGATCAGGCCAGCCGCGCCATCGACAACGCCGTGGCGCGGGTCGGCCTGCCCACCGAAGTGCAGGGCATGCTGGGCGGCACCGGTGCGGCCTTCCAGCAGACCCAGGGCAATCAGCCGCTGATGATCCTGCTGGCACTGGTGGTGGTGTATATCGTGTTGGGCGTGCTCTACGAGAGCTACGTACATCCGCTGACCATCCTTTCGACCTTGCCGTCGGCCGGCGTTGGCGCCTTGCTGGCGCTGCAGCTGGTAGGCATGGAGTTCAGCCTGATCTCGCTGCTGGGCCTGTTCCTGCTGATCGGTATCGTCAAGAAGAACGCCATTTTGATGGTCGATCTGGCGCTGCAACTGGAGCGCGGTGAGCGCCTGAGTCCGCAGGAGTCCATCCGCCAGGCGTGCCTGCTGCGTTTCCGACCGATCATGATGACCACCCTGGCTGCGATCCTTGGCGCCTTGCCGCTGGTACTGGGCAGTGCCGAAGGTTCGGAGATGCGTCAACCGCTGGGTATCACCATCGTCGGTGGTCTGGTGTTGAGCCAGATGCTGACGCTCTACACCACTCCTGTGGTCTACCTCTATTTCGACCGCCTGCGCCATCGCGTCAACCGCTGGCGCGGCGTGCGCACCGATGCTTCGTTGGAAAATCCGTTATGAATCGAGCTCCTTTCGCCCGAACTCTTGTTTCCTTGCTGCTGGCCGGCGTGCTGGGCGGCTGCGCCCTGGGGCCTGACTATCAGCGCCCCGAACTGGCGGCACCTGCACAGTTCAAACAGGTCGCGGGCTGGAAAGCCGCCGCGCCGGCAGATGTTCTCGAGCGTGGCAACTGGTGGGCGCTGTACGGCGACGCCGAGCTCAACGCACTGGCCGAGCGCCTGCAGCCATCCAACCAGAACCTGGCCGCCGCCGAGGCCCAGTACCGCCAGGCAAGGGCACTGGTTCGCGGTGCGCGTGCCAGCTTCTATCCCACGCTGTCCGGCAGCGCCGGGGTGACTCGGGCCGGGCAGGGTGGCGGTGACAGCACCACCGTCAGTGGTTCTGGAGCGTCAAGCATTTCCAAGAGTTATGACCTCAGCCTCAATGCAGCCTGGGAGCTGGATCTCTGGGGCAAGCTGCGCCGGGGCCTGGAGGCCAGCCGCGCCGAATTCGAGGCCAGCGCCGCCGACCTTGCCGCTGCGCGCCTGAGCCTGCAGAGCGAACTGGTGCAGAACTACCTGCAACTGCGCATTCTCGACGAACAGAAGCGCCTGCTCGACGCGACAGTGGCCGCTTACGCGCGCTCGCTGCGCCTGACCGAGAACCAGTATCGAGCCGGCATCGTGCCCAAGTCCGACGTGACCCAGGCCACCACTCAGCTCAAGAGCACCCAGGCGCAGGCAATTGATCTCGAGTGGCAGCGCGCGCAGCTCGAACATGCCATTGCCGTGCTGGTCGGCGTCAGCCCGGCCGAACTGTCCATCGCGCCACGCGAAAGCTTGCCGGCATTGCCCCAGATGCCCATGGCGCTGCCTTCGCAGTTGCTCGAGCGCCGCCCTGACGTCGCCGCGGCCGAGCGCCGGGTGATGGCGGCCAACGCGCAGATCGGCGTAGCCGAAGCGGCGTGGTTCCCCGATCTGACGATTTCGGCGACCGGTGGTTATAGGGGCAGCAGCTTCGCCGACTGGATCGAGGTACCCAACCGCTTCTGGTCGCTGGGCCCGCAACTGGCACTGACCCTGTTCGACGGCGGTGCGCGCCGCGCGGAGGTGGAGCGCAGCGAAGCCGCCTATGATCAGACTGTGGCGCAATACCGCCAGGCGGTGCTGGACAGCTTCCGCGAAGTGGAGGACTACCTGGTGCAGCTGCGCGTGCTGGAGCAGGAGAGCGGGGTGCAGCAGGAGGCGCTGGATGCGGCGCGCGAGTCGCTGCGTCTGATCGAGAACCAGTACCGCGCCGGTACCGTCGACTACAACAGCGTGGTTACCGTGCAGGCCACCGCGCTGAACAACGAACGCACCAATCTCACCCTGCTGGGTAGCCGGCTGACTGCCAGTGTGCAGCTGATCGCTGCTCTCGGCGGCGGCTGGCAGGTGGAGCGACTACAGCAGCAGGCGCCCCAGTAGGTGAAGGAAGTAAGCAGTCGGCGTGGCGGAAAACCGCCATGCCGGCTGTGAGTCATTCGCGATGCTTGCGGTTCACCGTCTGCGCCGCCTTGATCACGTCACTGCCAATCTGCCCTTGGAACTGTTCCCATACCGGACGCATCGCATCGCGCCAGGCCTGGCGCTGCTCGGCGGTCAGGTTGATGACCTGGCTGCGACCAGAATCCACGATGCGTTGGCGGTCAGCCTGGTTGGCGGCTTCGGCCTGTTTGTTCACCGCATAGGTGACTTCATCGATGATGGCTTCCAACTCCACACGGATCTGATGCGGGATGCCGTACCAGAAGCGTGAGTTGCTCACCAGCATGTAGTCCAGCACGCCATGGTTGGTTTCGCTGATGAAAGGTTGTACTTCGTGCAATTTCTGGCTGTAGATGTTCGACCAGGGGTTCTCCGCACCTTGCACCTGGCCGCTCTGCAGCGCCTTGAACACTTCTGCGAAGGGCAGCTTCTGGGTGCTGGCGCCAACCTGGCCGAATTGCGCCTCCAGCACCGCCGAGGGCTGAATGCGGAAGCTCAGGCCATTGGCGTCACCGGGCGTATGCAGCGCACGCGTTGCGGAAAGCTGCTTCATGCCGTTGTGCCAATAGGCCAGGCCGACGATGTTCTGGTCTTCCATCGAGCGCAGCAGTTGGCGGCCTTTGGAGCGCTTCTGGAAGCGATTGACCGCTTCGATGTCGTCGAACAGAAAGGGCAGGTCGAACACTTGCAGTTGCTTGGTGTACTGCTCGAATTTGGCCAGGGAGGGTGCCAGCAGCTGCACCTCATCGTTGCGCAGTGCCTCCAGCTCGTTGGCGTCACCGTAAAGACTGGAGTTCGGGTAGACCTCGACCTTGACCTTGCCGGCCAGGCGCTCCTCGACCAGTTGCTTGAACATCAGTGCGCCCTGGCCCTTGGGCGTGCCATCGGCGACGACGTGGGAAAACTTGATCAGGATAGGTTCATCGGCCAGTGCCGTATTGGCACCAAGAGAGGCTAACGCCAAGGCGCATGCGGCCAGGGCGCGGACTGGATTGAACATACTGCTTCCTTTTCTTCTTGTCGGTTGCGACGCCTTTATGGCGGCCTCGTGTTGGTCGCTCCACTGTTCTGCTATGGGGATATAGGCAGCATCCCAGACAGTTCAGAGCTGATCCGTGCATGGCAAGGGTTATGCCAGTGTGGCGAATTTACGCCAGCCTGCCAGGGCTGGTAAAAAGCCTGTGATCTGGCGCACATGAGGTGGCGGATAACCGCCATGTGCCAGCAGCTTTACAGCGGAAAACTGCCGGTGGCGGAGCGCGGCGCGTGGCCTGTTATCCTCTGCCGGTCGAATGAAGCCAGGAGTTTTCTCATGAGTTGGTCCGCCCAGCAATATTCGCTGTTCGAACGTCAGCGTACCCGCCCGGTGCATGACCTGCTGGCGGCGGCTCCCCGCGACGGTATCGAGTTGGCCGTCGACCTGGGGTGCGGCCCCGGTAACTCCACTGCCGTGTTGCAGGCGCATGCGCCCGAGGCACGGGTGATCGGCATCGACAGCAGCGAGGACATGTTGCGTGCGGCGCGCGAACGGTTGCCGCAGGTGACTTTCCAGTTGGCGGATATCCAGCACTGGCAGGCCGAGTGCGCGCCGCAGCTGATCCTGGCCAACGCCTCGCTGCAATGGCTGCCCGATCACGCCCAGCTATACCCGAGATTGCTCGCGCAGTTGGCGCCCGGTGGCTGGTTGGCGATCCAGACGCCGGACAACCTGCAGGAACCCGCGCATCGTCTGGCCCGCGAAGTGGCGGCAAAAGGGCCGTGGGCTGAACTGATTGGTGACGTGCGTCATGCCGAGCGGCACAGTGCACAGACTTACTACGACATCCTCAGGACTCAGGCCAGTGAGCTGGATATCTGGCGTACCACCTACTTCCATGTGCTGGACGATGCGGCTGCGGTGGTGGAGTGGTTCAAATCCACTGCGTTGCTGCCATTCCTGCAGCCGTTGGATGCCGAGCAGCAGGCAGCTTTTCTTGAACGCTATCAGGCGGCGATCAGTGAAGCCTACCCGGCGCAGGTCGATGGTCGAGTATTGTTGCCGTTTCCGCGTCTGTTTTTGGTCGCTCGGCGCTAGCGCAACACGCCGTCGCGGCTAAAGCCTCTCCCAAAAGTCACCATGAATCTGTGTGGGAGGGGCTTTAGCCGCGACCCTTAAAAGAAAGCCCCCGCATCTGCGGGGGCTCTTCGTTTGCGGGGCTTCGCTTACTGCGCCAGGGCGACCAGTCCTGCCTGCTGCACCAGCTCCAGCAACGGCTGCGGGTAAACGCCGAGGAAGAAGGCGAGCAGTGCCACCACCAGCAGCATGATGCCGCCAGCACGCTGGCCCCAGTCGAAGGGCGCGTCGTGGCGATGCAGGTTGGGTTCGCGCATGAACAGGGTGACCATCACCCGCAGGTAATAGAACACGCCGATGGCGCTACCCAGCACCATGGCACCGAGCAGCCACCACAGTTGCGCCTCGACGCCGGCAGCGATCACGTAGAACTTGCCGATGAAGCCTGCGGTCAGCGGAATGCCGGCCAGCGACAGCATCATCACCGTGAGCACGGCGGTCAGGTACGGGCGGCGCCAGAACAGGCCGCGGTATTCGTACAGCGCATCGGCATCACGGCCACTGTAAGGGGTGGACATCAGGGTGATCACGCCGAAGGCGCCCAGGCTGGTCAGTACGTAGGTGGCCAGGTACACGCCGACGGCTTCCACCGCAAGCCCCTTGCTGGCGATCAGCGCCACCAACAGGTAACCGAAGTGGGCGATAGAGGAGTAACCCAGCAGGCGCTTGAGATTGTTCTGCAGCAGGGCCAGCAGGTTGCCGACGAGGATCGAGGCGATGGCGATCAGGGTCAGCAGCTCGCTCAGCCAGCCGCCGCTCATGGCCGGGGATATCTGGTACAGGCGCAGCAACACAGCGAACACCGCCACCTTGCTGGCCGTGGCCAGGAAGGCCGCCACCGGTGCAGGAGCACCTTCGTAAACGTCCGGCGTCCACAGGTGGAAGGGAACCAGCGACAGCTTGAAGGCCAGGCCAATGAGCATCATGCCGATGCCGATCTGCACCAACTGGCTGCTCTCGCGCATCAGGCTGGCGCCGATATCGGCGAAGGCCAGGTTGCCGGACTCGGCATACAGCAGCGCCATGCCGAACAACAGGAAGGCCGAACCAGCGGCCGACAGCACCATGTACTTGATGCCGGCTTCCAGCGAGCGCTTGTTGAAGAAGGCATAGGCGATCATGCCGTAGGTCGGTACCGACAGCAGTTCCAGGCCAATGAACAGGCTGGCCAGGTGCTGCGCGCTGACCAGTACCAGGCCACCAGCGGCGGACAGCAGTACCAGCAGGTACAGCTCCTCGCGGTTGCCCGGATAGCCCTTGCCCGAATCACCGCCCAGGTAAGCATGGATCAGCGTGATGCAGGCCAGGCTGGCCGCTAGTACCAGGGCCATGTAGTAGCAGGCGAAGGTGTCAATCAGCAGCAGCGGGGTAACCTCTAGCGGCGCCACCTCCAGCGTCGGAATCAGCGACAGCAGCGCCAGGTTCAGGCCCACCACCGAGAGGATGAATGTCACCGTGTGATTGCGCTTGGCAGCGATGGCCAGCATCACCACGACAGCGGCGAGGCTGGTCACCAGCAGCGGCAGCAGGGCGATCAGGTGTTGCAGGGTGAAGTCGACAGCGTGATGTTCCATGAGTCTCTAATCCTTACCCTTACCGGCCCGAGGCGAGTTGATCGAGGGCGCCAGCCATCCACTGCTGCACGCCGTGCATGCTGGCAGCGGAGGTATCGAGCACCGGTTGCGGGTAAACGCCAAGCAGAATCAGCAGCACGCCGAGGCCGAGCACCATGGCCAGCTCGCGTGGTTTGAGGCCGGGCAGGGGTGCTTCCTGTTGCACCGGGCCGAAGTAGGCGCGGTGAATCATCGCCAGGGCGTAAACCGAGCCGAGCACCAGGCCGCAGGCGGCCAGTACCACGACCCAGGGCGCAGCGGGGAAGCTGCCGATCAGGATCAGGAACTCACCGACGAAGTTGCCGGTGCCCGGCAGGCCCAGTGCGGCGGCAGCGAAGAACAGGCTGATGGCCGGCAGCCAGGGCATGCGCGCCCAGATCCCGCCCATCTGGCGCAGGTCACGGGTATGCACGCGCTCGTAGAGCTGGCCGCAGAGGATGAATAGCGCGGCGGCCGACAGGCCGTGGGCGACCATCTGTACCACCGCACCTTGCAGGGCGATCTGGCTGCCCGAATAGATGGCGATCAGCACGAAGCCCATGTGCGAGACGCTGGAGTAGGCCACCAGGCGCTTGATATCGGTCTGGGCGAACGACAGCAGCGCGCCGTAGACGATGGCGAACACACCGAGCCATTGGGCGATGGGCGCGAACTCCGCCGAGGCGTTGGGGAACAGCGGCAGGGCGAAGCGCAGCAAACCGTAGGCGGCGGTTTTCAGCAGGATACCCGCCAAGTCAACGGAGCCAGCGGTCGGCGCCTGGGCGTGGGCATCCGGTAGCCAGGAGTGCACCGGCACCACCGGAAACTTCACCGCGAAGGCGACGAAGAAACCGAGCATCAGCAGGTATTCGGTGCCCGGCGCCAGTTCGGTCTTCAGCAGGTCGGCGTAGTTGAAGCTGAGCACGCCAGTCTGGTTGAAGTGCACGAACACCAGAGCCAGGATCGACACCAGCATGATCAGGCCGCTGGCCTGGGTGAAGATGAAGAACTTGGTGGCAGCGGTGATGCGGGTGCGACCGTCGCTGCCGCTATGACCCCAGAGCGCGATGAGGAAGTACATCGGCACCAGCATCATTTCCCAGAAGAAGAAGAACAGGAACAGGTCGACGGCGAGGAACACGCCGACCACACCGCCGAGAATCCACATCAGGTTGAGGTGGAAGAAGCCGACGCGGTGCTGGATCTCGTTCCACGAACAGAGTACCGACAGCACACCGAGCAGGCCGGTAAGCACCACCATCAGCACCGACAGGCCGTCCATCGCCAGGTGGATGGTGATGCCCAGACGCGGGATCCAGTCGATGACGAACTCGTGGGCCCAGCGCGGACCGCCGTCCGGGGCAGGGGCCAGGGTGAAGTCGCCGCTGACCCACAGCCACAGGCTCAGGACGAACAGCAGACCCATGGTGATCAGGGCGATCCAGCGCGGCAGGGCGTGGCCGAAGCGCTCGCCTTGCCAGCACAGCAGGCCGCCGATGAAGGGAATCAGGATTAGCCAGGGCAGAATCATGACAGGCTGTTTTCCTTAACTCAGAAAGAGGATGGCGGCGAGCACCAGCACGGCGCCCCCGGCGATCGAAGCGGCATACCAGCGCACCTGGCCGGTTTCGCTGCGCACCAGTGCGGCGTTGCCGCCACGCGCGAGCAGCGGAATCAGGCCGATGCTGCGGTCGATGGGGTCGCGGCGCAGCAGGTGGCAGAGCGCAAGGTAGGGGCGTACGAACAGCTTGTCGTAGAGCCAATCGAAGCCCCAGGCGGCGAACCACAGGGCGCTCAATAGACGGCCTGGTGCGCTCTGCGCCACGGCAGAGGCAACGCGGCGCCGGCCGAGGAAGAGCAGGGCGGCGATGACGATACCGCTCACCGCGATCAGACCCGAGAGCAGTTCCAGGCTGTGCTTGGCCTCGCCACCGGCATGGCCGACGCTTTGCGGCAGCACTCCAGCCAGCGGCGGGGTGATCCAGGCGCCGATAAAGGTCGACAGCACGATCAGCACCATCAGCGGCAGGTTGTGGGCGATGCCATGGCCGGCATGAGCCTCGGTCTTCTGCTCGCCATGGAAGGCGATGAAGATCAGGCGGAAGGTGTAGATCGAGGTCAGGAAGGCACCGACCAGGCCAGCGTAGAGCAGCTCGCTATGGCCGCTGGCGAAGGCTTCCCAGAGGATCTCGTCCTTGGAGTAGAAGCCGGCGGTCAGCAGTGGCAGGGCGGCCAGCGCAGCGCCACCGACAACGAAGCTGGCGTAGGCCAGTGGCAGCTTCTTCCACAGACCGCCCATCTTGAAGATGTTCTGCTCGTGGTGGCAGGCGTGGATCACTGCACCGGAGGCGAGGAACAGCAGGGCTTTGAAGAAGGCGTGGGTCATCAGGTGGAAGATCGCCGCATCCCAGGCGCCAACGCCGAGGGCGAGGAACATGTAGCCGATCTGGCTCATGGTCGAGTAGGCGAGGATGCGCTTGATGTCGGTCTGCACCAGCGCGGCGAAGCCGGCCAGCACCAGAGTCACGCCGCCAACGACGCCGACCAGTTCGAGAATCTCCGGGGTCAGCAGGAACAAGCCATGGGTACGGGCGATCAGGTAGACGCCAGCGGTGACCATGGTCGCCGCGTGGATCAGCGCCGACACCGGGGTCGGGCCGGCCATGGCGTCGGCCAGCCAGGTCTGCAGCGGCAACTGGGCGGACTTGCCCACCGCGCCGCCCAGCAGCATCAGGGTGGCGACCCACAGCCAGGCGTCACCGGCCACGTACTGCTGCTGCGCCCGTACCATCAGCTCCTGGATGTTCAGGGTGTCGAGGTTGATGAACAGCAGGAACATGCCGATCATCAGGAACACATCGCCGATGCGGGTGACGATGAAGGCCTTGAGCGCCGCGTTACCGTTGGGCACGTGCTTGTAGTAGAAGCCGATCAGCAGGTACGAGCACAGGCCCACGCCTTCCCAGCCGAAGAACAGCACCAGCAGGTTATCGCCGAGCACCAGCAGCAACATGCTGAAGATGAACAGGTTGGTGTAGGCGAAGAAGCGCGAATAACCCTCTTCACCGCGCATGTACCAACTGGCGAACAGATGGATCAGAAAACCCACGCCAGTGACCACGCCGAGCATGGTGGCCGACAGACCATCCAGATGCAGGGTGAAGCTCGGCGCCAGGCCTTCGACGCTCATCCACTGCCACAGGGTCAGGCTGTAAGAGCCGCCAACCGGGACTTCAGTAAGAAAACGCGCGATCACGCAGACCGCACTGGCCGCAGCGAGGCCGATGGAGCCGACACCAATGACGGCGCTGGCGTTTTCCGAGAAGTGTCCGCGCGAGAAGGCCAGCAGCAGCCAGCCGAGCAGCGGGAAGAATAGAGTCAGGGCTAGAAGGTTCATCCGCGCATCTCGCTGGCAGCGTCGATATCCAAGGTGTTGAAGCGGCGATACAGCTGCAGCAGGATCGCCAGGCCGATGCTGGCCTCGGCGGCTGCCAGGGTGATCACCAGAATGAACATCACCTGGCCGTCAGCCGCGCCCCAGCGGGCACCAGCCACGACGAAGGCCAGTGCAGCTGCGTTCATCATGACTTCCAGGCTCATCAGGATGAACAGGATGTTGCGCCGCACCATCAGGCCGACCAGGCCGATGCAGAACAGCACGCCGGCCAGGGCCAGGCCGTGTTCGAGTGGGATGCCGGTCATACGGTAGGCTCCTTGGCGTCGTGGCGGCCCAGGTGGTAGGCAGCGACCAGTGCGGCGAGCAGCAGCATGGAGGCCAGCTCTACGGCCAGCAGATAAGGCCCGAACAGGCTGATACCGACGGCCTTGGCTTCCACTGTGGTGTGGCCGATATGGGCGTCGCTGACGTGGTTCAGCAGCACATAGAGCAACTGACCGAGCAGCAAGGTGCTGAGGATTGCCGGGCCGACCCAGATACCGGGCGTCAGCCACTTGCGCTCCTGCTCGGCAGCCGCCGGGCCAAGGTTGAGCATCATCACCACGAAGACGAACAGCACCATGATGGCGCCGGCGTAGACGATGATTTCCAGCGCCCCGGCAAAGGGTGCGCCAAGGGCGAAGAACACCATCGACACCGCCAAGAGCGAGACGATGAGGTAGAGCAGGGCATGCACCGGGTTGGTATTGGTGACCACCCCGACCGTTGCTGCCACCGCCACACCGGCGGCGAAGTAGAACGCGAATTCCATCAGAAGCTCCTCAAGGCAGCAGGCTCTTCACGTTGATCGGCTCGGCCTCGTTCTGCGCGGCGCCCTTGGGCTTGCCGGCGATGGCCATACCGGCAACGCGGTAGAAGTTGTAGTCCGGGTTCTTCCCGGGGCCGCTGATCAGCAGGTCTTCCTTCTCGTACACCAGATCCTGGCGCTTGAACTCGCCCATCTCGAAGTCGGGGGTGAGCTGGATCGCGGTGGTCGGGCAGGCTTCCTCGCACAGGCCGCAGAAAATGCAGCGCGAGAAGTTGATGCGGAAGAACTCCGGGTACCAGCGCCCGTCATCGGTCTCGGCCTTCTGCAGCGAGATGCAGCCCACCGGGCAGGCCACGGCGCACAGGTTGCAGGCGACGCAGCGTTCCTCGCCGTCGGGGTCGCGGGTCAGGACGATGCGGCCACGGTAGCGCGGCGGCAGGTAGACCGGTTCTTCCGGGTATTGCAGGGTGTCGCGCTTGCGAAAGCCATGGCTGAATACCATGACCAGGCTGCGCAGTTGGGTGCCGGTACCGACCAGCACGTCCCAGATGTACTTGAACATGGTTCTCTCCTTACTGGGCCGTGGCCAGCACGACGGCGCCGGTCACCAGCAGGTTGATCAGGGTCAGCGGCAGGCAGAACTTCCAGCTGAAGGCCATGACCTGGTCATAGCGCGGGCGTGGGATCGACGCGCGCAGCAGGATGAAGATCATGATGAAGAAGGCCGTTTTCAGCGCGAACCAGAAGAACGGAATCTGCGGCAGGATGCCGAATGGGCCGTGCCAGCCACCGAAGAACAGGGTTACCAGCAGTGCCGACACGGTGACGATGGCCACGTACTCGCCAACGAAGAACATGCCCCATTTCATCCCGGCGTATTCGATGTGGTAACCGTCGGCCAGCTCCTGCTCGGCTTCCGGCTGGTCGAACGGGTGACGGTGGGTCACGGCGACAGCAGCGATGAAGAAGGTACAGAAACCGAAGAACTGCGGAATGATGAACCACAGGTTCTGCGCCTGGTAGTCGACGATGTCGCGCATGTTGAACGAGCCAACCTGCGCCACTACGCCCATCAGCGCCAGGGCCAGGAACACTTCGTAAGACACCGTTTGCGCCGAAGCACGCAGGGCACCGAGCAGGGCGAACTTGTTGTTGCTCGACCAGCCGGCGAACAGCACCGCGTAGACCGACAAACCCGCCATGGCGAAGAAGAACAGGATGCCGATGTTCAGATCCGCCACGCCCCAGGTCGGGGTGATGGGGATGATGGCGAAGGCCATCAGCATCGCCGAAAAGGCGATCATCGGTGCCAGGATGAAAATGAACTCGTCGGCGAACGGCGGCGTCCAGTCCTCCTTGAAGAACATCTTGATCATGTCGGCGGCGATCTGAAACATGCCGAACGGCCCCACACGGTTGGGGCCGTAACGATCCTGCCACCAGCCGAGCAGACGGCGCTCGATGAAGCTCAGCAGCGCGCCGCAGACCACCACCACCAGCAGGATGACGATGGCCTTGAGTACAGCGATGACGATCTCGATCAGTTCGGGCGTCAACCAATTCATTGCGCGGCCTCCTGCAACAGGGTCACGCTGGCACCGGCGACTGCTGCCGGAATGCCCGGCAAGCCAACCGGCAGACCGACCAGACCGACTGCCAGATCATCACGCACCTGCAGCGGCAGGCGCAGTGCCTGGCCGTTGACGCGCAGCGCCAGCAGCGCGCCGTCGCTCACACCCAGACGGGCCGCTTCATCGCGGGCCAGGGCCACATAGGGCTCGGGCATGCGTTCCTGGATCGGCTTGGCGCGCGCGGAGTTTTCCTCGCTGCCGAACAGGTGGTGCAGTGGCGCCACCTGCCAGGTGCCGGCTGCCGGGTTGAACGCAGCATTGACGGCGAACCAGGGTAGGGCGTTGCCGGCGGCTTCGAGCAGGCGCACGCCGGGGTCGCCGGCACGCAGATGACCACCGACCTCGTCCTGGAACTTGTTCCAGGCTTGCGGCGAGTTCCAGCCCGGCGACCAGGCGAACGGAATCTGCTGCCGATCTTCCTTGCTGCCGGCGTAGCCTTCCATGGAGAAGGCGAAGGCGGTGTCCTGATCCTGCGGCTGACGCGGCTCGTGCACGCTGATATTGGCGCGCATGGCGGTACGACCACTGTAGCGGTGCGGTTCGCGGGCGAGCTTGAGGCCTTTGATGCGGAACGAGGCGCTAGGCGCGGCGTCCTTGATCCCGGCCAGCAGCGGGTTGCTGGCGGCGCAGGCCTCGGTGACCTGATCCAGTTGCGTCCAGTCCACGGCCTTGCCCTGCAGGGTGCTGTGCAGCGCGTGCAGCCAGCGCCAGCCTTCGCGGATCAGAATATTGCTGTCGTAGTAGCTCGGCTCATAGACCTGGAAGAAGCGCTGGGCGCGGCCTTCGAGGCTGACCAGGGTGCCGTCGCCTTCGGCGAAGCTCGCCGCCGGCAGCAGCAGATGGGCGCGCTCGCTGGTGGCGGTGCGCTGGTGATCGGCGACGATCACCACCTGCGCGGCGCTGAGCGCTGCATCGACCTTGGCTGCATCGGCGCGGCGGTACAGATCGTTCTCCAGCACGATGACGGCATCGGCCTGGCCGCCACTCAAGGCTTCCAGCGCGGCATCGACGGACTCGCCGCCCTGCTCTTTATCCAGAAGCAGTGCCAGGCCCAGGCTGTTGGCTTCCGGTACCACCAGGCTCAGCGAGCCGTTCTTCTCGCGGTTCTTCAGCGCGCTGGCGATATTGGCAGCAGCTTCGATCAGGGCTTTGTCGCCCAGCGAGGCGCCGGAGACGATCAGCGGGCGTTGGGCTGCCAGCAGGGCCTCGGCGATGCGCTGTACCAGCGCCTGCGCCTCGGCTTCCAGGCCGTCGACGGCCGGTGCGCTCGGGTCGATGGCATGAGCCACGGCGAAACCGATGCGAGCCAGATCGGCCGGCGCGGCGTGCACGCTTTCGGCCGCCACGTCGTCCAAACGGGTTTCACCGACGCTGGCGATAAACAGCGGGTGACGAGCATGCTGCGCAACGTTCTGCACGGCCGCCATGTGCCAATCCTGAATCCGCGCACCGGCAGCGATCTCGGTGGCCTTGCCCTTGACCGCCTGGCGCAGGGCCAGGGCCATGCGTGCGGCGGTCTGGGTCAGGTCTTCGCCGAGGACGAAGATGGCGTCGTGCAGCTCGACATCGCGCAGGGTCGGCGTTGGCAGCGGGCCGTTCTGCAGGATGTCGCGGATCAGGCGGATATTGGTCAGCTCGCCAGCGGCGATGCCGCTATAGAAGTTATTGGCACCCACCAGTTCGCGCAGGGCGAAGTTGGCTTCGAGGCTGGCGCGCGGCGAGCCAATGCCGATCACGCGCTTGCCCTTGAGCAGCTCGGCGGCCTTGTCCAGCGCGGCATCGATGCCGATGGCCTGGCCAGCCAGCAACGGCTGACGCGGGCGATCCGCATTGTTGACGTAGCCATAGCCGAAGCGGCCACGGTCGCAGAGGAAGTACTGGTTCACCGAGCCGTTAAAGCGGTTCTCGATGCGGCGCAGCTCGCCGTAGCGCTCACCGGGGCTGATGTTGCAGCCGCTGGAGCAGCCATGGCAGATGCTTGGGGCGAATTGCATGTCCCACTTGCGGTTGTAGCGCTCGGAGTGGGTCTTGTCGGTGAACACGCCGGTAGGGCAGACCTCGACCAGGTTGCCGGAGAACTCGCTTTCCAGCGTGCCGTCCTCGACGCGGCCGAAGTACACGTTGTCATGCGCGCCGTAGACGCCGAGGTCGGTGCCGCCGGCGTAGTCCTTGTAGTAGCGCACGCAGCGATAGCAGGCGATGCAGCGGTTCATCTCGTGGGAAATGAACGGGCCGAGTTCCTGGTTCTGGTGGGTGCGTTTGGTAAAGCGGTAGCGGCGGGCGTTGTGCCCGGTCATTACCGTCATGTCCTGCAGGTGGCAGTGGCCACCTTCCTCGCACACCGGGCAGTCGTGCGGGTGGTTGGTCATCAGCCATTCGACGACGCTGGCGCGGAACGCCTTGGACTCCTCGTCGTCGATGCTGATCCAGGTGTTGTCGGTGGCAGGCGTCATGCAGGACATGACGATACGACCACGGGTGTCGTTCTCGTCGTTGTACTGCTTGACCGCGCACTGGCGGCACGCCCCGACGCTGCCAAGCGCCGGGTGCCAGCAGAAGTAGGGGATGTCGAGTCCGAGGGACAGGCAGGCCTGCAGGAGGTTGTCTGCTCCATCGACTTCGAAATCTTTGCCGTCTACGTGGATAGTGGCCATTTCTTTAAGTCTTCGTTTACCCGCTGGTTAAAGCGGCTGGCTAAGGGAATTCGTCTGTTCAGTTCGCGGTTGCCGGCGTGCGGGGCGTACTCGCCACCTGGGCCACACCAGCCTCGAACTCTTCACGGAAATACTTGATGGCACTGCCCAACGGCTCCACGGCGCCTGGCGCATGCGCGCAGAAGGTCTTGCCCGGGCCGAGGAAGTTGACCAGGCCGAGCAGGGTCTGGATGTCTTCGGCGGTACCTTGCTTGCGTTCCAGGGCGCGGAGGATCTTCACGCTCCACGGCAGGCCGTCGCGGCACGGCGTGCACCAGCCACAGGACTCGCGGGCGAAGAACTCTTCCATGTTGCGCAGCAGGGAAACCATGTTGATCGAGTCGTCGACCGCCAGCGCCAGGCCGGTGCCCATGCGCGTGCCGACCTTGGCGATACCGCCGGCGTACATCTGCGCCTCCAGATGCTCGGGCAGCAGGAATCCGGTACCGGCGCCGCCGGGCTGCCAGCATTTGAGCGTGTAGCCATCGCGCATGCCGCCGGCGTAATCCTCGAACAGCTCGCGCGCCGTGACGCCGAACGGCAGTTCCCACAGGCCGGGGTTCTTCACCTTGCCGGAGAAGCCCATCAGCTTGGTGCCGTGGTCTTCGCTGCCCGGACGGGCGAGGCCCTTGTACCACTCGACGCCCTGGCCAATGATGGCCGGCACGTTGCACAGGGTTTCCACGTTATTCACGCAGGTGGGCTTGCCCCACACGCCGACAGCAGCGGGGAAGGGCGGCTTGGCGCGAGGGTTGGCGCGGCGGCCTTCCAGCGAGTTGATCAGCGCGGTTTCTTCGCCGCAGATGTAGCGCCCAGCGCCTGTGTGGACGAACAGCTCGAAATCGAAGCCGCTGCCAAAGATGTTCTTGCCCAGCAGGCCGGCAGCCTTGGCTTCATCGATGGCGCGGTTGAGGTTGGCCGCGGCATCGACGTATTCGCCGCGCAGGAAGATGTAGCCGCGATAAGCCTTGAGCGCGCGCGCGGAGATCAGCATGCCTTCCACCAGCAGGTGGGGTAGCTGTTCCATGAGCATTCGGTCTTTCCAGGTGTTGGGCTCCATTTCGTCCGCGTTGCACAGCAGGTAGCGGATGTTCATGGATTCGTCAGCCGGCATCAGGCCCCACTTCACCCCCGTGGGGAAGCCTGCACCACCGCGCCCCTTGAGGCCGGATTCCTTGACCGTCTGCACGATGTCGGCCTGGGCCATCTCGGTCAGTGCCTTGCGTGCGGCCGTGTAGCCGTTCTTCTGCTGGTATTCCTCCAGCCATACCGGCTGGGCGTCGTCACGCAGGCGCCAGGTCAGCGGATGGGTTTCTTCGCTACGAGTGATGCGGTTGGCTGGGCCGATGGAGGTCAGCGTTTTCATTTGTAGGCCTCCAGCAGCTTGGCGACGCCGTCAGGTTGAACATCGCCGAAGGTGTCGTCGTCGATCATCACCGCCGGAGCCTTGTCGCAGTTGCCCAGGCAGCACACCGGCAACAGGGTGAAACGCTCATCGCTGGTGGTCTGGCCAAGGCCGATGCCGAGCTGCTTCTGCATTTCACTGACCACCGATTCATGGCCGCCGATGTAGCAGGTCATGCTGTCGCACACGCGAATCACGTGGCGGCCCACCGGCTGACGGAATATCTGGCTATAGAAGGTGGCCACGCCCTCGACGTCGCTGGCGGGAATGCCGAGGATCGCGCCAATGGCGTCAGCAGCGCCGTCCGGCACCCAGCCGCGCTGCTTCTGCACGATCTTCAGCGCCTCGATGCTGGCGGCGCGCGGGTCTTCGTAGTGATGCATCTCGTGCTCGATGGCCGAGCGCTCGGTTTCGCTGAGGGTGAAACGGTCGGTCTGAATTAGCGTATTCATGATCAGCGGTCCACGTCGGCCATGACGAAGTCGATACTGCCCAGATAGGCGATCAGATCCGCCACCATGCTGCCGCGAATCACCGAAGGGATCTGCTGCAGGTGGGCGAAGCTGGGGGTGCGAATCCGGGTGCGGTAGCTCATGGTGCTGCCGTCGCTCGTCAGGTAGTAGCTGTTGATGCCCTTGGTCGCCTCGATCATCTGGAAGGCTTCGTTGGCCGGCATGACCGGGCCCCAGGAAACCTGCAGGAAGTGGGTGATCAGGGTTTCGATGTGCTGCAGCGTGCGTTCTTTCGGCGGCGGCGTGGTCAGCGGGTGATCGGCCTTGTACGGGCCTTCCGGCATGTTCTTCAGGCACTGGTCGATGATGCGGATGCTCTGGCGCATCTCCTCTACGCGCACCATGCAGCGGTCGTAGGCGTCACCATTGGCCGCCAGCGGTACCTCAAACTCGAAGTGCTCGTAGCCGGAATAGGGGCGAGCCTTGCGCAGGTCGAAGTCGCAACCGGTGGCGCGCAGGCCGGCACCGGTGGTGCCCCATTCCAGCGCTTCCTTGGTGTTGTACTGCGCTACACCGATGGTACGGGCCTTGAGGATGCTGTTCTTCAGCGCCGCTTTTTCGTATTCGTCGAGGCGCTTGGGCAGCCAGTCGACGAATTCCTTGACCAGCTTGTCCCAACCGCGCGGCAGGTCATGGGCGACGCCGCCGATGCGGTACCAGGCCGGGTGCAGGCGGAAGCCGGTGATGGCTTCGATCACCTTGTAGGCGCGCTGGCGGTCGGTGAAGGTGAAGAACACCGGGGTCATGGCGCCGACGTCCTGGATATAGGTGCCGAGGAACAGCAGGTGACTGGTGATGCGGAAGAACTCGGCCATCATCACGCGAATGAAGTCGACACGGGCCGGCACCTTGATGCCGGCGAGTTTCTCCACCGAGAGCACGTAGGGCAGGTTGTTCATCACCCCGCCGAGGTAGTCGATGCGATCGGTGTAGGGGATGAAGCTATGCCAGCTCTGCCGTTCGGCCATCTTCTCGGCACCACGGTGGTGGTAGCCGATCTCCGGCACGCAATCGACGATCTCTTCGCCGTCGAGCTGCAGGATGATACGGAATGCGCCGTGGGCGGACGGGTGGTTGGGGCCGAGGTTGAGGAACATGTAGTCCTCGTGCTCACCGCCGCGTTTCATGCCCCAGTCTTCGGGGCGGAAGCGCGCTGCCTCTTCCTCAAGCTGCTGCTTGGCCAGGGTCAGGCTGAACGGATCGAATTCGGTGGCGCGCGCCGGGTAGTCCTTGCGCAGCGGGTGACCTTCCCAGGTCGGCGGCATCATGATGCGGCTCAGGTGCGGGTGGCCGGTGAAGGTGATGCCGTACAGATCCCAGACTTCGCGCTCGTACCAGTTGGCGTTGGGCCAGATACCGGTGGCGGTGGGCAGGTTGAGGTCGCGCTCGGACAAGGCGACCTTGATCATCACGTCACTATTACGCTCCAGCGACATCAGGTGATAGAACACCGTGAAGTCGGCGTCCGGCAGGCCGCGACGCTGGGTACGCAGGCGTTCGTCGACGCCGTGCAGGTCATAGAGCATCACGTAGGGACGCGGCAGGTTGCGCAGGCAGGTGAGCACTTCGATAAGGCGCTCACGGGCGACCCAGAGAACCGGCATGCCGGTGCGGGTCGCTTGCAGGGTGAAACTGTCGTCGCCAAAGCGGGCGCGCAGTTCGGCGACGACGTCCTGGTCGTCAGCCTTGTAAGGCGGTATGGACACAACGGTGTCTTGAGTCATGGTCTCGGTCGCTGTCGATCAACGTAGAAAGTGGGCATGACGCTCGCGCAGGCAAGCATCGGCTCAGACTTCGTCGGGGCTACGCAGGTTGGTAACGGCGATTCGCTGCTCGCGTCGCTGTTCCTTCTGCGAAGGCATTTCGGCACGGTAGATGCCTTGATCGCCAACGACCCAGGATAGCGGGCGGCGCTCCTGGCCGATGGATTCCTGCAGCAGCATCAAGCCTTGCAGGAACGCCTCGGGGCGGGGCGGGCAGCCGGGAATGTAGACGTCCACGGGGAGGAACTTGTCCACGCCCTGAACGACCGAGTAGATGTCGTACATGCCGCCGGAGTTGGCGCATGAACCCATGGAGATGACCCACTTGGGCTCCAGCATCTGCTCGTAGAGACGCTGGATGACCGGCGCCATCTTGATGAAGCAGGTGCCGGCGATGACCATGAAGTCGGCCTGGCGGGGTGATGCGCGAATGACTTCCGCACCGAAACGCGCCACGTCATGCGGGGCGGTGAAGGCGGTGGTCATTTCCACATAGCAGCAGGACAGGCCGAAGTTGTACGGCCACAAGGAATTCTTGCGCCCCCAGTTGACCGCGCCGTTAAGCACGTCCGAGAGCTTGCCCATGTAGATGTTCTTGTGAACCTGATCCTCTAGCAGCGGGTCGGAGACGACCTCCCGCTGGCCGATCGGATACGCCTCGTTGGGCGCATTCGGGTCGACCCGAGTAAGTTTGTATTGCATCGCCAAAGCCTCATTGTTTTAGCTTCGCCTGCCGTTCACGACGTCCCTGCGGCGCCCAATCGAGCGCGCCGATACGCCAAAGATAGACAAGACCTGCCAACAGAATTGCTATGAAAACTGTAGCTTCGATCAGGCCCGCCCAGCCGCTTTCGCGCACCGAGACTGCCCAAGCGAAGAGATAGAGGGCTTCAACGTCGAAGATCACGAAGAGCATCGCGACCAGATAGAACTTGGCTGACAGGCGCAGGCGCGCGCTGCCGGTGGGAAGCATGCCCGACTCGAAGGGTTCGTTCTTGCTGCGCCCCCAGGCCTTGCTGCCGAGCAGGCTGGAAAGACCGAGCATGAAGGCGATGAGCCCGCAGACACCCAGCAAGAAAACAGCGAAAGCCCAGTTCTGGGACATGGTCGTTACCGCATCAGGCATGCCGGTACTCCTTGAATTAAGGAACGGCTTTTAATCTATTTAGCGACCAGACACCGTCGAGGGCGTTGGCGCGAAGTGTGTATACAATACTATGTGCAGGCCAATTGTAAGTAAATTTTTCGGAGAAAATTATTCCTGAAATTCGATCATTTCTGATTGATTTGTCGCATCGGTGTAATTCTGAAGCGAGCCGTGTGGGCTGGCGTTTCAGGACTATAGCTGATGACTCTGCTCTGGCAATTTCAAGGCGCATTCATCCGGCTAATTTGCCTCATTTCGCAGCGTAATTGCCCTCGGCGAGATGAGCAATTCGCTGCCACTTTGGTGTTAAGGCGAAAGCAGCAGAGCGTGCCGTTAAATTCCTACAGCGCATAATTCACAGGCTTACATATCACCAAATGTTATTCATGCTGGTGTGCCGCACACCGGATCTTGTACTAGCGTGCATGAATCGCCGTGGGGCGATGCCTTTCTGATTGAGCAGTACCCGCCATCCGCTGGGTCTGCGCAGTCGCCCCTGCCTGGGTATGCCGATCCTTCGCATGCATAACAACATGAGGGGTTTGCCATGCCTGTCGTCCGCGCCTTGCTACGCGACATTCCAGCCATTCTCCTGCTGCTCCTGAGCGCGCCTGCCAGCGCGGAATTGGCTGACCGCAACAAACCCTTCAATCTGCTTTATTACCTGCTGGACCAGATGCTCTGAACAGGGGTGGAACCAGCGCGGCGACAACTGGGGTTGTCGCCGCGATCAGCCATTGGGTGCTTGTCGGTAATTGAGCTCGCGGGCCTCTTGCAGGCGTTGTCGTAGATATTGGTCGCGTGTGAGTCCATCGGGGATGTTCTGCAGTTCGAGCACCTCCTCGACGATGCGTTATTCCTCGGCCTGTAGCGCTCGAAGTTGGGGTCAGGCTGCTGCTCCAGCCTGGCTTCGCGCTTTGAGCTGATGACCTGATAGCGTTTGATCAGCGCTTCGGCGCGTGTTTTTCTGCTCAGCTTCGTCCTCGCTGACGGCCTTGATCAGGGCAATCTGTAGCAGCAGGGTCTCGCTCAATGCAAGCTCGCCTCGCTGCTCCATTGCATCGAGCCCTTTGCTCAGGTCCTCCGCCTGTGCTTCGCGCTTTTCGGCGTCGAGCTGTTTGGCGTGCTCGATGAAGTCTCTATAGCGCTGATGAAATCCCAGGCGTTGTTCCTGTTGCTGGATTTCCGGGTGGGCCAGCAGTTGCAGCTGCTCCGTGCTGAGGGGCGACGATGCAGGCGTCGGGCTGGCTTGCGCGGCTTGAGGCGTCGGCAGCTGCCCAATAGCAGGGCGTAACGAGGCGAGGGCATAGGCAGGTTCCAGGAGGCGTCATTTGAGCCTAGGAGCTGAAAGACTGGTTTGCCTGGACAATAAATGCAGACGAAAAAAGCCCCGGCAAGCCGGGGCAGATTAGGCAAACAGGCTGCTGCGGATGCGTGCTCCGCAGCAGGTGAACCGTACTTAGTGGAACTGGTTCATGGTGTTGTCTTTACCGCTCGCCTTCAGAGCAGCTTCGCCAGCGAAGTACTCCTTGTGGTTGTCGCCGATGTCGGAGCCAGCCATGTTCTGGTGCTTGACGCAGGCGATACCCTGACGCAGTTCCTGACGCTGAACACCTTTCACGTAGGCCAGCATGCCCTGGTCGGCGAAGTAGCCCTTGGCCAGGTTGTCGGTGGACAGAGCCGCAGTGTGGTAGGTCGGCAGGGTGATCAGGTGGTGGAAGATGCCGGCGTGGGCAGAACCATCGCGCTGGAAGGTACGGATCTTCTCGTCGGCGATCTGAGCCAGCTCGGTCTCGTCGTACTCGACGCTCATCAGCTTGGCGCGGTCGTAGGCGGAAACATCCTTGCCTTCGGCAACCATGGCGTCGAACACCTGCTGACGGAAGTTCAGCGTCCAGTTGAAGGACGGGCTGTTGTTGTAAACCAGCTTGGCATTCGGGATGACTTCGCGGATGCGGTCAACCATGGCCTTGATCTGGCCAACGTGCGGCTTCTCGGTTTCGATCCACAGCAGGTCGGCGCCGTTCTGCAGGCTAGTGATGCAGTCCAGTACGCAGCGGTCTTCGCCAGTGCCAGCACGGAACTGGAACAGGTTGGACGGAAGGCGCTTCGGACGCAGCAGTTTGCCGCCGCGGTTGATTACGACATCGCCGTTGCCCAGGTCGGCAGCGGACACTTCTTCGCAATCGAGGAAGCTGTTGTACAGGTCGCCCAGGTCGCCCGGCTCTTTGGTCACGGCGATCTGCTTGGTCAGGCCTGCACCCAGGGAGTCGGTACGAGCGACGATCACGCCGTTGTCGATGCCCAGTTCGAGGAAGGCGTAGCGAACGGCAGCGATCTTGGCGAGGAAGTCGGCGTGAGGAACGGTCACTTTACCGTCCTGGTGGCCGCACTGCTTCTCGTCGGAAACCTGGTTCTCGATCTGGATGCAGCAGGCACCGGCTTCGATCATGCGCTTGGCCAGCAGGTAGGTGGCTTCCGGGTTACCGAAACCCGCATCAATGTCGGCGATGATCGGGACAATGTGCGTTTCGTAGTTGTCGATCTGGTTCTGGATCTCGGCAGCCTTGGCGTGGTCGCCAGCATCACGAGCGGCGTCCAGCGCGGTGAACAGCAGGTCCAGTTCACGGCTGTCGGCCTGGCGCAGGAAGGTGTACAGCTCTTCGATCAGGTCGGAGACGGCAGTCTTCTCGTGCATCGACTGATCCGGCAGCGGGCCGAAGTCGGAGCGCAGAGCAGCAACCATCCAGCCGGACAGGTAGAGGTAGCGCTTGTTGGTGGTCTTCAGGTGCTTCTTGATCGAGATCAGCTTCTGCTGACCGATGAAGCCGTGCCAGCAGCCCAGGGACTGGGTGTAGACGGAGGAGTCTGCGTCGTACTCTTCCATGTCCTTGCGCATGATGTCAGCGGTGTACTGAGCGATTTCCAGACCGGTCTTGAAGCGGTTCTGAGCGCGCATACGGGCGACGGACTCGGGGTTGATAGCGCTCCAGCTGCTGCCGAACTTCTCTTTCAGAGCGGCTACAGCCTTGATGTCGTTTTGATATGCGGACATGGTCAATCCTTCAAAAAATGTGTTGGTTGAGCACCGACTACCCACGCAATGCGTGCACGGATGCAGCGGCTGCGGGAGGCTTCCACTTTGACGGCGAGAATACGGCTGGGGCGAGGATTGACCGCGAGGAGGGGGATGTGGCGAGCATTTCGAGAACGTCGCGTTTGCCGGTTGGCTCGTGGAAACCTTGGGCACCTGCTGGGTTTTCGATCTGTCTGACGCTAAACGCTTCCCCGTCCCTCAGGACAACTTCGTTCCAGTCGCAACCTCGTCGTACGGCCTTGTGGGCTGTTGGGACACGGACCGTCGCGAAGTACTTCGCGGGCGGTCTGGAGATCCTTTTCAGGACCCCTGGCTAGCGGGAGCGAGGCCATCATGCCTCTGGGAAAATGCTTCGTCAAACGTTTTGTAGTGGTTTTTTAAAACTACTACATATTCAGTCGGCGACTGCCTGGTCACGCTGTGCGGCCCATGGGGTGGGCGTTTCAGACATTTCGCGGGTTGCGTGAGTTGTCTATGGTTCTTGCGAGGGAAAGGGATGCGACTTTGGTCGGGGGTGTCAGTCGATCGCTTCGACCTTAAGGCGCAGCGACATGTCCTCGCGGCCCTGGGTGGTGTGTCGACGCAACACGTCACGGCTGCTGGAGCTGGTTTCCTCGCTGACGCCGCCCAGGGTAATCCACTCGCCGAGACGACCGCTGACGCGCGTGTCGGTGCTTTGCACGTCGATCACGCCGGCGCGGCTGTTGCTGACGCGATCGCGCTGGCTGTTGATGGCAACGTGGACGAGTTCGCCAGAGAGGCTGGCTGTCACGTAGAAACCCCGAGTCACGTCGCGATACTGGGTGTCCTGGTAAACCTGGCCGTACGGGCCGGTACTGGTGGTGGTCAGCGGCACGCTCTGACCGACCTGAATCAGTGCCGGATAGCCTTCGGTTGCCTGTACCTGCTGGGTGCCGCCACCACGGCTGTCGGTGCTGCGGCGGATGATGCGCACCTGGTCGCGACCGTTCACTTCGCCACGGCCGACCTGAACCTCGGCATTGCCGGAGCTGAGGGTGCCGTCGACGCGATAGCCGCGGTCGTTCTGGTAATTGCTGTCAGCGCTTTCGACGGTGATCAGCAGGCGCCGCGGGCGGGTGTCGAGTTGCTGCAGCAGCACGCGCACCTCGCCGATCTTGGCCGGTGATGCATTGACGATCAGTTGGTTGCCATAAGCGCTGACCTTGCCCTCGTTGCCGAGCATCGATTGCACCACGCCGAGTACGTCGTCGGCGGTGCGGTAATTCAGCGGGATTACCTCGGTAGCCGCTTGCAGTGGCAGGCATAGGCCGAGAAGCAGGGCGGCGAACAGCGTGCGCAGGGTCATAGCAGAAAGCTCCGCAGGTCAGGGTCGGTGATGCTGGTGTCCCAGGCCTGGTCGAACTGGGCCTGGCGTTGGCGCACGCGCGCCGGGTCGTTGTACAGCGCGTAGCCGGATTGTTGATCGAGTTCAGGCCGCAGGAACATGCCTCTGTCATCGGCAATCAGGTAGGCCAGCTCCTCGTTGGCGTAGTCCGGATGAAGCTTGCGGATATGCAGGTTGGAGGACAATCGGCGTGACAGAGCGAGCAGACGATGGCCTTCCTTCACGGCGCGAGTTGGGTCGCGTAGCAGGATACGCAGGCGCGCTCGTGGGCTGCTCAGCAAGAACCGGGTGCACGCCTGCTGCACACTGCTGTGGTGATAGAGCCAGGGCTCCAGGTCATCGCTGTACAGGCACAGGCTGCGCTGGGCCTGTTGGATCAACGCCAGGATGTGGGCGCGAGCCTGCTGTGGCTGGCTGAAGCGCTCCAGGCGCTCGTGCTGGCCGAGTGTGAACGGGGCCGGCTCCCATTGCGCCGCATCTGGCGTGACGGGGGCGGGGTTGTGCACGACAAAACGCCCCGGCGACTCGAATTCGATGGCCGCCAGCTCAACGGGATCTGGCGTATCGATTGGTTCGACCGGGGCGTCTTTGTCGTTCATTTCGGCCTCTACTGGCTGGTGCGCACCATATCCACGTGCGGTATGCCGGCGTCGAGGTACTCGTCGCTGACAATCCTGAAGCCTAGCCTTTCATAGAACGGTGTCGCGTGCACCTGAGCGGTGAGCATTTGCTGATGCAGGCCGCGTTTTTCCGCTTCGGCGATCACCGCCTGCATCAGTTTCTCGCCGACCTTGAGGCCGCGCCAGTCCTTGAGCACCGACACGCGACCGATATGGCCGTCGGGTAGCAGACGTGCGGTGCCAACCGGGTAATCGCCTTCCTCGGCGAGAAAATGCACGGCGTCGGTATCTTCGGCGTCCCACTCCAGTTCCGGCGGCACCGATTGCTCGGCGACGAAAACGCTGTCGCGGATACGACGAAGCTCGGCATTGTCCCTATGCCAGTCCGCGACACGGACAGTGATCTCACTCATCGGCAAATCCCAGGCTGCCTTGTTTGACCAGTTCCCACAGCAGAGTACGCCCCTCGTCGTCGGCCAGCCAGGCGCCGAGGTTTTCCACATGTAACGCATCGGCGCTGCAGATCAGCTTCAGCAGCTCACGCAGGCGGGCCGAAACCAGGCGGCTCTGGCCGCTGGCGAACAGCACCAGGTCTTCACCGACTTCCGACCAGGCCATACGTGCGCTGGGGTTGCGGATCAGGATCGCGCCATCTTCCAGGGCGCCGAGGAAGTCTTCTTCCTCGATCTCGATGCCGGCGACCAGCTCGGGGTACTTGGGCTCGGTCATGAACTGGCCGAACCAGGTCATCAGCAGGCGTTCGTCACTCATGTGCTCGTTGAGCAGCGCCTTGAGGCGCTCCAGGGCGTCGCGCTGGATCTGGTTGGGGTCCTCGCTCGGCTGGATGTCGGCATCGCTGTAACGCTCTTCGTCGGGCAGGAACTGGCCGAGAAAATCAGTGAAATGGGTCAGTACTTCGGCGGCGCTCGGCGCGCGGAAGCCCACGGAATAGGTCATGCAATCATCCTCAGCGGTGCCACAGTGGGCGAGGCGTGGCGGCAGGTAGAGCATGTCGCCGGGTGCCAGCACCCATTCATCGGTTGGTTCGAATTGAGCCAGGATCTTCAGATCGGCGTGGGGGAGCAGCGGGCTGTCGGAATCGCACATCTGGCCAACTTGCCAGCGGCGATGACCGTGCGCCTGCAGCAGGAATACGTCGTAGTTGTCGAAATGCGGGCCGACGCCGCCGCCGGGCGCGGCGAAGCTGATCATCAGATCGTCGATGCGCCATTTGGGCAGGAACTTGAAGTCTTCCAGCAGCTCCGCCACTTCCGGCACGAACTGGTCGACGGCCTGCACCAGCAGCGTCCAGTCGCGCTCGGGCAGGTCCTGGAAGGTGTCCTCATTGAACGGGCCGCGCTGCAGCTCCCAGGGGCGTTCGCCGTGCTCGATCACCAGGCGCGATTCGACTTCTTCTTCCAGTGCCAGACCGGCCAGTTCGTCGGGGCTGATCGGGCTTTCGAAGCCCGGGATCGCCTGGCGCACCAGCAGCGGCTTCTTCTGCCAGTAGTCACGCAGGAATTCACGGGCTGTGAGGCCACCCAGCAATTGCAGCGGAGTATCAGGATTCATCAGTAAGCCCTTGAAATAGATAAAAACCTTAAAACAAAAACGCCCGGCTCAGCCGGGCGTCCTCGAGGCTGATCGCGCTTAGATCCGCTTGGCCTGGGCCACGGCGTTACCGATGTAGCGCGCCGGAGTCAGTTGCTTGAGCTCTTCCTTGGCGGCGGTCGGCATGTCCAGGCCGTCAATAAAGGCCAGCAGGGCCTCGGGGCTGATGCCCTTGCCGCGGGTCAGCTCCTTGAGCTTCTCGTACGGGTTCTCGATGGCGTAGCGACGCATGACGGTCTGGATCGGCTCGGCGAGCACTTCCCAGCAGGCATCCAGGTCTTCAGCAATTTTCTGAGCATTGAGCTCCAACTTGCTGATTCCCTTGAGGCTGGCTTCGTAAGCGATGACGCTGTGAGCGAAGCCGACACCCAGGTTACGCAGCACGGTGGAGTCGGTCAGGTCACGCTGCCAGCGGGAGATCGGCAGTTTGCTGGCCAGGTGCTGGAAGATTGCGTTGGCGATGCCCAGGTTGCCTTCGGAGTTTTCGAAGTCGATCGGGTTGACCTTGTGCGGCATGGTCGAGGAGCCGATCTCGCCAGCCACGGTCTTCTGCTTGAAGTAACCGAGGGAGATGTAGCCCCAGACGTCGCGGTCGAAGTCGATCAGGATGGTGTTGAAGCGAGCGATGGCGTCGAACAGCTCGGCGATGTAGTCGTGCGGCTCGATCTGGGTGGTGTAGGGGTTCCAGGTCAGGCCCAGGTCACCTTCGATGAACTGACGCGCGTTGGCTTCCCAGTCGATGCTCGGGTAGGCCGACAGGTGGGCGTTGTAGTTGCCCACGGCGCCGTTGATCTTGCCCAGCAGCGGCACGGCGGCAACCTGAGCGATCTGGCGCTCCAGGCGGTAGACGACGTTGGCCAGTTCCTTGCCCAGGGTGGTCGGCGAAGCCGGCTGGCCATGGGTGCGCGATAGCATCGGCACGTCAGCGAACTTCACTGCCAGTTCACGAATGGCGTCTGCCAGTTGTTTCATCAGCGGCAGCAGCACGCTGTCACGGCCTTCACGCAGCATCAGGGCGTGGGACAGGTTGTTGATGTCCTCGCTGGTGCAGGCGAAGTGGATGAACTCGCTGACCTTGTCCAGCTCCGGCAGCTTGGCAGCCTGTTCCTTGAGCAGGTACTCCACGGCCTTGACGTCGTGGTTGGTGGTGCGCTCGATTTCCTTGACGCGCTCGGCGTGCTCGACGGCGAAGTTCTCGGCCAGCTCGTTGAGCAGGGCGTTGGCTTCGGCGGAGAAGGGCGCGACTTCCGGGATGCCCTCGTGGGCGGCCAGGCGCTGCAGCCAGCGCACTTCGACCAGTACGCGGCTACGGATCAGACCGTATTCGCTGAAGATAGGGCGCAGGGCGCTGGTTTTGCCGGCGTAGCGGCCGTCGACGGGGGAAACCGCGGTGAGCGAGGAAAGCTGCATGTAGGCGTTCTCGAGCTGTCGGGCTGATAAGCCATCCGGGGTCGCTGCGCGTCGTGCCTGCTTCAGTGAAGCGGGCGCTAGCTCAGGTGCCTGGACGACCTCTGGCGAAAAGGGCGCATATCATACATGAAAACCGGCGCGTGGCCGCCTATGTCCTGCGTCGTGCGACCGATAACAGACTGGCGGCAAAGATCAGCGCTGCGCCGAGCAGTGACAGGGAGTCTGGCGTCTCGCCCCAGAGCAGCCAGGCGATGATGCCGGCGAAGACGATGGCCAGGTAGGCGACCGGCCCTATCAGCCCCGGCGGCGCCAGGCCGTAGGCGCGCGACATGATCACCTGGCTGGCGGTGGCCAGCAGGCCGATGCCCAGCAGCCAGCTCAGTTGCGTGGTATCCAGTGGTTGCCAGCTCCAGGTCAGTGGGATGGCGGAGAACAGTGCACTGAACAGCGAGAAATAGAAGACGATGCGCGTGGCCGGTTCGCTGTCGCTCATTTCGCGGATGGAGACGAAGGCGAAGGCCGCCAGCAGGCTGGCGGCCAGGCCAAACAGGGCGGGCCCCTCGAACAGGGCGGTGCTGGGTTTGGCCACCAGCAGCACGCCGCACAAACCGATCAGGCTGCTGACCAGCATGCGTCGAGTCAGCGGCTCCTTCAGCCAGATATGTGCGATCAGCGGGGTGAACACCGGCGCCGAGTAGGTGAACAGCATGGCGTCGGCTAACGGCAGGTGGGCGATGGCGTAGAAGAAGCAGTACATCGCCGCCAGGCCGTAGGTGGTGCGCCACAGATGGGATTTCAGGCGGGTCGTGCGTAGCGGGCGAACGCCACGCACCAGCAGCAGGGGCAGGAAGAACAACACGCCGACCAGGTTGCGGAAGAACACCACCGACTCGTTGTTGACGCTGCTGGATATCTCGCGGATGCCGACGCCGGTAAAAGCGAACAGCAGCGCCGAGAGCGCCAGCAGCAGGGCACCCTGTAGGGGTTTTACGCTGCGGCTGGCGGATTCCATGGTCAGTTTCGCGTCAGTTCGTAGAGTTCTTTGAGCAGTTTGCTGCGGCTGAACACCAACTGCCAGCGGTGGCCGCCGAGCTGGCGCCACAGGCGCGCCGAGCGAATGCCAGCGAGAAGCAGGGCGCGGATCTTCGCGGCGTTGTTCGGTTGCTGCAGGAAGCGCATGTCGCCATGCACCTGAATGCGCTGGCGGAAGGTGCTGATGGTGTCTTGGTACAGGCCGCCGCACGCAGCGATGACGTTGTCATGGACCAGGCCGAAATGCTCGACCTGTTGCTGGATCTGGTCGAGGCGACTGCCCATCACCTGCAGCATGTCGCTACGCTTGTCCAGCTGGCGTTCCAGACCGACCATCGCCAGTGCATAGCGCAGCGGCTCGCGCTGCAGGGCGGATGGATTGCGCTCCAGCGAGCTGATCAGTGCGCGATAACCGTCGCGCAGGTTGAGGTCGTCACCGCCGTAGACGTCCAGCGTGCTTTTCGGGTCGCGTACCAGCAGGCTGCCGAGCATGCAGCCCATCGAGGCTTCGCTGACCTGGCCGGTGCGGGCGATCTTGTCGGCCAGCACTGCTGCTTCGAATACGGCGCCGAGGGCGACCAGTTGCTCCTGCAGCGGACTCATTGGGCGTCCTCGTACCAGGCTTCTGCGGTTTCGATAACGCCACCACCCAGGCACACCTCGCCGTCATAGAACACCACGGACTGACCCGGAGTGACGGCGCGCTGCGGCTCGTCGAACACGGCGCGATAGCCGGTCTCGGTCTTCTCCAGGGTGCAGCGCTGGTCGTTCTGGCGGTAGCGCACCTTGGCGGTCAGGCGGCGCGGGCTGCTCAAGTCCACTGGGTTGACCCAGTAGATATCGGAGGCGAGCAGGGCGCGGGAGAACAGCCAGGGGTGTTCGTTGCCCTGGCCGACGATCAGTACATTGCGCGTCAGGTCCTTGCGCAGCACGTACCAGGGGTCGTCGCTGGCGTCCTTGAGACCCCCGATGCCAAGACCCTGGCGCTGGCCGATGGTGTGGTACATCAGGCCATGATGACGACCGATGATCTGGCCCTCGGTGGTCTCGATGTCACCTGGCTGAGCCGGCAGGTACTGCTTGAGAAAATCACTGAAGCGACGCTCACCGATGAAGCAGATGCCGGTGGAGTCCTTCTTCTTCGCCGTGGCCAGCTCGTACTTCTCGGCGATGGCGCGTACCTGCGGCTTTTCCAGCTCGCCAACCGGGAACAGGGTCTTGGCGATCTGCTCGCCGCCGACGGCGTGCAGGAAATAGCTCTGGTCCTTGTTCGGGTCGAGCCCCTTGAGCAGTTCGGTACGGCCATCGATATCGCGGCGACGCACGTAGTGACCGGTGGCGATCAGGTCGGCACCGAGCGACAGGGCGTAGTCGAGAAAGGCTTTGAACTTGATTTCGCGGTTGCACAGGATGTCCGGGTTCGGCGTACGCCCGGCCTTGTATTCGGCCAGGAAGTGCTCGAACACGTTGTCCCAGTATTCGGCGGCGAAGTTGGCGGTGTGCAGCTTGATGCCGATGCGGTCGCATACGGCCTGGGCGTCGGCCAGGTCATCCATGGCGGTGCAGTATTCGGTGCCGTCGTCTTCGTCCCAGTTCTTCATGAACAGGCCTTCGACCTGGTAACCCTGCTCCATCAGCAGCAGGGCGGAAACGGACGAGTCGACGCCGCCGGACATGCCGACGATCACGCGTTGGGTGCTAGGTGCTTGCATGGGAGTCTGCGAGTGAAGCCTGAAAAGCTGCCGAGTCTACCAGAAAGCCTGCCGCCCGTAGGGCGTACTCGGCTTTGGCTTCCTGCGTCGCTCTACCTCCTGCATCCATGCAGTCGTCGCGAAGCAGTACGCCGTAGGGTGTTTGTGGCGCTTTACAGCGATGGACTGTCCGCTTGGCTACGAGCGGCCAGCGTTCCGCTCTTCATTGTCTGGACGCGGCGAGCACGACAACCCCGGATTTCATCCGGGCCAGACTTTAGTTGCGCACCAGTTCCAGTGGCCCGCTGATACCGGCCAAATAATCGTCAACACACTGCAAAACCAGCTCACTGCGCCAGCGCTCGGGTTGTGCGGCCAGCTCGTCACGGGTCAGCCAGGTGATGCTGCTGATGTCACTATCCAGCTCGCGCTCGGGGTCATGGCTTACGGGGCGGGCGCTGAAGCACACGCGTTGATAGGTCACGCCGTTGCTCGGTGCGGTGTAGAGATAGATGCCGAGCAGGGCGGTCAGCTCCACGTTCCATCCGGTCTCCTCGAGTGTTTCCCGTACTGCGGCTTCACGCAGCGACTCGTTGGCTTCCAGATGTCCGGCTGGTTGGTTGAGGACCATACGACCAGCCTTGAACTCTTCGACGAAGAGGAAACGGCCATCATCTTCGATCACCGTGGCCACGGTGATATGGGGTTGCCAGTCCATTTTCGGTGCTCCAAAAAACGATCAGCGTGCAGAATTCTGTAGGAGCGAGCTCTGCTCGCGAAAAAGCTTCGCGAGCAGAGCTCGCTCCTACAAAGATTGTCCAGATCTATAAATAAAGAACCCCGGCGCAAGGCCGGGGTTCTTGTTACGCTGAAGCCTTATCAGGCATTCAGTGCAGCCAGAGCGGCGTTGAAGGTAGCGCTGGGGCGCATCACCTTGCTTGTCAGCTCGGGGTTGGAACGGTAGTAGCCACCGATCTCAGCCGGCTTGCCTTGCACGGCAGCCAGTTCGGCAACGATGGTCGCTTCCTGCTCGGTCAATTGCTTGGCCAGCGGCGCGAAGTGAGCCTTCAGCTCGGCATCGTCGTTCTGCTCGGCCAGGGCTTGAGCCCAGTACAGCGCCAGGTAGAAGTGGCTGCCACGGTTGTCGATCTCGCCGACCTTGCGCGCCGGGGACTTGTTGTTGTCCAGCAGCTTGCCGGTAGCCTGGTCCAGGGTCTTGCCCAGTACCTTGGCCTTGGCGTTGTTGGTCTTGATGCCGGTTTCTTCCAGCGATACGGCCAGGGCCAGGAACTCGCCCAGGGAATCCCAGCGCAGGTAGTTCTCTTCGACCAGCTGTTGTACGTGCTTGGGCGCAGAACCGCCGGCGCCGGTTTCGTACATGCCGCCGCCCGCCATCAGCGGAACGATAGACAGCATCTTGGCCGAAGTACCCAGCTCCATGATCGGGAACAGGTCTGTCAGGTAGTCACGCAGCACGTTACCGGTGACCGAGATGGTGTCCTGGCCGCGGATCATGCGCTCCATGGAGACGCGGATGGCCTCGTTGTAGCCCATCATGCGGATGTCCAGGCCAGTCAGGTCGTGGTCCTTGAGGTACAGCTCGACTTTCTTCTGCAGCTCGCGATCATGGGCGCGCTCCGGGTCCAGCCAGAAGATGGCCGGGGTATCGGATTGACGGGCACGGGTAACGGCCAGCTTGACCCAGTCGCGGATCGGGGCGTCCTTGGTCTGGCAGGCGCGCCAGATATCGCCCGCTTCGACTTCGTGCTGCATCAGCACGGTGCCATCGGCAGCTACGACGCGCATGGTGCCGTCGGCGGTCATTTCGAAGGTCTTGTCGTGGGAGCCGTATTCTTCGGCTTTCTGCGCCATCAGGCCAACGTTCGGCACGCTGCCCATGGTGGTCGGGTCGAACGCACCGTTGGTTTTGCAGAAGTTGATCATTTCCTGATAGATGCGAGCGTAGGTGCTCTCAGGCATTACAGCCTTGGTGTCTTTCTGCTTACCATCCTTGCCCCACATCTGGCCGGAGTTGCGGATCATCGCAGGCATAGAGGCGTCGACGATGACGTCGCTCGGGATGTGCAGGTTGGTAATGCCCTTGACCGAATCGACCATGGCCATTTCAGGGCGATGAGCGTAGACCTCGTGGATGTCATGCAGGATTTCTTCCTGCTGCGAGGCTGGCAGCGACTTGATCTTGTCGTAGACGCTGCTGATACCGTTGTTCGGGTTGACGCCCAGTTCCTTGAACAGGTCGCCGTATTTGTCGAACACGTCTTTGTAGTAAACGCTGACAGCGTGGCCGAAGACGATCGGGTGGGAGACCTTCATCATGGTCGCCTTGACGTGCAGGGACCACATCACGCCGGTTTCCTTGCAGTCCTGCAGAGTCTTCTCGAAGAAGTCACGCAGCTTGCGGCAACTCATGAACATGCTGTCGAACACTTCGCCTTCCTGCAGGGCGAGTTGTTTCTTGACCTCGACCTTGCCGTCCTTACCGACAAATTCGATGCGCACATCACCGGCCTTGGCCATGGTGATCGACTGCTCGCTGGAGAAGAAGTCGCCGCCGCGCATGTAGTCGGCGTGGGACTGCGAGGCCATGCTCCACTTGCCCATGCTGTGCGGGTGCTTGCGGGCATAGGCTTTTACCGCGGCCGGAGCACGGCGGTCGGAGTTGCCTTCGCGCAGAACCGGGTTGACGGCGCTACCCAGGATCTTGGCGTAGCGGGCGCGAACTTCCTTGTCTTCTTCGCTTTGCGGGTCTTCCGGGAAATCGGGAATGCCGTAGCCCTGAGCCTGCAGCTCGGCGATGGCGGCCTTGAGCTGAGGTACGGAGGCGCTGATGTTCGGCAGCTTGATGATGTTGGCATCGGCTTGCAGAGTCAGTTCGGCCAGTTTGGCCAGGTCGTCATCGATGCGTTTGTCGGCGTCCAGGCGGTCGGCAAAGCTTGCCAGGATCCGTCCAGCAAGAGAGATGTCGCGGGTTTCAACGGAGATGTCAGCCGATGCGGCAAAGGCTTCTACAATGGGCAGAAGCGAATAGGTAGCAAGGGCCGGGGCTTCGTCGGTGAAGGTGTAGATGATCTTCGAAGGGGTGGACATTTAGGGTTAACTCTCTTCTTTGCTGAGCGCGCATAGAAACTCGACCTGCACTGGTAGGCGCCTGGGCCCCATGGTGGCGGGGCCGGGTCGAGGACTCGCCGCGGTGATGTTGGATGCACCCGTAGAGTGTCGAGCAGTTCGAGCCGGCAGACAGTGGTTGCCGTTTACCGGTTTCAAGAGGTTGCTGCCTGGTTCCAGACAGGTCACCCCTTATGACTCGTTAGTCACCTAAGCAGTATACCACTGCGGCACCTCGCCGCAGAATGCCCAGTTGAATAAGACCTTTGCACATGTGTCTGTGGTTCGTGGTTTGCGCTACTCTCGGGAGTGCACACTGTCTAACCACAAGATGGAGTCCAGCATGGGATACCAAAAGATCCAGGTGCCAGCCAGCGGTGACAAAATCACCGTCAACGCCGATATGTCGCTGAATGTTCCAGACAATCCGATCATCCCGTTCATCGAGGGTGATGGTATTGGTGTCGATATTTCCCCGGTGATGATCAAGGTGGTCGACGCTGCGGTGGCGAAGGCCTACGGCGGCGCCCGCAAGATCTCCTGGATGGAGGTTTATGCCGGCGAGAAAGCCACTCAGGTTTACGATCAGGACACCTGGCTGCCGAAAGAAACCCTCGAGGCCGTGCGTGATTACGTAGTCTCGATCAAAGGCCCGCTGACCACGCCCGTTGGTGGCGGCATTCGTTCGCTCAACGTGGCCCTGCGCCAGGAACTCGACCTTTATGTCTGCCTGCGCCCGGTACGCTGGTTCGAAGGCGTGCCCAGCCCGGTCAAGAAACCGGGTGACGTGGACATGGTGATCTTCCGCGAGAACTCTGAGGACATCTACGCCGGCGTCGAGTGGAAGGCTGGCAGCCCCGAAGCCGAGAAGGTCATCAAGTTCCTCACCGAGGAAATGGGCGTCAAGAAGATCCGCTTCACCGACATGTGCGGCATCGGCATCAAGCCGGTTTCCGAAGCTGGCACCAAGCGCCTTGTGCGCAAGGCGCTGCAGTACGCCGTGGACAACGATCGCAGTTCGGTAACCCTGGTGCACAAAGGCAACATCATGAAGTTCACCGAAGGTGCCTTCAAAGAGTGGGGTTACGAAATTGCACGTGACGAATTCGGTGCCGAGTTGCTCGATGGCGGCCCTTGGATGCAGTTCAAGAACCCGCGTAGCGGCAAGAGTATCGTGGTCAAGGACGTGATTGCCGACGCCATGCTGCAGCAGATCCTGCTGCGTCCGGCCGAATATGACGTGATCGCCACGCTCAACCTCAATGGCGACTATCTGTCCGACGCCCTGGCGGCCGAAGTCGGTGGCATCGGTATCGCGCCGGGTGCCAACCTTTCCGACTCCGTGGCGATGTTCGAGGCGACTCACGGCACGGCGCCGAAATACGCCGGCCAGGACAAGGTCAATCCGGGCTCGGTCATTCTCTCGGCCGAGATGATGTTGCGTCACATGGGCTGGGCCGAGGCGGCCGATCTGATCATCAAGGGCACCAACGGCGCCATCGCTGCGAAGACCGTGACCTATGACTTCGAACGTCTGATGGAGGGTGCGAAGTTGATGTCGTGCTCCGAGTTCGGCGATGCGATGATCAGCCATATGTAGGCTGATTAAGGTGTGAAAAAAGGCCGGTCAAATGACCGGCCTTTTCGTGTTCAGCACATCCATGTGCTTCGTATTCGATGAAGCTGTGGGTTAGGATGCTCAGGCTTCGGCAGTACTCGCGATACTCTGCGTCTGGGTGGCTGCCACGGGGGCATCCTGAGTGGCGCTGGCTGCGCTGATATTGACCGCATGCAGTCCTTTGGGGCCTTGCACGATCTCGAAGCGGACCGACTGACCGGCCTTGAGCGTTTTATAGCCGTCCATCTGGATGGCCGAGTAGTGGGCGAACAGGTCCTCATCTCGGCCGTCGGCCAGGATGAATCCATAGCCTTTGGCGTTGTTGAACCACTTGACCTTACCGCTGAGCATGCTGATATCCCTCTGCAAAGGACTCCATCTCTGGAGTATCATCCACTTCATTCCGCGCGATAACCGACCAGGCTGGGCGAAGGCGTGGAATCCCTGATACCCACCAGTGGGTATTCATTTGTTGTAACACCCTTTTGCCGTTAGTCAAGGCTATACGGCGGATGGCTGAGAACTCAGTCAAACTCCCTCTAGCATCCCCGTTCGCCCAGCCCTGAACCTCTGATTTCAGCATGCATGCAAGTAGCCAGATTCGACTAACATTCAATCAGGATCACCCGGCAGAGCATGAGGATGACTCCTCTGGTATTGCTGTTCAGGAATCCAAGCCAGCATTGCAGGCACCACCGATGTACAAGGTGGTCTTATTCAATGACGACTACACCCCGATGGATTTTGTCGTTGAAGTGCTCGAAACGTTTTTCGGCATGAACCGGGAGCTGGCAACCAAGATCATGCTCGCCGTCCATACAGAAGGGCGTGCGGTATGTGGTGTGTACACCCGCGATATTGCGGAGACCAAGGCAATGCAGGTCAACCAGTACGCGCGAGAGAGCCAGCATCCGCTACTCTGTGAAATAGAGAAGGACGGTTAACGCCGGCCACTTGGGTATGAGGTGAAGCTATGTTGAATCGAGAGCTCGAAGTCACCCTCAATCTGGCTTTCAAGGAGGCCCGTGCCAAGCGTCATGAGTTCATGACGGTCGAGCATCTGCTGCTCGCCTTGCTGGACAACGAGGCAGCCGCCAGTGTGTTGCGGGCCTGTGGGGCCAACCTCGACAAGCTACGCCACGATTTGCAGGAGTTCATTGACTCCACCACGCCATTGATTCCTCAGCACGATGAAGACCGCGAAACCCAGCCAACCCTGGGTTTCCAGCGTGTTCTGCAACGCGCGGTGTTCCATGTGCAGAGTTCCGGCAAGCGTGAAGTGACCGGCGCCAACGTGCTGGTCGCGATCTTCAGCGAGCAGGAAAGCCAGGCCGTGTTCCTGCTCAAACAGCAGAGTGTGGCCCGCATCGATGTGGTCAACTACATCGCCCATGGCATCTCCAAGGTGCCGGGGCACGGTGATCACCACGAGAACGATCAGGAGATGCAGGATGAGGAGGGCGGCGAGTCCTCTACCTCCAGCAATCCATTGGATGCCTACGCCAGCAATCTCAATGAGCTGGCCCGCCAGGGGCGTATCGACCCGTTGGTCGGGCGTGAGCATGAAGTCGAGCGCGTTGCGCAGATCCTTGCGCGTCGGCGCAAGAACAATCCACTGCTGGTGGGCGAGGCCGGTGTCGGCAAGACCGCCATCGCCGAAGGTCTGGCCAAGCGTATCGTTGACGAGCAGGTGCCTGATCTGCTGGCCGACAGCGTGGTGTATTCGCTGGATCTCGGTGCGCTGCTGGCCGGCACCAAGTATCGCGGCGACTTCGAGAAGCGCTTCAAGGCGCTGCTCAATGAGCTGCGCAAGCGTCCACATGCCATCCTTTTCATCGACGAGATCCACACCATCATTGGTGCGGGCGCGGCGTCGGGCGGGGTCATGGATGCGTCCAACCTGCTCAAGCCGGTGCTGTCGTCGGGTGAGATTCGCTGCATCGGCTCCACCACCTTCCAGGAATTTCGCGGTATCTTCGAGAAGGACCGCGCGCTGGCGCGACGCTTCCAGAAGGTCGACGTGGTCGAGCCTTCGGTAGAGGACACTGTCGGCATTCTCAAGGGGCTCAAGGCGCGCTTCGAGCAGCATCACCACATCGAGTACAGCGAGGAGGCCCTGCGTGCAGCGGCCGAGCTGGCCGCGCGCTACATCAATGACCGGCACATGCCGGACAAGGCCATCGACGTGATCGACGAGGCGGGTGCCTACCAGCGTCTGCAGCCGGAAGACAAGCGGGTGTCGCGTATCGAGGTCGCCCAGGTCGAAGACATCGTCGCCAAGATCGCGCGGATTCCGCCAAAACACGTATCGAGTTCCGACAAGGAGCTGCTGCGTAATCTGGAGCGTGACCTGAAACTCACCGTTTTCGGTCAGGATGCCGCCATCGATTCGCTCTCCACCGCCATCAAGCTGTCGCGTGCCGGTCTCAAGGCGCCGGACAAGCCGGTCGGCTCCTTCCTGTTCGCCGGCCCCACGGGCGTGGGCAAGACCGAAGCAGCGCGGCAGTTGGCCAAGGCCATGGGCATCGAGCTGGTGCGTTTCGACATGTCTGAGTACATGGAGCGCCATACTGTGTCGCGCCTGATCGGTGCGCCGCCCGGTTATGTCGGTTTCGACCAGGGTGGCCTGCTCACCGAGGCGATCACCAAGCAGCCGCACTGCGTGCTGTTGCTCGATGAGATCGAGAAGGCGCATCCGGAAGTCTTCAACCTGCTGCTGCAGGTGATGGACCACGGCACGCTGACCGACAACAACGGGCGCAAGGCGGATTTCCGCAACGTGATCCTGATCATGACCACCAACGCCGGTGCGGAAACCGCCTCGCGTGCCTCGATCGGTTTCACCCAGCAGGATCATTCCACCGATGCCATGGAAGTCATCAAGAAGAGCTTCACGCCGGAGTTCCGCAACCGCCTGGATACCATCATCCAGTTCGGTCGCCTGAGCCACGAGACCATCAAGAGCATCGTCGACAAGTTCCTCACCGAACTGCAGGCGCAGCTGGAAGACAAGCGTGTCACGCTGGAAGTCAGCGATGCGGCGCGCAGCTGGCTGGCCGAGCGCGGTTACGATGTGATGATGGGCGCGCGGCCGATGGCGCGTTTGATCCAGGACAAGATCAAGCGTCCGCTGGCAGAGGAAATCCTCTTCGGCGAGCTGGCCGAGCATGGCGGCGTGGTACACGTCGACATCAAGGATGGCGAGCCCAGCTTCGAGTTCGAGACGGCGGCGGAGGTCGCCTGATCGAATGGCCTCACGCTCAGCGAAAGCCCTGGCGGCTTTTGCTGAGCCAGCGAAAACGCCCGGCATAAGCCGGGCGTTTTCGTTTGGTGCTTGGCTTAACGGGCGCGGTAGGTGATGCGACCTTTGCTCAAGTCATAAGGTGTCAGCTCAACACGCACCTTGTCACCAGTGAGAATGCGGATGTAGTTCTTGCGCATCTTGCCGGAGATGTGCGCGGTAACGACGTGCCCGTTTTCCAACTCCACGCGGAACATGGTGTTGGGCAGGGTGTCGACGACAGTGCCTTCCATTTCGAAGCTGTCTTCTTTCGACATGCAGTAAAGCCCTCGGTATCCAGGAAATGGCCCGGTGCAACTGGCGCCAGGCAAAAGCGGCGTGCATTGTGCCCGAAAACAGGGGGCTGCGCCAAGTGGCTTGGATTGTCGAGCGTTTGGATGGCTGGCAGAGCGGCTAGGTAAGCAGCGTCCAGCGCTGATTGACGAAAAGTTCGATGGGGCGATACTGGGTCTTGTAGTTCATCTTGCGGCAGTTCTTGATCCAGTAGCCGAGATAGACGGCCTCCAGCCCCAGACGCGAGGTTTCGCCGATTTGCCAGAGGATGGCGAATCGGCCAAGGCTGCGGCGCTCTTCAGACGGATCGTAGAAGGTGTAGACGGCCGACAGGCCATTCGGCAGAACGTCGGTGACAGCGATGGCGACCAGCTTGTCTTGCAGGCGGAACTCATAGAAGCGCGAAAAAGGCAGATCGCGAATCAGAAAGGTCGAGAACTGCTCGCGGCTCGGCGGGTACATGTCGCCGTCGGCGTGGCGCTGCTCGATGTAGCGTACATAGAGCGCGTAATACTCTTCAGTGAATACCGGGCGCACGCAGCGAACGACGATGTCCTGATTGCGCTTGATGATGCGCCGCTGCTGGCGATTTGCCGTAAAGCGCGTGGCCGGGATGCGTGCCGGGATGCAGGCTGTGCACTGCTGGCAGTGGGGCCGATAGAGGTGGTCACCGCTGCGACGAAAACCCAGTTCCGACAGCTCGGCATAGACCTGCACGTCCATGGGCTGGCTGGGGTCGAGAAACAGGGTGGTGGCCTGTTCTTCCGGCAGATAGCTGCATGGATGAGGTTGAGTGGCATAGAACTTCAGGCGGGCCAGCTCGGTCATGGCGTCGTCTCGCAAAAGCCTGACTAAGAGTGTACGCCAGGCTTGGCCGCTCGACTAGGCGAGCCAGTCCGCTGTGGCTGGCAGATCGAGGTGGTGCTGCAGGTACTCGGCGAATGTCGCACGCGGTATGGCTCTTGCACCGAAGCTGTGCAGGTGCTGCGTGGGCATCTGGCAATCGATGAGCACGAAGCCCCATGCGCACAGCTTGCCGACGAGGGTAGCGAATCCGACCTTGGAAGCGTTGTCGGCACGGCTGAACATGGATTCGCCGAAGAACAGTTGGCCCATAGCCAGGCCGTATAGCCCGCCGACCAGCTCGCCCTCGTTCCAGACTTCCACGGAATGGGCGATGCCGCGCTGGTGCAGTTGCAGGTAAGCGTCCTGCATGCCGCGAGTGATCCAGGTGCCATCGGCGTAGGCGCGTGGCTCGGCGCAAGCTTTTATCACGGCCGCAAAATCCTGGTCGAAGGTGACGCTGTAGCGATTTTGTCTCAGTAGCTTGGCCAGGCTGCGAGAAACGTGCAGCTCTTCGGGGAACAGTACCGTGCGTGGATCGGGTGACCACCAGAGGATCGGCTGGCCATCATCGAACCAGGGGAAGCAGCCGTGGCGGTAGGCGCTGATCAGTCGGTCGGCACTCAGGTCGCCGCCAGCGGCGAGCAGGCCATTGGGTTCGCGCATGGCTTTTGCCAGTGGCGGGAACTGCAGTGAGTCACGTTGCAGCCAGGTCAGCATGTGCGCTTGTCCAGCGGAGGAGGGGAGGGCGAGCGATGGTGCTCGCCCTTGTGCCATCAGTTGCCGTCGAGGAATTTCTCGACATCCAGTGCTGCCATGCAGCCTGCGCCGGCCGAGGTGATGGCCTGGCGGTAGACGTGATCGGCCACGTCGCCAGCGGCGAATACACCCTCGATGCTGGTGGCGGTGGCATTGCCTTCGCTGCCGCCTTTGATCTTCAGGTAGCCGTCATGCATGTCCAGCTGGCCGACGAACAGCTCGGTATTGGGCTTGTGGCCGATGGCGATGAACACGCCGGCCAGTGCCAGTTCTTTGCTGCTGCCATCGACGGTGCTTTTCAGGCGTACGCCGGTCACGCCAGTCTGGTCGCCCAGTACTTCGTCCAGGGTGTGGTTCCAGTGCAGGCGCATGTTGCCGTTCTCGACCTTGTCGAACAGCTTGTTCTGCAGGATCTTCTCCGAGCGCAGTTTGTCGCGGCGGTGCACCAGGTGCACTTCCTTGGCGATGTTGGACAGGTACAGCGCTTCTTCCACGGCGGTGTTGCCGCCGCCGATCACAGCAACCACCTGGTTGCGGTAGAAGAAACCGTCGCAGGTCGCGCAGGCGGAAACGCCCTTGCCGGCGAACGCTTCTTCGGATGGCAGGCCAAGGTACTGGGCGCTGGCGCCGGTGGCGATGATCAGGGCATCGCAGCTATAGGTGCCGCTGTCACCCTTGAGGACGAAGGGGCGGCTCTGCAACTCGGCGGTGTGGATGTGGTCGTAAACGATCTCGGTGTCGAAACGCTCGGCGTGCTTTTGCATGCGTTCCATCAGTGCCGGGCCGGTGAGGCCTTCGACGTCACCCGGCCAGTTGTCCACTTCGGTGGTGGTGGTGAGCTGACCGCCAGGCTGGATGCCGGTGATGACCACGGGCTTGAGGTTGGCGCGCGCGGCATAAACGGCGGCGCTGTAACCGGCAGGGCCGGAACCCAGGATGATCAGGCGGGAATGCTTGACTTCGCTCATAAAAAAACCCCATAAGCCTTTGTCACAAAAGAGAATGCGTGCTCCAATTGAGCCGCATGGAAGCTGCTGGCGGCTATGCTACACCGAAGCGGGGTGGGTGCGGGAGCTTGGCAATTGGCCTGGGCGTCAGGCTGGCCCTACAATAGGCCGCTTCTGCGGTTAACCATCAGATGGACGCGCCAAGGGCGCAGGAAATGGCTGTTTTGAAGAATTCCACCACCCAGATTATCGACTGGCGTCAGAAGCTTCAGTATCGACTGAAGGAAGGCGCATTGATCGCCCTGGGCGCGATGTGCCTGTACCTGCTGATGGCACTGTTGACCTATAACGCCGCCGATCCGGCGTGGGACAACAGTGTGCAGGTCGAGCGCGTCATCAACGCCGGCGGCAGCATTGGCGCCTGGCTCTCCAGTGCACTGTTCGGCGCGCTGGGTTACTTCGCCTACATCTTCCCACTCCTGCTGGCAGCCAAGACCTGGCAGGTGTTCCGCACGCGCAATCAACCCTGGCACTGGAACGGCTGGCTGTTTTCCTGGCACAGCATCGGCCTGGTCTTCCTGATTCTTTCCGGCGCTGCGCTGGGCGACATTCATTTCGCAGCGGCCGCTGGCATGCAGGGCTCCGGTGGCGGCATGCTCGGCGCCAGCCTGGGTGATCTGGCCGTACATGCGCTGAACGTGCAGGGCAGCACGTTGATATTCCTGGCGTTGTTCCTGTTCGGTTTGACCGTTTTCACCGATCTGTCCTGGTTCCGCGTAATGGACCTGACCGGCAAGATCACCCTCGACCTGATCGAGCTGATTCATGGCGCCATCACTGGCTGGTGGAATGCCCGTAGCGAACGCAAGCAGATGAAGATTCAACTGCGCGAGCTGGACGAGCGGGTCACCGAGGTAGCTGCACCAGTGGTGTCGGACCGTCGCGAGCAAGCCAAGGTCAAGGAGCGCCTGCTCGAGCGCGAGGAGTCGCTGAGCAAGCACATGAGCGAGCGCGAAAAGCGCCCTGCGCCGGTTATCGCGCCGCCGCCCGTGGCCAAGGCGCCGGAACCGAGCAAGCGCGTGCAGAAGGAAAAGCAGGCACCGCTGTTCGTCGACAGCGCGGTGGAAGGCACCTTGCCGCCGATTTCCCTGCTCGATCCGGCGGAAGCCAAGAAGGTTGAGTATTCGCCTGAGTCGCTCAAGGGCGTCGGCCATCTGCTGGAAATCAAGCTCAAGGAGTTCGGCGTCGAGGTCGCGGTGGATTCGATCCATCCCGGCCCGGTGATCACCCGCTACGAAATCCAGCCGGCCGCCGGGGTCAAGGTCAGTCGTATCGCCAACCTGGCCAAGGATCTGGCGCGTTCGCTGGCCGTGACCAGCGTGCGGGTGGTGGAAGTCATTCCCGGCAAGACCACCGTCGGTATCGAGATTCCCAACGAGAATCGCCAGATCGTGCGTTTCTCCGAAGTGCTGTCGACCCCCGAATATGACGAGGCCAAGTCGCCGGTCACCCTTGCACTGGGGCACGACATCGGTGGCAAACCGGTGATCACCGATCTGGCCAAGATGCCGCACCTGCTGGTGGCTGGCACCACTGGTTCCGGTAAGTCGGTGGGTGTGAACGCGATGATTCTGTCGATTCTGTTCAAGTCCAGCCCGGAAGACGCCAAGCTGATCATGATCGACCCGAAAATGCTCGAGTTGTCGATCTACGAGGGCATTCCGCATCTGCTGTGCCCGGTGGTCACCGACATGAAAGAGGCGGCCAACGCCCTGCGCTGGAGCGTCGCCGAGATGGAGCGTCGCTACAAGCTGATGTCGAAGATGGGCGTGCGCAACCTGGCGGGCTTCAACCGCAAGGTCAAGGATGCCATCGAGGCGGGCGAGCCATTGGCTGACCCGCTGTTCCGTCGCGAAAGCATGGAAGACGAAGCGCCGCTGCTCAAACCCCTGCCGACCATCGTGGTGGTGGTCGACGAATTCGCCGACATGATGATGATCGTCGGCAAGAAGGTCGAAGAGCTGATCGCGCGTATCGCTCAGAAGGCACGTGCGGCCGGTATTCACCTGATTCTCGCCACCCAGCGCCCCTCGGTGGACGTGATCACTGGCCTGATCAAAGCCAACATCCCGACCCGTATGGCGTTCCAGGTCTCCAGCAAGATCGATTCGCGCACCATCATCGACCAGGGTGGCGCCGAGCAGTTGCTGGGGCACGGTGACATGCTCTACATGCCGCCCGGCACCAGCTTGCCCATTCGTGTTCACGGTGCCTTCGTCTCTGACGATGAAGTGCATCGCGTGGTCGAGGCCTGGAAGCTGCGTGGTGCGCCGGATTACAACGAAGACATCCTCGCCGGCGCCGAAGAAGGTGGCAGCGGCTTCGAGGGCAGCAGCGGTGGTGAAGGTGGCGAGGGCAGCGAGGAAGATCCGCTGTACGACGAAGCCGTCAACTTCGTTCTGGAAAGCCGCCGTGCGTCGATTTCCGCGGTGCAGCGCAAGCTGAAGATCGGCTACAACCGCGCTGCGCGAATGATCGAGGCGATGGAGATGGCCGGCGTGGTCAGCTCGATGAATACCAACGGATCACGCGAGGTGCTCGCGCCCGGTTCATCTCGTGACTGAGTGTTGCGTCTCGCGGACAAACCACTGAATTAGCGGTCTACAAGACTTCACGGTAGCCAAGCGCTGCCGAGCAATGCGAGGTGCGGAGTCGCCTCGCCATTCTCATAGGACTCAAGGGGTTTATATGCGTGTTATTCGCCTGCTGATGCTGGCTGCTCTGAGCTTTACCCTGCTGACTGCCCAGGCTGATGAAGAAGCGGCCACCAAGCGCCTGAGCGACCTGCTCAGCCAGGCGCAGACCATCAGTGCACGCTTTTCTCAGCTGACCCTCGACGCCAGCGGCACTCAGTTGCAGGAAACCGCCGGGGAAATGCTGCTCAAACGTCCGGGTATGTTCCGCTGGCACACCGACCAGCCGATGGAGCAACTGCTGGTGTCCAACGGTGAAAAAGTCTGGCTGTATGACCCGGATCTTGAGCAGGTCACCATTCAGACCCTCGATCAACGCCTGACTCACACCCCGGCACTGTTGCTGTCCGGTGATGTGTCGCAGATTCGCGAGAACTTCGAGATCGACTACAAGGAAGGCGGCAGCGTGGTCGACTTCATTCTCAAACCCAAGGCCAAGGACAGCCTGTTCGACAGCCTGCGCCTGTCGTTCCGCAATCGTGTGCTCAACGACATGCAGTTGATCGACAGCATCGGTCAGCGCACCAACATCCTGTTTCTCAATGTGAAGATGAACGAGCCGGTGGATAACGCCCAGTTCACCTTCGACATTCCGCAAGGCGTGGACGTCATCCAGGAGTAAGGTGTGGATCTGTTCGGCCGCCAACCTGTCGCGCAGCCCCTGGCTGCGCGTTTGCGTGCAACCAGCCTGGACGAATATGTCGGGCAGGAGCATGTGCTGGCGCCGGGCAAGCCGCTGCGTGAGGCGCTGGAGCAGGGCGCTTTGCACTCGATGATCTTCTGGGGGCCACCAGGGGTGGGCAAGACCACCCTGGCGCGGCTGCTGGCCAAGGTCACCGACGCCCATTTCGAGACCATCTCCGCGGTGCTGTCCGGGGTCAAGGAGATCCGCCAGGCCGTCGAGGTGGCTCAGCAGCATGCGGCGCAGTACGGCCGTCGTACCATCCTCTTCGTCGACGAAGTGCACCGCTTCAACAAGAGCCAGCAAGATGCGTTTCTGCCCTATGTGGAAGATGGCACGCTGATCTTCATCGGTGCCACCACCGAGAACCCCTCGTTCGAACTGAACAATGCGCTGCTGTCGCGTGCGCGCGTTTATGTGCTCAAGAGCCTCGACGAGGCGGCGATGCGCAAGCTGGTCAATCGTGCGCTGAGCGACCCCAAAGGCTTGGGTGATCGCCATCTCAGCCTGCCGGACGAGGCCTTTCAGATTCTTCTGGCCGCTGCCGATGGCGATGGCCGCCGCCTGCTCAACTTTCTCGAGAATGCTGCCGATCTGGCGGAAGACGACGGCGAAATCGGCGTCGAACTACTGCAGAACCTGCTGGGCGACAGTCGACGCCGCTTCGACAAAGGCGGCGAGGCCTTCTACGACCAGATTTCAGCGCTGCACAAGTCGGTACGTGGCTCCAGCCCGGACGGCGCGCTGTACTGGTACGCGCGTATGCTCGACGGCGGCTGCGACCCGCTGTACATCGCCCGTCGCGTGGTGCGCATGGCCAGTGAGGATATCGGCAACGCCGACCCGCGCGCGCTGACCCTGTGCCTCAATGCCTGGGATGTGCAGGAGCGCCTGGGCAGCCCGGAAGGCGAGCTGGCCGTGGCCCAGGCCATCGTTTATCTGGCCTGTGCGCCAAAAAGCAATGCGGTCTATACGGCTTTCAAGGCGGCCATGCGTGATGCCGCCGAGCAGGGTTCGCAGGAGGTGCCGCTGCACCTGCGCAATGCGCCTACTAAGCTGATGAAGCAACTCGGCTACGGCGATGAATACCGCTACGCCCATGACGAGCCCGATGCCTATGCAGCGGGCGAGGATTACTTCCCCGAAAATCTGCAGCCGCGTCAGTATTACGATCCGGTGCCACGTGGCCTGGAGTTGAAGATTCGCGACAAGCTACAACATCTGCGGAGTCAGGACGCCAATAGTCCGAGGCAGAGGAGAAAATGATGATTCGTGTAGCACTTGCCGTCGCTGTAGGGGGCGCGGCTGGTTCGGTCATGCGCTTTTTGGTTGCCAGTTGGGTAGCGGGCAACTGGCCCCGGCATTTCTACCTGGGCACCTTTGCGGTAAACGTCGTCGGCTGTCTGCTGATTGGTCTGCTGTCAGGCTTGTTCCTGACCCGTACCGATCTGCCGCTGGAGCTGCGTACAGGGCTGATTACTGGCGTTCTGGGTGGCTTCACCACTTTTTCGTCTTTCAGCCTGGAAATCATGAAACTGATGGAGGGCGGTCGCGCGCCCGAGGCCTTCGGTTACCTGGCATTCAGTATCATTGGCGGTCTGCTGGCCGCCTGGGTCGGTCTGAGCCTGGCTCGATTGGCATCCTGACCCGCTAAAGCTTTAAACTCGGCAACCCGCGTCACGCTGGTGGCCGCAACCTTTTTCGTCGATGTATTGAGACCTGAACATGCTCGATTCCAAACTTGTCCGCACGCAACTCACCGAAATCGCCGAGCGCCTCGCCACTCGTGGCTTCGCCCTTGACGTCGCCCGCTTCGAGGCCCTGGAGAGTCAGCGCAAGTCGGTGCAGGTACGCACCGAGCAACTGCAGGCCGAGCGCAACAGCCGTTCCAAGTCCATCGGCCAGGCCAAGGCGCGTGGCGAAGATATCGCGCCGCTGCTGGCGGAAGTCGACCAGATGGGCAGCGACCTGGAAGCCGGCAAGCGTGAGCTGGACGCTATCCAGAGCGAGCTGGACAACCTGCTGCTTAACATCCCCAACCTGCCGCACGAGTCCGTGCCGGTGGGCGCCGATGAAGACGGCAACGTCGAGGTGGCACGCTGGGGTACGCCGCGTAGCTTCGATTTCGAGATCAAGGATCACGTTGCCCTCGGCGAGCAGCACGGCTGGCTGGACTTCGAGACCGCTGCCAAGCTCTCCGGCGCGCGTTTCGCCTTGCTGCGCGGTCCCATCGCGCGCCTGCATCGCGCCCTGGCGCAGTTCATGATCAACCTGCATACCGGCGAGCACGGTTATGAAGAGGCTTACACGCCTTACCTGGTGCAGGCCCCGGCGCTGCAGGGCACCGGTCAGCTGCCGAAGTTCGAGGAAGACCTGTTCAAGATCGCCCGTGAAGACCAGGCTGATCTGTACCTGATCCCGACTGCCGAAGTGTCGCTGACCAATATCGTCGCGGGCGAAATTCTCGATGCCAAACAGTTGCCGCTGAAGTTCGTCGCCCACACACCGTGCTTCCGCAGCGAAGCGGGCGCCTCGGGCCGCGATACCCGTGGGATGATCCGCCAGCACCAGTTCGACAAGGTCGAGATGGTGCAGATCGTCGAACCGTCCAAGTCCTTCGAAGCGCTTGAAGGCATGACTGCCAACGCCGAGCGTGTGCTGCAACTGCTGGAGCTGCCGTATCGCAAGCTGGCCCTGTGTACCGGCGACATGGGCTTCTCTGCGGTGAAGACCTATGACCTGGAAGTGTGGGTGCCGAGCCAGGACAAGTACCGCGAGATTTCTTCCTGCTCCAACTGCGGCGACTTCCAGGCGCGCCGCATGCAGGCACGCTACCGCAACCCGGAAACCAACAAGCCGGAGCTGGTGCACACCCTCAATGGCTCCGGCCTGGCAGTCGGTCGCACCCTGGTGGCAGTGCTGGAGAACTACCAGCAGGCCGATGGCAGCATTCGTGTTCCCGAGGTGCTGAAGCCCTATATGGGCGGCATCGAAGCGATCGGCTGATAGGCCATCGCGACGCAAAAAACGGGGCGTTAGCAACTGCCCCGTTTCAATGGAGGTAGGGTGCGCCATGCGCACCAGGGCCTTACACCGTAGTTTGGTGCGCGCAGCGCCCCCTACGACCGACCTCTGATGAGGCTGATCTGATGCAATTCCTTCCGCTGTTCCACAAACTGCAGGATCGCCCGGTGCTGGTGATCGGCGGTGGTGAAGTTGCGCTGCGCAAGGCGCGTCTGTTGAGCGACGCCGGCGCTAGCCTGCGTGTGGTCGCCCCGGAGATCCGCAGTGAGTTGCAGGCGCTGGCCGGCGCTGACGGCATCTTCCTGCGCGGCTATGCGAGCAGTGATCTGCAGGGCGTTGCCCTGGTCATCGCCGCCACCGATGACGTGCCGCTCAACGCGCAGATTTCAGCCGACGCCCAGTCGTTAGGTATTCCCGTCAACGTGGTGGATGCGCCGGCGCTGTGCAGCGTAATCTTTCCCGCCATCGTCGATCGCTCGCCGCTGATCGTCGCGGTCAGCAGTGGCGGCGATGCGCCGGTGCTGGCGCGATTGATCCGCGCCAAGATCGAGACCTGGATTCCGGCCACCTACGGCCAGCTGGCCAACCTGGGTAAGCGTTTCCGTGAGCAGGTCAAGCAGCTGTTCCCCGACGTGCAACAGCGCCGCGTGTTCTGGGAGGACGTGTTTCAAGGGCAGATCGCCGAGAGCGTGTTTGCCGGCAAGCCGGAGGAGGCCGAGCGTCTGCTCGAGGCACGCGTGGCCGGTGCTGCGCCGCGCGCTTTGGGCGAGGTGTATCTGGTCGGCGCCGGGCCGGGCGATCCCGATCTCCTGACCTTCCGCGCCCTGCGCTTGATGCAGCAGGCAGACGTCGTGCTGTACGACCGCCTGGTGGCGCCCGCCATCATCGAGCTGTGCCGGCGTGATGCCGAGCGCATCTATGTCGGCAAGCGCCGCGCCGATCACGCGATGCCGCAGGAGCAGATCAACAAGTTGCTGATCGACCTGGCTCGTCAAGGCAAGCGCGTGCTGCGCCTGAAAGGCGGCGATCCGTTCATCTTCGGTCGTGGTGGTGAGGAGATCGAGCAGCTGGCTGCCGAGGACATTCCCTTCCAGGTCGTCCCGGGCATCACCGCGGCTTCAGGCTGTGCGGCCTATGCCGGCATCCCGCTGACCCATCGCGACCATGCGCAGTCAGTGCGTTTCGTTACCGGGCATCTCAAGGATGGCAGCAGCAACTTGCCGTGGCAGGACCTGGTCGCGCCGGGGCAAACCCTGGTGTTCTACATGGGCTTGGTCGGCTTGCCGGGTATCTGCGAACAACTGATTGCGCACGGCCGTTCAGGCGCCACGCCTGCGGCATTGGTGCAGCAGGGCACCACGCAGAATCAGCGAGTCTTCACTGGCACGCTGGAAACCCTGCCGGAGCTTGTCGCCGAACACGAAGTGCACGCCCCCACGCTGGTGATAGTCGGGGAGGTGGTCACCCTGCGTGACAAGCTGGCCTGGTTCGAAGGCGCTCAGAACAGCATCTGACGCCCAGCGACTGAAGCCTCGTTGTCGAGGCTTCAGTCACCAGCCATCGCGTTTCTAACGCTGGAACACTCCTTTGCCTGACAGGCGCTGGCGATCATGTGCGCGAGTGAAATCTTGCTGCGGCCCTTTGGGTATCACGCCAGTCGGGTTGATGGTGGCGTGGCTGGCGTAGTAATGCGACTTGATATGGGTGAAGTCCACCGTCTCGGCGATGCCTGGCCACTGGTACAGCTCGCGTAGCCAGTTGGACAGGTTCGGGTAGTCCTCGATGCGTCGCAGGTTGCACTTGAAATGCCCGTGATAGACAGCATCGAAGCGAATCAGCGTGGTGAACAGGCGAATGTCCGCCTCGGTCAGGTATTCGCCGGCCAGGTAGCGGTTTTCGCCCAGCAGTGCTTCCAGCTCGTCGAGCATGGCGAACAGTTCGTCGAAGGCCTCTTCGTAGGCTTCCTGCGTGGTGGCGAAGCCTGCCCGGTAAACGCCGTTGTTCACGGCCGGGTAGATGCGCTCGTTGAGTAGGTCAATGCGCTCACGTAGCGGTTCGGGGTAGAAGTCCAGGCCGTTGCCGGTCAGGCCGTCGAACGCGCTGTTGAACATGCGGATGATTTCAGCCGACTCGTTACTGACGATGCCGCCGGTCTGCTTGTCCCACAGCACGGGTACGGTAACGCGGCCGGTGTAATGACTGTCATCGGCGGTGTAGCGCTGATGCATGTAGCCCAGGTTGTCGAGGTGGTCACCGCTGGAGCCGAACTCGCGGTCGAAGGTCCAGCCCTGTTCGCGCATCAGCCAGCTCACCACGGAGACATCGATCAGCGATTCGAGGCCTTTGAGTTTGCGCAGGATCAGGGTGCGATGAGCCCAGGGGCAGGCCAGCGATACATAGAGGTGATAACGCCCGGCCTCGGCCTTGAAGCCGTCGCTGCCGCTCGGCCCTGCGCTACCGTCGGTGGTTACCCAGTTACGGCGTTGCGCGCTTTCGCGCTGGAAGCGGCCACTGTCGCCGGTGTCGTACCATTGGTCATGCCAGCGGCCGTCGATCAACAAGCCCATAACGTGTGCCTCCGTTTTGAATGAATCTGGAGTCTAACGTGATGAAGTCGATTGAAAGGTGGAAAAAGCTGGCTTAAGCAATCGATTGATTAGATTGAAAGCGTGCATCCCAGCGCTGCTGGGCCTGCAGGAATGCCGCTTCACGATCCAGGCCCAACCCGCGTAGTGCGACGGCCATGGTGGCGATAACCGCCAGTCGACCGTAAGCGTCATCGTGCTCGCCGCGCCAGAAAGCGCCCAGCACGGCCGGGTCGAGTCGCTCGGGTTTGACATGGCGCTGCGCTGACAGCGCCGGCCATTCTTCGTCCCAGTCTTCACCATCGAGCGTGCCATGCAGGTGGCAGGCACCGTCTGGATTGACCTCGATTTCGCCGCCTTCGCCCTTGATGACGATGGCGTGATCACCCAGCAGTCGACTGGCCTCGCGATGCACGGCCTGGTAGCCGGGATGGAAGATGCTCTGCAGCCCACAGCGGGCACCGAGCGGGTTGATCACTCGCGCCAGGGAATGGATAGGCGAGCGCAGGCCCAGGGTGTTGCGCAGATCGATCATGCGCTGGAGCGCCGGCATCCAGTCGCCCAGGTAGCTGTATGCCAGGTTGTGTTGGTCGAGCGCCGCCTCCACTGCTTGCCAGTCCTTGCAGCAGGGGATGCCCAGTTGTTCCAGCAGTTGTTCGGTATACATGCGCCCTGCGGTATGCGCACCACCGCCATGCATGAAGATGCGTACACCGCTGGCGGCCAGAGCTTTGGCTGCCAGCAGATACCACGGCAGATGACGTTTCTTGCCGGCATAGCTGGGCCAGTCCAGGTCGACCTGCATATTTGGGGCGGCGAGCCGTGGGCGAATGGCTTCGGTGAAGCCGGCGAGCTCTTCGGCGCTTTCTTCCTTGTGCCGCAGCAGCATCAGGAAGGCGCCGAGCTGGGTGTCCTCGATCTTGCCATCAAGCAGCAGGCCCATGGCTTCGCGGGCCTCATCGCGCGTCAGGCCGCGGGCGCCGCGCTTGCCCTTGCCGAGAATACGCACGAACTGGGCGAAGGGATGTTCGGCGGGGGTGATCAGGTTCATAGGCAATTGGTCGGTTTCGGCAGGCCAGCGAGCTTGGCGGCGAGTTTGGCGGGTGTGCCCTTGAACAGGCGATTGAGGTGCAGGCTGTTGCCTTTCTCCGTGCCGAGCTTCAGAGCAGCGTACTTGATCAGCGGACGGTTGGCGGGCGACAGCTGAAACTCCGCGTAGAAGGCACGCAGCAGGTCGAGAATTTCCCAGTGATCGTCACTCAGTTGCAACTCTTCCGCTGCGGCTAGCGCCTCGGCTACGGGGTGTGACCAATCCTGCAGGTCGATCAGGTAGCCGTCCTTGTCCAGGGCAATGTCACGTCCGCCGACGTTAAGCGTACTCATAGCCAGCTATTGACCTTGGCGTAGCGGGTGCACAGCTCGACGAATTCCGGATAGTCGACGGCCTGAGCGCGCTCGGGCGCCTGTAGCGCGCGGGCGGCCAGGTCTTCGTCCAGGGCGTAGAGCGAGACACTGGCAGGCATCAGCTGCAACGCTTGCAGATTGGTCGTGCCGGGCTGCAATGCATAGACCGCATCGCCGGTGAGCAGCAGGGCGTCGCCTGCGCCCAGCAAGCGCAGGCAACTGGCGAGGCGGCTATCGGTGAACGGCGAATGGGAGAGAATGTGCAGGGTGGCCATCAGAGGGTGATCACCTGATCGTAGCGGTCGAGAAGGGCGGTCAGCGCGCTGTCGTCGAGTCGCTGCACCGCCAGGTTCAGTTCGCGGTCGCCAAGGCCGCGCTCGCTCAGGCTGCGCTGGCTGGCGTACAGCGCCTCGACACCGAACATCGGCAGCGCCTGCAGGTTGGCGCCGAGGTCTTTCTGTTGCAGCTGGCCGGATTGCTGTCCAGCGCTGAGCTGAAACACGCCGTCATCGAGAAACAGCATGCCGATGGGCAGATCGAAGGCGCCGCCGGCCAGGGCGATATCCAGCGCCTCACGCGCACCAGGGCCGCTCCAGGGTGCCTGGCGGCTTATGATCAACAGCGACTTGCTCATTCACTGACCTCCGAAGCAGACCAGGCGGTCGGCCTGTTGCGCGGCCTCATGCAGCTGGCCCAGGCCGGACAGCTCCCACGGTGCTTCCAGGTTGGCAGCCGACCTGGCGTAGCGCTGCGCTTCTTCGGCGTTGAGTACACCACGGCGCAGGGCTGCGGCGATGCAGACCACCGCGTCAAGCCCGTTGGCGGTCACGAATTCGCGCCATTCCCTGGGCAGATCCAACTCGTCCTGTGGGCTGACCACGTTGCTGGCGGCGCTGTGCACACCGTCCTGATAGAAGAACAGGCGAACGATTTCGTGGCCGCCGGCCAATGTCGCCTGGGCGAAGCGCAATGCGCGACGCGACGCGGGCTGGTGGGGGGCGGCGAACAGGGCGATGGCAAACTTCATGGGGCGTCCGACGAGGCAAAACTGGGCCAATGATAAGGCCAGGGTGCCTGGCAAACAAAGAATCACGAAACAGACGCGCAAGAAAAAGCCCGCCGAACAGACTGTGTGAAAACCTAGCAGTCTGAGTGCAAGGTGAAGACAATGCCTCCATCAGTCGATGGGGGCATTGTCGTTTATGGGCTATATCCAAGGTGAAGATCGGCAACAAAGCAGCCTGTTTCCGCCGACATTGGAAGAGCTGGTT
>NZ_JBLUPX010000025.1:0-67057 GCF_048068235.1 Pseudomonas sp. NY15364 | reverse complement strand
GTGCCAAGGCGCGGGAAAGTCGCATAAAAAATCCGATGCTCAAAACAAGCATCGGATTTTCGTTTCAGCGCGCAGAAGGTCAAGCTGTAGCGCTTAACTGACTGGCATTAGGCCTCGGCCTCCCTTTTTTGTACCTACGGATGTCATCCAGGCTCAGTGCCGCCGCTCTGGCTTGCAGCTCGCCGCCCCGGAATCAGCTCACAGCCTGCCACCGCCCCTCTGTGCCGATGGTCTCAGCTTGGCTAAACTGCCGGCTTTAACCGGATAAAAGAGCACACCATGGGCCTGTTCCGCCTGCTGTTCTGGGTTGCCGTGATCTTCGCCGCAATCTGGATCTGGCGTCGCTTCATCAGCAAAGCCAAACCTACTCGCCCCACCGAGGACGCCGCAGCCCCCATGGTGCGATGCGAGAACTGCGGCGTGCATATTCCCAAGACCCAGGCACTGAGCCAGGATCAGCGCTGGTACTGCAGCCAGAAACACCTTGAGCAAGGCCCACACACCGGTGATCGCTGACACCAGCGTACAGAACAGCAAACAAGGGCAGCGCATCCTCAGGCTCTATCACTTCTATCGCCTGACCATCGGCCTGGCGCTGATCCTGCTGATTTCCAGCAACCTCGACGAGCAGTTGCTGGACGTCGTGCATATCGAGCTATTTCGCACCGGCAGCTGGGTCTACCTGATCCTCAACATCTTCATCGCCGTGCTGGTGCAAAAGCCCAAGCACCTGGTGCAGCTGTTCAGCCTGGCGCTGGTCGACGTGATCTTTCTCTCGGCCCTGTTCTACGCAGCCGGCGGCACGCCCAGCGGCATCGGCAACCTGCTGGTGGTCGCCGTGGCCATCGCCAATATCCTGCTGCGCGGCCGCATCGGCCTGCTGATCGCCGCCATTGCCGCGATGGCGCTGATCTACCTGACCTTCTATCTCAGCCTCAGCCGCCCCGCCGCCGCCGCGCAGTACGTACAAGCAGGCGCCCTCGGTGCGTTGTGCTTCGCCGGCGCCCTGTTCATCCAGGGCATCACACGCCGTCTGCAGGTAAGCGAGAGCCTGGCCGAACAACGTGCGGCCGATGTAGCCAATCTGGAAGAGCTCAACGAGCAGATCCTGCAGCGTATGCGCACCGGTATCCTCGTGCTCGACACCCAACATCGGGTGCTGCTGACCAACCAGGGCGCAAAGCAGTTGCTCGGGCGCGGTGAACTGACCGGAAAGATCATCGATCCGCACTGCCCCGAACTGGTCAAGCGTCTGCAGCAGTGGCTGCACAACCCAACCCTGCGCCCGGACAGCCTGCAGGCCCAGGTCGACGGGCCGGTGCTACAGCCCAGCTTCATTTCCCTTCAGCGCGGTGACCAGCAGCACACCCTGGTGTTTCTCGATGACATCTCGCAGATCGCCCAGCAGGCGCAACAGCTCAAGCTGGCCTCGCTCGGCCGCCTGACTGCCGGCATCGCCCATGAGATTCGCAACCCGCTCGGCGCCATCAGCCACGCCGCGCAATTGCTGCAGGAGTCGGAAGACCTGCAAGGTCCCGATCAACGCCTGGCGCAGATCATTCAGGACCATTCCAAGCGCATGAACCTGGTGATCGAGAACGTCCTGCAGCTGTCGCGGCGACGCCAGGCCGAACCGCAACTGCTCGATCTGAAGTACTGGCTGCACCGTTTCGCCAGCGAATTCCGCAGCTCGGCGCCCGCTGACCGGCAGATCCACCTGGAAACCCAGGCCGGCAGTTTGCAGACGCGCATGGATCCACACCAGCTGACCCAGGTGCTGACCAACCTGGTGCAGAACGGCCTGCGCTACAGCGCCCAGCAGCACCGACTCGGCCAGGTCTGGCTGCGCCTGTTCCGTGACGAAACCAGCGACCTGCCGGTACTGGAAGTGCTCGACGACGGGCCCGGCGTACCGCCCGAGCAGGAGCAGCACATCTTCGAGCCCTTCTACACCACCGAGAACAAGGGCACCGGCCTCGGCCTGTATATTTCCCGCGAGCTATGCCAGAGCAACCAGGCCCGCCTCGACTATAAACCTCGTGAAGGGGGCGGCAGCTGCTTCCGCATCACCTTCGCCCATCCGCGCAAACTGAGCTGAACATGAACCGTCAGAGAGCCCTGATCGTCGACGACGAACCCGATATCCGCGAACTGCTGGAAATCACCCTCGGACGCATGAAGCTGGACACCCGCAGCGCCCGCAACGTCAAGGAAGCACGTGAGTGGCTGGCGCGCGAGCCTTTCGACCTGTGCCTGACCGACATGCGCCTGCCCGACGGTACCGGCCTGGATCTGGTGCAGTACATCCAGCAGCGCCATCCGCAGGTGCCGGTGGCGATGATCACCGCCTACGGCAGCCTGGATACCGCAATCAACTCCCTCAAGGCCGGGGCCTTCGACTTCCTCACCAAGCCGGTAGACCTCGGCCGGCTGCGCGAACTGGTGGCCACCGCCCTGCGCATTCGCTCGCCAGAAGGCGAGGAAACCCCGGTCGACAGCCGCCTGCTCGGTGACTCGCCACCGATGAAATCCCTGCGCAAGCAGATCCAGAAGCTCTCGCGCAGCCAGGCGCCGGTCTACATCAGCGGCGAATCGGGCAGCGGCAAGGAACTGGTGGCCCGTCTGATCCACGAACAGGGTCCGCGCGTCGAGCAGCCGTTCGTCCCGGTCAACTGCGGCGCCATCCCCTCGGAGCTGATGGAAAGCGAATTCTTCGGTCACAAGAAAGGCAGCTTCACCGGTGCTATCGAAGACAAGCAGGGCCTGTTCCAGGCCGCCAATGGCGGCACCCTGTTCCTCGACGAAGTCGCCGACCTGCCGCTGCCGATGCAGGTCAAACTGCTGCGCGCCATCCAGGAAAAGGCCGTGCGCGCTGTCGGTGGCCAGCAGGAAGTGGTGGTCGATGTGCGCATCCTCTGCGCCACCCACAAGGACCTGGCCGCCGAAGTTGCCGCCGGGCGTTTCCGCCAGGACCTCTACTATCGCCTCAACGTCATCGAACTGCGCGTACCGCCACTACGCGAGCGCCGCGAGGACATCGCCCAACTGGCCGAAGTCATGCTCGCGCGCCTGGCCGATGGCACCGGCCTGACAGCCGCCAAGCTGCACCCCGACGCGCTGGAAAAGCTGAAGAACTACCGCTTCCCGGGCAACGTGCGCGAGCTGGAGAACATGCTCGAACGCGCCTACACCCTCTGCGAGGACGATCAGATAACACCCAGCGATCTGCGCCTGGCCGACGCCAGCGGCCCAAGCAACGAAGGTGGCGAAGCCAGCCTGGCGCAGATCGACAACCTCGAGGACTACCTCGAGGACATCGAGCGCAAGCTGATCATGCAGGCCCTGGAAGAAACCCGTTGGAACCGCACCGCCGCGGCCCAGCGCCTGGGGCTGACCTTCCGCTCGATGCGCTACCGGTTGAAGAAGCTGGGCATCGACTGACGCCCAGCCGTCGGATCACCCAAGCCGCCCTGCCGGGGCATAAGGCGCCGGATCGATGATCGGCTCGCGCCCGAGCATCAGGTCGACCAACAACTGGCAGGAGGCCGGCGCCAACACCAGACCATTGCGGAAATGCCCGCAATTGAGCCAAAGCCCAGGATGCGAAGGCAGCTCGCCGATAAAGGGAACGCCTTCCGGCGAGCCGGGCCGCAAACCGGCCCAGTGCCCCACCACTTCGGCGTCCTTGAGCGCAGGCAGCAACTCCTCAGCCGAAGCCTTGAGGCTGGCCAGCGCGCTGTCGGTCGGCGTCTTGTCGAAGCCGGAGTACTCCAGCGTGCTGCCGACCAGAATATGGCCGTCGCGCCGCGGTATCGCATAACGCCCCTTGGCCAGCACCATGCTCGGCAGAAAATCCTCGGCGCACTTGTAAAGGATCATCTGCCCCTTCACCGGCTCGACCGGCAGCTCCAGCCCAAGCGTATTGAGCAACGCTCCACTCCAGGCACCGGCAGCGAGCACTACGCGATCAGCGCGAATCTCGCCGTCGGCCGTAGTCACTCCGCGAATCCGCCCGCCGTCCTGAACAAACCCGGTGACTGGACAATGCTCACGCAACTCCACACTCGGCATGGCCGCCAAAGCGGCTCGCAACGCCTTGACCAACCTGGGGTTACGCACATTGGCCACGCCCGGCATATGAATGGCGCGCTTGAAACCACCACCCAGAACAGGCACCTGCTGATAAGCCTCAGCGATATCCACCTCAAACAACTCGCGCCCCTGACGCCGAGCCCAGGCCAGCGCCTCGGCCTCGTCATCCAGATCCAGCCAATACAGCCCGGTGACATGCACTTCTGGGTCGATCCCGGTCTCGTCCAGCAGTCGACGCCCGAACCCCGGATAGTAATCCTGAGACCAGTGCGCCAATGCACTGACCGCAGAGCTGTAGCGCCAAGGATAGAGTGGCGAAACGATACCTCCGCCAGCCCAGGAGGATTCGCGGCCAGCCTGGCTGCGCTCGATCAGCAACACCCGTTTGCCAGCAAGTGCTAACCGATAAGCCGACAACAGGCCAATAGCCCCACCACCTACAACAATGACATCCACCACTACGACACACCTCATACGTGGATGACCGACCTTGACAGTGAAGCCTCACGAGCTAAACAGAAAAGGCAGGCCAGGAGGCCGTCGATCATACGTACAAAAGGACTTGAGCGATGAATCCAGATCAACAGAGGGCGTATAGCCTGGTCGAGCTACTGATCACCCTGGCCATTCTTGGCATCGTCGTGACCATTGTCATACCTGGCTTCAGCAACCATGTGCAGCAAACCCGGCAGAGTACCCAAGTGGATGAAATGCTAGCTGTTCTGTACTTCTCCCGTGGCGAAGCGGTTAGCAGGCGTACCACGGTCAGCCTCTGCGATGACATGGAAAGCTGCAATAGCAAACGCTGGCAGGGTCAACTTGTGGTATTCGTCGACAGCAACCAAAACGGACGACTGGACGAAGGGGAGATCGTGTTACGCACACTGCAAATCGCCCCGTCGTACAGCTGGCACTGGTCCAACTTCCGTAGCCAGAACCATATCGCCTTCAAATCAAACGGCATGACTCACAGCCTCAACGGTACCTTCACACTGTGTCGCGAGAACACGGCAGAGCGCGCCATTGTGATCAACGTCGCAGGTAGAGCGAGACTTGAATCTCCACCTGACGATGGCCGCTGCGAATGAACGACCACTCAGCCGGACGAACCAACCGGATATCCCTCTGCGCCTGTCTTGGCAAACTGCAAATTGCGATCATTTGCTGGCCGAAAACCAGCGAGACTCGCCATGCGCCTTACCCGAGGCTTCACTTTGATCGAATTGATGGTAACGCTTGCCGTATTGGCAGTCGTGATAAGCATTGCCGCGCCCTCCTTCAGCAACATCCTGCAGGAAAACCGCACCCTGTCTCTCACCAATGAGCTGCAAGGCGCGCTGCAACTGGCGCGCTCCGAGGCGGTGAATCGGCGCAAGGACATCACCATCTGTCGTCGCAACGCCGCCGGTAATGGCTGCCAGAACGGTACCGACTGGGCAGGCGGCTGGATCATCATGGCAGGCAATGTTGTTATCAAAAGCTGGGATGGCGTGGCCAGCATGGCCGTTGCAGGCCCTGATACAGGCCTGACCTTCAGGCCAAACGGTATGACTTCGGCAGCGGCGGCTACCGTATTTTCCGTCAACGCCAGCACTTGCATAGACCAGCAGAAACGCCGCCTAGAGGTTTCCGTTATTGGCACAACCAGCACAACCAAGGTGAACTGCTCATGACAGGATTGACCCATCGTGCGCAAATAGGCGCGACCCTGATCGAAGTGCTGGTGGCGATCGTAGTGCTCTCCATTGGCCTGCTCGGCCTGGCCGGCCTGCAGGCGACCAGCATCCAAGCCAACCAGGGAGCCTATTATCGTTCTCAGGCCTCGATATTAGCAGCAGATATCACTGATCGCATGCGTGCAAATCGCAAAGCAGCCCAGGCTGGCGCCTACAACCTCAGCGCCCTTACCAGCGCCTATACGGCAACGACAACTCGCAAGGATAAGGACTTGAGTGAATGGATTCCCCTTGTCGCGAAACTGCCCAACGGCAAGGCCCGTATAGAAAGAGACAACGCTACCGGCCTCGTGACCATCACCATCAATTGGGACGAAAGCCGTAGCGCGATCAAGAAGGCCGATGGCACCGCGGCAGATGCAACCGCCAATTTCGTTTACCGAACAGAGATATGAGAATGCGCACAGCCTATTTACAACGCGGCCTTTCGCTTATCGAGCTGATGATCGCGATGGCTCTAAGCCTGCTGCTAATGCTGGGCGTACTGCAGATCTTCCTGTCCAGCAAGCAAACTTACGCGGCCAATAGCGCACTGTCCCGGGTGCAGGAAAGCGGTCGTTTCGCGATGGATTTCATTACCTATGATCTGCGCAATGCGGGATACAAGGGCGAGTGTTTTACCGATGCAGTCGGCAGTTCGACTGATGACCGGCTGAATATCAATAATGCGATAAAAGGCTGGGAAGCGCAGACTGGTCTGCCAACCTGGCCCGAGAATATTGGCACCAATAAAGAAGTGGGCACTGACAGCATACTGATCAAACATGCGGCAACCAGTGCTGGGGCTTTGGGCACTACAGATATTCCTGTCAATGCTTCGAGCATTACTATGGCCAGTACCAACGGTGAGGCCAAGGAAACCAACGTACTGATCAGCAACGCACTAGGTTGCGACATGTTCCTGAGCGGCAATGTCACGGCGACCGCAATCATCAAAGACAGTAGCGGAAACCTCAGCCGATCCTATACACCAGCCATCACCAAAGTATTGGTATTTCAAAGTAACCAGTACTACGTCAGGAAGGGAGAAAACGGCAAGCCTCCCTCACTCTGGCGGACTAGCTGGCGGAAAGGCACCAGCACTCCCTTGACGATGGAGTTGATCGAGGGTGTTCAAGATCTGCAGTTCGAATATGGCATCAGCACTGGTATTGGCGAAAACCGTGCAATCGCCAATACCGCGTTCGTAAAAGCCAACGCGGTAACCGACTGGAATAATGTGGCAGCAGTAAAGGTACGACTCCTCGCGCTTAGTAACGAAGCCAATATATCACCCGACCTTCAGGTTTATGACCGGGAAAAGGGTTTGATTTGCAAGAAGGGTGACAGCACCTGCACTGCCGCCAACAGCATCGATATTCCCGATCGCCGACTTGGCCAAGTTTTCACGGCCGTCGTAAGCCTGCGCAATAAATTGCCATGAACAGGGGCCCGTTTATGAATACCAGAAAACAAGACGGGGCCATTTTGATAGTGGCATTGATCATGTTGCTGCTCGTCACCATTATCGGTCTGGCCAGCATGCGCGGTACCTCGCTGCAGGAGCGCATGGCCGGCAACCTTCGCGACCAAGAGTTGGCGTTACAAGCCGCAGAAGCGGCTCTGCGCAGGGGCGAAGCCCGTGTAACGACTAAATTCGAAGCCAATACCCTCAGCACCCTCTCGGTTGCGGATGAAAATGGCAGCTATGCCTCCTTTCCAGGCGTCGCCAAAGATCCAACCTACACCCTCAGGCAACTGGCTACCCTGCGCACCAGTACCGAAGTTGGAGTACCGACCGACGAGGAAGGCACCATCGTGCGCATCACGGCCACGGGCTATGGCATGGCCCAGGATGCTGCCAATACCCCCAGCACGACGAGCGAACTGAGCTCCGTATTTCTGGTTGAACAATGAAGCGCCCAGCCCTTCTCCGAATTTCACGTGGAGCACCCACAATGAATCGTTTTGCGATGACATTCAAAGCAGCTAAAACAGCAACAGCTTTTCTGCTGACCAGCGGAATATTGGTTTCCGCTCCGGCCTATTCCGCCGAGGTATCGCAAGTTCCTTTGTTGTTGGGCGGCGGCAGCGTACCCGGTAACCTGGCACTGGTCCCTTCGGTCGAGTGGCCAACATTGGTCAGCGTGGCGAATCTGGGAAGCTACAGCTCGGCAAATACCTACGTAGGCTACTTCGATCCGCTCAAGTGTTATTTGTACGACAAGGCCAACGAGCGGTTCTACCCCAACAGGGTCAATACCACACGCACCTGCGGCGGCGCCAAGGAGTGGAGCGGCAACTTCCTGAACTGGGCAGCGACTCCGACTATCGACCCTTTCCGCAGCGCGCTTACTGGTGGCTACCGAGTAGTTGATCAGGACGGCCTGACCGTACTGAGCAAGTCACGCAACCCCGGCTATGACGCTGGCAACCGTCTGAATAACAGCCAAGGTTTGGTACCCAAGGCAGAGATTCCCGGAGCCACACCAGGTGGCTCCGACTGGGACAATTTCTATGTTTACCAGCAGGGCATGGAAACCTACATCCACATTTCCAACTGGAACGACAAGCTGGGCAACGCTTCGTGGCAGACACCGGAACAGACTGACTATGACCCCGGCAACAGCCGGCAATGGACCAACGCGGGCAAACTGCGCACCCTCTATTATCCGAACGGCAATACCAATTCGCAGTATAAGACCGTTTATAAAGTCCGGATTCAGGTTGAGGTATGTGTTCCAGGCATGTTGGAAGCCAACTGCAAACAGTACCCGAACGGCAACTACAAGCCGGAAGGACTCTTGCAACAATATGCAGGCACCCTGAGGTACAGCGCCTTCGGCTACCTCAACGATTCGACGTCTACCCGCGATGGTGGTGTCCTGCGGGCGAACCAGAAATTCATTGGTAATACGAAGATCACCCCCAACGTTGGCGAGGAGAGCAACGCCGCAGCCAGAGAATGGGACCCGCAAACAGGAATACAAGTCAGAAACCCGGACGGCATTACCAGTGCCATAGGCGTGAACATTGCTGACAGTGGAGTGTTGAACTACATCAACAAATTCGGCCAGCTGAATAGCAACAACTACAAGAGCGACGACCCGGTCAGCGAGCTCTACTACACCGCCATGCGCTATTTCAGGGGACTTGGCCCTGTTGCGGCCTACTCCAGCCAAAACGGCGCCAATACCAGTACACGCACACGTTGGGCAGACAATTTCCCAGTAATCACTACCTGGCAGGACCCCGTCCAGTACGCATGCCAGAAAAACGTGATCCTTGGTATCGGCGATGTCAATACGTGGAGGGACAAGAACCTGCCCGGAGCGACTAGTAGTTTTGAGGAACCGAGTAAACCTAGTGAAGTCAGTAGCGACACGGCACTCAATGACGATACGCCAATGGATGTTGTGCGCGCTACCCAGACGCTCTTCAATCTCGAGGGTATTACCACCAGCGCCTCGGCCCAAGACTTTACCGGGCGTGGCAACTCGGCTTATATCGCAGGGCTAGCCTATCTGGCCAATACCTCCGATATACGTCCAAGCATAGCGGGCAAGCAAACCATCTCCACTTTCTGGGTGGATGTGCGGGAAAATCAGTTCTTGGAACCAAAGAATAAGAACCAGTACTGGCTGGCAACTAAATATGGTGGTTTCAAAGTACCCGACAACTTTGGTGACCCCTACGCGCGAAGCACTGCGCTGCCAGAAGCCTGGTGGCACACCACTACGGACATGCTGGGTGATAACTACCCGCGCCCCGACAACTTTTTCGTCGCCAGCGATGCTACGCGCATGGTTGAAAGCCTGAAGATCGCTTTCGCGAAGATTGCAGAGGAAGTGAACAGCACCACTACCACTCTCGCAACCAACTCAACTCGCCTGGAAACCGATACTGCTGTGTTCCAGTCCTCACTGGACAGCAAGTTGTGGAGCGGCGACCTGCTGGCCAAAAAGGTCAACACCAATGGCACGGTTGAGGCAGATGCGGCTTGGAGCGCGGCAACTGCACTCGATGCAATGAGCACCGGTAACCGCAAGATTTTTACGCCGGTACCTCTGGTTAACGCCAGTACAGCCGGCGACGGCACGATCAGCACCAGCGCCACCGCATTCACTTGGAATAATGGAATAGGCAACGCTCTTAAAAACCTGCTTCACACAGACAGTGAGCGGACTGCAGGCGATGCAACCAACGCGGAGAGACGACTCGAATTCCTGCGTGGGGATCGTAGCCGGGAGCGCACTGCTTCAGATCAGAGCAAGCAATTTCGCCAGCGTGCGAGCCGTTTGGGCGACATCATCAACTCTGATCCTCAGTTCGTCGCAAATCAGGATTACGGCTACACTCGCCTGACGGGTAGCAGTTGGACAAGCGCGCGAAATGCTTACGCACAGTTCCGTAGCCATAATGCCAACCGCACACCCATGGTAGTGGTTGGCGCCAACGACGGCATGCTGCATGGCTTCAATGCCAGCATGGCGGAGAATGGTAATGGTGGTCAGGAGCTTTTCGCCTTTATTCCCAACGGCGTGTTTGCCAACTTGATCAACCTGACGAGCCCGACGTACTCCCACCGTTATTATGTAGACGGCACTCCGCGCGTTTCCGATGCCTGGCTGGGAAATAGCTGGAAAACCATCGTCGCCGGCACTACCGGGGCAGGGGGGCGCAGTGTGTTCGCTCTAGACATCACGGAGCCAACCAATATGTCGGCCAGTAAATTTCTCTGGGAATTCAGCCATCCGGATATGGGCGCACCGATTGGCCAACCAGCCATCGTGGCATTGCCCAACGGCAAGTTTTCGGTCGTAGTTACCAGCGGCTACTGGAGCACCGAGCAGAGCACGGCGAAAATCTGGTTCCTTGACGCTGCCAACGGCAGCGTGCTGAGAACCATCACCCTCAATACCACTGGTGACCTGGGCTCTCCACTGCTGACGGACCTGGATGGTGATCAGGTGGCCGACCGTCTGTACGTTGGTGACACCAAAGGCAATCTGTGGCGCATCAATCTGAGTGATGGTAATGCCAGCAATTGGTCAACACCTAGCGCTCCGTTCTTTGTTGCCACTGACGGCAGCACCCGACAACCGATAACAGCCCCACTGGCATCGACCTTCAATGAAAAAGGTCAACACATGGTGCTGTTCGGCACAGGTTCCTACATGAACGTTGGCGACAATGAAATTTCCGACTCGCCGCCCATGCAGAGCTTCTACGCGATCATTGATGACGGCACCACCGTAACCAGATCCCAATTGCTCGCTCAGGAGATTCTCTCGGAAGTCCAAGCCAATAACTTCCAGGGGCGCGCGCTCAGCAACAACAACCTGACCAACCAGAAAGGCTGGTATTTGGATTTGGCATGGAAAGCTAGCCGTGGCGGCGCAGGGGCTAAAGGTGAGCGGGTAATTTCCAAGGCCACATTGCGTTCGGACAGGGTCATCTTCACCAGCATGACGCCGTCGCGAGACCCCTGTAAGGCAGGTGGTACAAGCTGGGTCATGGCGCTGAATCTCTCCAGCGGGTCTCGGCTCAATTACACCTACTTCGATACCAACAACGACGGCAGCCTGAGTGAGGCTGACAACATCACCATAGGAGATGAGAAAATTCCTGTTTCCGGGATCTCTGACCCTGATATCGGCGTGATCAAAGGCGCTACCCCTCTCTACCGATGGCTGTGCTATGCAGGCTCAGCGGGAGCCGCACCGCAATGCATTATGGTTGCAGGGTCACAACGCTATGGACGCCATGCCTGGCAGGAATCGCGATGACAGCTACTCAACCTCGTACGCACACAAGAGATAAGTGCAATGAACAGGAATAAAGGGTTCACCTTAATCGAACTGATGATCGCGGTTGCCGTCATTGGCATTCTCGCGGCGATCGCGTACCCGTCTTACCAAGAACATGTGCGCAAAGGCAAAAGGGCCGATGCGCAGGCTGCCCTTATGGAGCTCTCCCATTTTATGGAGCGCTACTACACAGCCAACGGTAAATATCTTAAAGCTGACGGCACTAAACCAGACTTGCCTTTTACAAAAGCCCCGAAAGACGGTGCAGCAGAAAATTACGGGCTCACTTTGAGCGCGGTGGATGCATTCAGCTACACGCTCACAGCTACCGCAAAAAACTCAATGGCAGACGACAAATGCGGAAATCTAACGCTGACAAACACCGGCGTCAAAAACAGCAGCAAAGGAAATATGGCAGACTGTTGGCGACGCTAGAGCAAAACAATCACCCATATCGTGGCAACCAGATTGAGCCGTAGGACCTACTGCTTGCCTGTTACTGCGTCTCGCAGCTTCTTCAGCTTGGCTGAAGAAGCTGTTCGTGTCGTTCCTAATCATGAGGCACGATCTAAACTTGCTTCACCCGCAACTCCTTCGGCATGGAGAACGTAATGTTCTCTGGCCTACCGTCCAGCTCCGTCTCTCCTTCTGCGCCCCAAGCACGTAACTGATCGACAACCCCGAGCACCAGCACTTCCGGCGCGGAAGCACCCGCAGTAATGCCGATACCTTTCACCCCCTCGAACCACTCGAGTTTGAGGTCTTCGGCGCCATCGATCAGGTAAGCCGGAGTCCCCATGCGTTCGGCCAGCTCACGCAGGCGGTTGGAGTTGGAGCTGTTCGGGCTGCCGACCACCAGCAGTACATCGCACTCGCTGGCCAATTGTTTGACCGCGTCCTGGCGGTTTTGCGTGGCGTAGCAGATATCGTCCTTGCGCGGGCCGCCAATGGCGGGGAACTTGGCGCGCAGGGCGTCGATCACTTTGCTGGTGTCATCCATGGACAAGGTGGTCTGGGTGACGAATGCCAGGTTCTCGGGGTTGCGCACCTGCAGTTCGGCGACGTCGGCCTCATCCTCGACCAGGTATATGGCGCCGCCATTACTGGCGTCATACTGCCCCATGGTGCCTTCGACTTCCGGGTGGCCCTCGTGACCGATCAGGATGCACTCGCGCCCTTCCCGGCTGTAGCGCACCACTTCCATATGCACCTTGGTCACCAGCGGGCAGGTGGCGTCGAATACCTTGAGGCCACGCCTGGCCGCCTCGTCGCGCACGGCCTTGGAGACGCCGTGAGCACTGAAGATGACGATGACGTCATCCGGCACCTGATCCAGCTCTTCGACGAATACCGCGCCGCGGGCGCGCAGGTCCTCGACCACGAACTTGTTGTGCACCACTTCATGGCGCACGTAGATCGGCGGACCGAAGACTTCCAGCGCGCGGTTGACGATTTCGATGGCGCGATCGACGCCGGCGCAGAAGCCACGGGGATTGGCGAGTTTGATAAGCATGTTGATTGTCTCGATTTACACCGCACATTGAATGCAGAGTGATTCAAAGGCTCAAGGATATTCTTGGCGAGAATGAAGGACGCTGACCACTTCTATGCACTCGGCCGCCACCCTGTAGACCAAGACATAGTTGGGATGGGCGACCAGCTCGCGAGTGCCGGGAACCCGACCGGAACGATACAGATAGGGGTGTTCAGCCAACGGCAAGACGGCAGATTCAAGGTAATTCTTAAGCTGCCTGGCAGCCTGTGGGGCTTCATCAGCGATATAACGGATGATTTCCGCCAAGTCGGCTCTGGCGCTATCGCGCCAGATGATTGGCAACATCAGCCACGGCCTCGCTGCCGAGCTTCAGCCTGAACAATGATGGCTTCCATTTCTGCCATCACTTGGTCATGCGGAACACCAGGACGCGAGTCATCCAAAGACTCCTTTACCTTGCGGCGAAACCAGCGATCATGACTATCCGCCTGCTCCTGCGTCTCGAACTCCGACACGATAGGGGAAAGTTGCACACTCATAAGGGCGGCCTCCGTGTTAGAGGTTCAGTCTACACCGCATCCAGCGCCTTGACCTCGATGATTTCCACATCGAACTGCAGCGTCTTGCCGGCCAACGGATGGTTGAAGTCGATGGTGACCTGCTTGTCGTCGAACGCCTTGACCACGCCCGGCAGCTCGGCATTGGCGGCGTCGTTGAAGATCACCAGCAGGCCTTCGGAAAGCTCCATGCCGTCGAACTGGCTGCGCGGCATGATCTGCACGTTCTGTGGATTGGGCTGGCCGAAGCCCTGCTCCGGCTGCACCTGCACGCTGCGCTTGTCGCCGGCCTTGAAGCCGTAAAGCGCCTGTTCGAAACCGGGCAGCAGGTTGCCGTCGCCGACCCTGAAGGTTGCCGGTTGCTTGTCGAAGGTACTGTCGACCACATCGCCGTTTTCCAGCTTGAGGGCGAAATGCAGGGTCACTTCCCTGTCCGGACCGATGCGTACGTCTGTCATTGCGCAGCCTCCTTCGCGGACTTGTCGCTCTTGAACATATCCAGCGCCAGCAGGATGGCGCCGATGGTGATGAAGGTGTCGGCCAGGTTGAACGCCGGGAAGAACCAGCGGCTCTGCCAGTGCACCAGGATGAAGTCGACCACGTGGCCCAGCACCACGCGGTCATAAAGGTTACCCAGCGCGCCGCCCAGAACCATAGCCAGCGCCACGGCCAGCAACGTCTCGTGACGCTTGAGACGCTTGAGCCAGACCACTAGCACGACGCTGACGACGATGGCGATGGCGGCGAAGAACCAACGCTGCCAGCCGGCGGCATCGGCCAGGAAGCTGAATGCCGCGCCGGTGTTGTAGGCCAGGGTCCAGTCGAAGTAACCCGGTATGACTTCGATACGCTGATACATGCTCAGCGTGCCCTCGAAGATGTCCTTGGTCACCCGGTCGACCACCAGGATCAGCACGCTCAGCACCAACCAGGGCAGATGCCCGAAACGCGAGGACTCAGGCATGCTTGCGCACCTCTCCCTCGCCTTCGATGTTGCTCACGCAACGGCCGCACAGCTCCGGATGTTCAGCATGGCTGCCGACGTCGGCGCGGAAGTGCCAGCAACGGCCGCACTTGGCGTGGGCGGACTTGAGAATCTTCAGCTTCAGGCCCTCGACCTCGGTCACCACCGCATCGGCCGGCGCATCGGCCAGCGGCGCGGTCTGCGCCGCCGAGGTGATCAGGGCGAAACGCAGCTCGTCGCCGAGCCTGGCCAGGTCGGCCTGCTTGGCGTCGTCGCAGAACAGGGTGACCTCGGCCTGCAGGCTGGCACCGATGGCCTTGGCTGTGCGCAGGTTCTCCAGCTCCTTGTTGACCGCAGCCTTGACCTCCATGACCCGGTCCCAGTAGGCACGATCCAGCTCGAAGCCTTCCGGCAGACGCTGCAGACCGGCGTACCAGGTGTTGAGCATCACTGATTCGTTGCGCTCGCCCGGCAGGAACTGCCAGATTTCCTCGGCGGTAAAGGCCAGGATCGGCGCAATCCAGCGCACAAGCGCCTCGCTGATATGGAACAGCGCGCTCTGGCAGGAGCGACGCGCCACGCTGTCGGCGGCGGTGGTGTACTGGCGGTCCTTGATGATGTCCAGGTAGAAGCCGCCCAGCTCCTGCACGCAGAAGTTGTGCACCTTGGAGTAGACGTTCCAGAAGCGGTAGTCGGCGTAGGCCTCGATGATCTCTTCCTGCAGGCGCAGCGCCGCGTCGACGGCCCAGCGGTCGAGGTCGAGCATCTGCTCGGGCTGCAGCAGGTCCTTGGCCGGATCGAAACCGTTGAGGTTGGCCAGCATGAAGCGCGCAGTGTTGCGGATGCGGCGGTAGGCATCGGCGCTGCGCTGCAGGATCACCTTGGACACCGCCATCTCGCCGGAGTAGTCGGTGGACGCGACCCACAGGCGCATGATGTCGGCGCCCAGGCTGTCGTTGACCTCCTGCGGCGCAACCACGTTACCCAGCGACTTGGACATCTTGCGGCCGTTCTCGTCGACCACGAAGCCATGGGTCAGCAGTGCCTTGTACGGCGCGTGACCGTCGATGGCGCTGCCGGTCAGCAGGGACGAGTGGAACCAGCCGCGGTGCTGGTCCGAACCTTCCAGGTACAGGTCGGCGCGCGGGCCGGTGGTGTGGCCGAGGCCGTGCGAGCCACGCAGCACATGCCAGTGGGTGGTACCGGAGTCGAACCAGACGTCGAGAGTGTCGTTGATCTTGTCGTAGTCAGCTGCCTCAGCGCCCAGCAGGTCGGCAGCGTCGAGTTTGAACCAGGCTTCGATGCCCTCTTGCTCGACACGCTTGGCGACTTCCTCCATCAGCTCGACGGTGCGCGGGTGCAGCTCGCCGGTGGCCTTGTGCAGGAAGAACGGGATCGGCACGCCCCAGTTGCGCTGACGCGAGATGCACCAGTCCGGCCGGCCGGCGATCATGCTGTGCAGGCGCGCCTGGCCCCAGGCCGGGACGAACTGGGTCTGCTCGATGGCGGCCAGCGCACGCTCACGCAGGGGCGCACCTTGCTTCGGCTGGGTATCCATGCCGACGAACCATTGTGCGGTGGCGCGGTAGATCAGCGGCGTCTTGTGGCGCCAGCAGTGCATGTAGCTGTGCTGGATCGGCTGGTGCTTGAGCAGCGCGCCGACTTCGGCCAGCTTCTCGACGATGGCCGGGTTGGCCTTCCAGATGAACTGGCCGCCGAAGAACGGCAGATCCGCGGTGTACACGCCATTGCTCTGCACCGGGCTGAGAATGTCGTCGTTGCTCATGCCGTAAGCTTTGCAGGTGCGGAAGTCGTCCTCACCATAAGCCGGCGCCGAGTGGACGATACCGGTACCGGCGCCCAGCTCGACGTACTCGGCCAGGTACACCGGCGAGAAACGCTCGTAGAACGGATGGCGGAAGCGGATCAGATCCAGTGCGGCGCCCTGCGCGGTGGCGATTACTTGACCTTGCAGGCCGTAACGCTGCAGGCAGGATTCAACCAGTTCTTCAGCCAGCAGCAGCAGGCGCTCGCCGGTGTCGACCAGGGCATAGGTAAATTCCGGGTGGACGTTGAGCGCCTGGTTGGCCGGGATGGTCCAGGGCGTAGTGGTCCAGATGACGATGGCGGTCGGCTTGCTCAGCTCGCTGAGGCCAAAGGCGGCGGCCAGCTTGTCTGCATCTTCGATGGGGAAGGCAACGTCGATGGCATCGGACTTCTTGTCCTGATACTCCACCTCGGCTTCGGCCAACGCCGAGCCGCAGTCGAAGCACCAGTTCACCGGCTTCAGGCCCTTGAACACGAAGCCCTGCTTGACCATCTCGGCCAGGGCGCGGATCTCGCCGGCCTCGTTGGCAAAGTCCATGGTCTTGTACGGATTGTCCCAGTCACCCAGCACACCGAGGCGGATGAAGTCGGCCTTCTGCCCTTCGATCTGCTCGCTGGCGTAGGTGCGGCAGCGCTCGCGGGTCAGGTCCGCCGGCTGGTTCTTGCCGAAGGTGGTTTCGACCTTGTGCTCGATCGGCAGGCCGTGGCAGTCCCAACCCGGCACGTAGGGCGCGTCGAAGCCGGCCAGGGTCTTGGAGCGGGTGATGATGTCCTTGAGGATCTTGTTCACCGCATGACCGATGTGGATGCTGCCGTTGGCATAGGGCGGGCCGTCGTGCAGGACGAACTTCGGCCGATTTTCGCCAATCTTGCGCAGCTTGCTATACAGGCCAATCTCGTTCCAACGCTGCAGGGTCTGCGGCTCGCGTTGCGGCAGGCCGGCCTTCATCGGGAACTGGGTATCGGGCAGGTTCAGCGTGGCTTTGTAGTCGGTCATTTCGGGCTCTTCATCAGCGGGTGGCTCTGCCAATATTCACGGGCAGCGGCGATATCGGCGGCAATCGCCGCCTTCAAGGCCTCCAGCGAGGCGAAACGCTGCTCATCACGCAGCTTGTGGTGGAAAGCCACCGAGAGACGCCGGCCATACAGATCGCCGGCAAAATCCAGAAGGTGCACTTCCAGATGGGCGCTGCCGTCACCGGCAACGCTGGGGCGCACGCCGATATTGGCGACGCCCGGTTGAATCACGCCATCGATTTCGCAGCTCACCAGATACACGCCGGTCAGCGGCACCTTGCGCCGCTTGAGCTGGATGTTGGCAGTGGGCGCATCGAGCTGGCGGCCGAGCTTCTGCCCGTGCAACACCCGCCCGGCGATGCGAAACGGCCGGCCGAGCAAGGCTTCAGCAAGTTTGAAATCGCCATCGGCCAGCGCCTGGCGCACGCGTGTGCTGCTGACCCGGCCACCGAGCACTTCGACGGTGGTCGAGGCATCGACGCTGAAGCCGTAACGCTGGCCGGCGGCCTGGAGAAATTCGAAATCCCCTGCACGGTCGCAGCCGAAGCGGAAATCGTCGCCGATCTCCAGATCCTTCACGCCCAGGCCTTCGACCAGCACACGCTGGACGAACTCGGCGGCCGACAACTCGCGCAGGCGGCGGTTGAAGGCCAGGCACAGCACCAGGTCGACGCCTTCGCCGGCCAGCAGGGCAAGCTTGTCACGCAGGCGAGTCAGACGCGCCGGCGCCGTGTCCGGGCCGAAGAACTCACGCGGCTGCGGCTCGAAAATCACCACGCAGCTGGGCACGGCCAACTCCGCCGCGCGCTCACGCAAGCGCGCCAGGATGGCCTGGTGCCCACGATGAACGCCGTCGAAATTACCGATGGTGACCACACAGCCCCGCGCCTGGGGCTGCAGGTTATGAAGACCTCGAACCAGCTGCATAGCACGCTTCTTGTTCACAAAGTGGCCGATTATACGCACAGCACGCCATGCACAACAGGCATCGTGACGCCTGGAACCGCTACAAGGCCCGCCGGGCAAAATCGCGCGGACGAAAGCCCAATATCAGCAGCATGCCGAAGTAGGCGACCAGCCCAGCCGCTACCAACGCGCCGAGACGCAACAGGCGTACGAGCATCTCCCCTTCTGCCCAGGCGGGCATGACCTTCAGCAGCCCCAGCAACACCGCGACCATCACCGCCACCGCGACCACCAGCTTGAGCAGAAACAGTCCCCAGCCCGGCAGCGGCTGGAAGATAGCGGCGCGGCGCAGTTGCCAGTACAGCAGGCCGGCATTCAGGCAAGCCGCCAGACTGATCGCCAGCGCCAGGCCGACGTGCGCCATGCCCAGGCCAAAGACGAACAGCGCATTCATCACCTGGGTCGCCAGCAGGCTGACCACGGCGATGCGTACCGGTGTCTTGATGTTCTGCTGGGCATAAAAGCCTGGCGCGAGGATCTTGATCAGAATCAACGCCAGCAAGCCGACCGAGTAAGCTACCAGCGCCCGCTGGGTCATCAGCGCATCCTCTGCACCGAACTTGCCATACTGGAACAGCGACACCACCAGCGGCTCGGCGAGAATCGCCAGCGCCAACGTGCAGGGCAGCACCAACAGAAAGCACAGGCGCAGCCCCCAATCGAGCAGACGACGGTACTCGTCGCGATTCTTGCTGGCATAGGTCTTGGAGAGTGCCGGCAGCAAGATGGTGCCCAGCGCCACGCCCAGCACACCTGAGGGCAGCTCCATCAGACGGTCGGCGTAATACATCCAGGACACAGAGCCAGCTACCAGGAAGGAGGCGAATATCGTGTTGATGATCAGCGAAATCTGGCTCACCGAGACGCCGAAGATCGCTGGCCCCATCTGCTTGAGCACGCGCCAGACCCCCAGATCACCGAAACTCAGGCGCGGCAGCACCAGCATGCCGATCTTTTTAAGGTGCGGCAGTTGCCAGAGCAATTGCGCCAGGCCGCCGACCAGCACCGCCCAGCCCAGCGCCATGATCGGCGGGTCGAAATAAGGTGTCAGAAACAACGCGAAAACGATCATGCTGACGTTGAGCAGCGTCGGCACGAACGCCGGCACCGAAAAACGGTTCCAGGTGTTGAGAATGGCGCCCGCCAGCGATGACAGGGAGATCAGCAATATATAAGGAAAGGTCACCCGCAGCAGATCGACGGTCAGCTCGAAGCGCTCGGCCTCATCGGCAAAACCCGGCGCCGTGGCCCAGACTATCCAGGGCGCTGCGAGCACGCCGATGGCCGTGACCAGCGCCAGCACCAGGGTCAGCAACCCTGATACATAAGCAATGAAGGTGCGCGTAGCCTCCTCGCCCTGCTGCATCTTGTACTCAGCCAGAATCGGTACGAAGGCCTGAGAGAATGCCCCTTCGGCAAAAATACGGCGCAGCAGATTGGGCAGCTTGAAGGCCACCACGAAGGCGTCCGACGCCACTCCAGCCCCGAAGGTGCGGGCGATGATGGTGTCGCGCACGAACCCCAGCACGCGCGAAACCATGGTCAGTGAACTGACGGCAGCCAGGGACTTGAGGAGATTCATGGGGTATTTCGGCTTCCATAAAGAGGTGCAGTAGCGGACAATCCGCCGCCCAACGAAGGCGTCGAGTGTAGCGAGCCACCACTGGTCAGGCCAGCACAGGAAAGCGTCATCAGACTTGACAGCAGGCAGATGGATCGGCATGATTCGCGGCCTTATTTGTCGTAACCCCCCAGTTTTCGAGGAGCTTGACGGTGGCCAACTCACCTTCTGCCAAAAAACGCGCCAAACAGGCTGAGAAGCGCCGTAGCCATAACGCCAGCCTGCGCTCGATGGTTCGTACTTACATCAAGAACGTAGTCAAGGCTATTGCTGCCAAAGATCTCGAGCTTGCCAAAACCGCTTACACTGCAGCTGTTCCGGTCATCGACCGCATGGCTGACAAAGGCATCATCCACAAGAACAAAGCCGCTCGTCACAAGAGCCGCCTGAACGCGCACATCAAGGCGCTGGGTGAAGCTGCTGCCGCTTAATCGCGACAGGTTCTTGAAAAACCGGCCCTGGTGGCCGGTTTTTTATTGCCCTAAATTCAAGTCCGCAGCCGTGCAGCCATGAAAAATGCCCGCCTCCTTGCGGAATGCGGGCATTTCTCGAAAACAGCGAAAATCAGCCGCGAGCAGCCTTGATCACCTCGATGTAAGGCTCGGCATTGCGCTGATCCTGAATCAGCGCGATGAAATCATTACCCTGTGCATCGGTGGCCGAGAGATCGTAGCCTTCGGCGACGAAGAAACCCACGAAACGCTCGAAGTCATCGATACGCAGACCGCGATAAGCCTTGACCAGCTTGTGCAGCGAAGGCGGCGTGGCGTCCGCTGGCTCCACCGCAAGGAACAGCTTGATCGAGTCGTCGCTGATTTCTTCACCAATCACCTGCTTCTTGTCTTTACGCATCGCCCGCTCCCGCCAGCATTACAGAGGGCCGGCAGTCTAACGCCGAGCCGCGCGCGGCTCAACGCGCAGCCGGGCAGGCTAACACGCGATCAATCGACACAACAGCCGACCTAGGTCATGCCGCGCCCGACGAACTGGCTCCTATAATGCGCCAAGCCATTAGGGAGCCAGCATGTCACGTCTATCGTTGCCGCTGTTCGCCGCCTGGCGCCAGACCCTGCGCGCGGGCTACTCCTGGAAGGCCCTACGCGGCGACCTGAGCGCCGGCCTGACGGTGGGCATCATTGCCATTCCACTGGCCATGGCGCTGGCTATTGCCGTGGGCGTGGCACCGCAGCACGGCCTCTACACCGTGCTGATCGCTGCACCACTGATCGCCCTGTGCGGCGGCTCGCGCTTCAATATTTCCGGCCCCACCGCCGCCTTCGTGGTGATCCTGCTGCCGATCACCCAGCAGTACGGTCTCGGCGGCTTGCTGCTTTGTACGCTGATGGCTGGCGTGATCCTGATCACCCTGGGGCTGCTACGCGCCGGACGCCTGATCGAGTTTGTGCCTTATCCGGTAACACTGGGCTTTACCGCCGGCATTGGCATCGTCATTGCCGTTCTGCAGATCAAGGATCTGTTCGGCCTGCACCTGGCCGGCACATCCCAGCATCTTCTGGAACAGGTGAACCTGCTGATCCGCGCCTTGCCCAGCCTGCAGCCGGGCGACACGCTGGTCGGTATCGCTTGCCTGGCAACATTGCTGCTCTGGCCGCGCCTGGTGCCGAAGGTCCCCGCGCACCTGGTAGCCCTGGCGATGGGCGCGCTGCTAGCACTGGCCCTGGAGCGCCTGGGGCTGCCCGTGGCGACATTGGGCGAGCGCTTCAGCTATCAGCTCGACGGCATCGAATATCCCGGTATCCCGTCCTTCTTGCCGGATCTGGCGTTACCCTGGAACCTGCCGGGCGCCGACGGCCAACCCCTTGTATTGTCATTCGAGCTGATCCGCCGACTGCTGGCGCCGGCATTCGCCATCGCCATGCTCGGCGCCATCGAGTCATTGTTGTGCGCCGTCGTCGCCGACGGCATGACCGGCAGCAAGCATGACCCTAACGCCGAACTGATCGGCCAGGGCCTCGGCAACCTGGCCGCGCCGTTCTTTGGCGGCATCACCGCCACCGCTGCCATCGCCCGCACCGCCGCCAACGTCCGCGCCGGCGCTTTTTCCCCGCTGGCGGCATTGATTCACGCGGGCGTGGTGCTAGCGGCGATTCTGTTGCTCGCGCCGCTGTTCAGCTATCTGCCCATGGCCGCCCTGGCAGCACTGCTGCTGATGGTGGCGTGGAACATGAGCGAACCCCACCACGTCGTCCACACCCTGCGCATCGCCCCACGCAGCGATGTGCTGGTGCTGCTCACTTGCCTGGTACTAACGGTGCTGTTCGACATGGTGCTGGCCGTGGCCGTGGGCCTGCTGCTGGCGGCCGGCTTGTTCATCAAGCGCATGAGCGAGCTGACCGACACCGCGGCGCTGAATCGGCAGCAACGTCAGGCCTTGCTGGATCTGCCCGAGCACGTGCTGGCTTACGCCATTCGCGGCCCGCTGTTCTTTGGCGCGGCAGAAAAGGCGTTGAGCGTGCTGCGGCGTTTCACGCCGGGGGTGAAGATAGTCATCGTCGATATCAGCGCCGTGCCACTGCTGGACATGACGGCCATTGCCGCGCTGGACAACGTGCTGCGTGACTATCGCCAGCAGAATGTGGCACTGATTCTGAGCGGGCCAACGGCGCAGGTACGGCTGCAACTACGCCGCGCCGGCATTCACCGACGCGCCGGGCAATTGGCCTACGTGCACGATCTACCACAAGCGCGGGAGAAAGCCTTGCGCTGGCTGGATGACACAGCGCCAAAACCGCTAGCCGAATAGGCTCGCCTTGCGCACCGAGGAAATCAGGTGCGCGTAGCGCACCCTACGCGTTACAAGCGCTTACAGCCCCTTGACCGCGTAGATGCCAGCGGCGTTGCGCCAGTAGCCCTTGTAGTCCATGCCATAACCGAAGATGTAACGGTCAATGCACTGCAGGCCCACGTAATTGGCTTTCAGATCCGGACGCGCCTTGCGGTCATGCTCCTTGTCGATCAACACCGCGGTATGCACGGCACGTGCACCGGCATGGCGGCAGAAATCGATGATCGCACCGAGGGTGTGCCCTTCATCGAGGATGTCGTCGACGATCAGCACATCGCGGTCGATGAAGGAAACTTCCGGCTTGGCCTTCCAGAACAGTTCGCCACCGCTGGTTTCATTGCGATAACGGGTCGCGTGTAGATAGGACGCCTCGAGCGGGAAGTTCAGCTTGGTCAGCAGTTTGCCGGAGAAGATCAGGCCGCCGTTCATCACGCAGAACACCACCGGATTGCGCTCGGCCAGCTCGGCGTTGATCTGGCTGGCAACCCTGTCGATGGCCGCTTCCACCTCGGCTTCGGTGAACAGGCAGTCGGCTTCCGCCATGATTTGGCGAATGTGCGCGAGATCGGCGGACATGGTGTGCTCTCTCTTGATCGGACTGATGAATGGCGGCGAACAGCCTGAAAGCTGATCGAGCCGTCAAATAAAAGCGGGCAAAGGTACAGACCCGTGCAGCACTTGCCAAGTATCGACTGACCAGCGTAGCCGATGCACAGCGCAGGGCATCGTGACTCATCAGTCACCCACCACTTGGCATGAGCAATGCTTTAATCTAACGCGATTTTTCCCAGAGCCCCGTTGGAGATCCCAGCCCATGCCCACTCGCGAGATCCGCCACCCGCTGATCCGTCACAAGATCGGCCTGATGCGCCGCGCCGATATCAGCACCAAGAATTTCCGTGAGCTGGCCCAGGAAGTGGGCGCCCTGCTGACTTATGAGGCCACCAACGACTTGCCTCTGGAAGCCTACGACATCGAAGGCTGGGCGGGCACCGTTCAGGTAGAGAAGATCGCCGGCAAGAAGATCACCGTAGTCCCCATCCTGCGTGCCGGCATAGGCATGCTCGACGGCGTGCTCAGCCTGATTCCCGGTGCCAAGGTCAGCGCAGTGGGCGTGGCGCGCAACGAAGAGACGCTCGAAGCACACACCTATCTGGAAAAGCTCGCTCCGGAAATCGACTCGCGCCTGGCCCTGATCATCGACCCGATGCTGGCCACCGGTGGCTCGATGGTCGCCACCATCGACCTGCTGAAGAAGGCCGGCTGCAAGGACATTCGCGCCATGGTCCTGGTTGCCGCTCCCGAAGGCATCAAGGCAGTCGAGCAGGCTCATCCGGACGTGACCATCTTCACCGCCTCAATCGATCAGTGTCTGAACGAACACGGCTACATCATTCCGGGCCTGGGCGATGCCGGCGACAAGATCTTCGGCACCAAGCAAAAGGACGCCTGACATGTCGCAAACGGAATTCAACGATCCACTGTGGCGCCAGGGCATCTCCGGCGCACAGATGCTGTTCGTGGCCTTCGGCGCGCTGGTACTGATGCCGCTGATCACAGGCATGGACCCCAACGTCGCGCTGTTCACTGCCGGCATCGGTACCCTGCTGTTCCAACTGGTCACCAAGCGTCAGGTACCGGTGTTCCTGGCTTCGAGTTTTGCCTTCATCGCGCCGATCCTGGCAGCCAAGGGCGAGTTCGGCCTACCCGCCGTGATGGGGGGCGTGATCGCCGCCGGCCTGGTCTACATCCTGCTGTCAGCGCTGGTCAAACTGCGCGGCCCCAACTTCATCGACCGCCTGCTACCCCCCGTAGTGATCGCGCCCGTGATCATTTCCATCGGCCTGGCGCTGTCGCCGGTCGCGGTCAACATGGCCATGGGCAAGGCCGGTGATGGCAGTGTCGAGCTGGTGCCCTACAGCACCGCGATGATGATCTCGATGCCCGCTCTGATCACCACCCTGCTGGTCGCCGTGCTGGGCCGTGGCATCTTCCGCCTGGTGCCGATCCTGGCCGGCATCGCGGTCGGCTGCGCCATCGCTGCCGTGCTCGGGGTGATCGACACCAGCGCCGTTGAACAAGCCGCCTGGCTCGCCGTACCCAACTTCATCGCACCGGAACTGCACTGGGGCGCGATCCTGTACATGGTACCGGTCGCTCTGGCGCCAGCCATCGAGCACATCGGCGGCGTGGTCGCCATCGGCAACGTCACCGGCAAGAACTTCGTCAAGCAGCCCGGGCTGCACCGCACCCTGCTTGGCGATGGCCTCGCCACGTCGGCAGCCGGCCTGTTCGGCGGCCCACCCAACACCACCTACGCCGAAGTCACCGGTGCGGTGATGCTGACCAAGAGCTACAACCCGAAGATCATGACCTGGGCTGCGGTATTCGCCATCGCCCTGGCCTTCATCGGCAAGTTCGGCGTGGCCCTGCAGAGTATTCCGGTCCCGGTAATGGGCGGCATTCTGTGCCTCCTGTTCGGCTCCATCGCCGTGGTCGGCCTCAACACCCTGATTCGCCACCAGGTCGACCTTTCCGAAGCGCGCAACCTGATCATCGTTTCGGTGACCCTGGTATTCGGCATCGGCGGCATGGTCATCGGCGGCAAGGAATTCGCCCTGTCGGGGATTTCCCTGTGCGCCATAAGCGCGCTGCTGCTCAACCTGGTGCTGCCAGGTGGCGCAGGCTGGAAGAAGCGGGACGCGGAAGAAGCCTGATTACGCCGACCAATAAAAAGCCCGCGAGCAGATCGCGGGCTTTTTCGTTTACCGGGGGCGGTTACCAGCCGACACCGAAGCCAAGGGTATAACGGGTTTCGTCCAGATCCCCCTCGGCACCGCTGACCATATCCTTCTCGGCCTTCATGTTCAGCGACGCCCAATCGGTCACCTTGTAACGCAGACCAACTTCGGCATCCAGGGTGTAATCGGCAACCCCTTCGAGGGGTTTACCCAGCTCACCGACACTGAACAGCTCGACGGTCTTGCCGATCAGGTAGCGGTTGTAGTCCCACTTCACGCTCATCGCATAGAAGCGGTCCTGCTCACCATTGCTATAGCGGTAATCGCTACGGTTGACCAGGGTGGCGATGGAGAACGCGCCCAGCTCGTCATCCCAGAACTGGTAACCGGGACCGGTACCGAGGGTACGCTGACGCTGCACTTCCTCAATGCGGTCGCGCTTGTACTCGAAGCGTCCCTGCCAGAACCATTTCTCGGTAAGGAAACGGTCGAGCGCGTATTCGGCGCTCCAGTTGTCGGTGCTGACCACGTCGTTCTTCAGCTCGCGGTTATAGTCGGCAATTGCGTTATGCCGCCAAAGACCGTGACGGGCCTGGGTCTTGATATCGACGTCGTAGTCGTCGGAGTCACGCTCGCCGCGCTTGTAGTCCAGACCAAGGTCGATATTACCCTTCCAGGTGAAATCCTCCACCAGCGGTTTGGGCTTCATGATCTGTTCGATCTGCGTCAGCTCGATGGTCTTCGGCGCTTCGCCATTGGCCAGGGTCACCTTGCCAGGTTCGGCAGCCAGCAGCGACTTGGCGCGCTCGCCATCCACCGGACCTAGCTTGACCAGCAGCTCGTGATCACTTTCCAGGGTGGCGATTTTCTTCCAGTCCAGCGGAATGGAGCCGCCATAGTCGGTTTCCAGCAGCAGCTTACTGCCGTCGAAGAAGCGGATGGTGCCGGAGAGACGGTCTCCATTCTTCAGCCAGACGGTATCGGCGAAGGCGGCGGAACTGCACAGAGCGATGCTCAGGCCTAGCAGGGACAGCGATATAGAGCGCGACATAAGTTGGGCAACGGCGTTGGTGGACGAAAGCCGGGCATTATCCGCAACCCCGGCGCCAGAGCAACAGCTGACCGGGCCTGATTCGCAGAGTTCAGCTTTTTCCGTCGAGCGGTGCTCTGTAGAGGGGCGTCACCAACCGACGCCCACACCGATCAGGTAATGCCGGTCCGACACCGTACGCCCCTGTCCACGCAACTGGTCCAGTTCATACAAAAGAGAAAGGCGCGTCCACTGATTGAGCCGATAGCGCAAGCCGAACTCACTATCAAGCACGTAGTCGATCTCATCGATTTGCGGAACCTGCAATTCGGCATTGGCGTAGAACTCCAGTCGCGTGCCCCACAGCAGGCGCTTGTAATCCAGTTCCAGCGACGTCGTGTTGAAGGCCAGGTCGGCTATATCAGACTCAAGGCGTACACGGTTGAACTGGCCGATCAGGTCAAAACGCCCCAGCTCGTCATCCCAGAAACGATAACCCGGGCCAGTACCGACGATGCGCTGACGGTCGATGGCTTCGAACTCGTCCTCGGCCTGCTCCACGCCAACCCGCCAGAACCAATGCTCGGAGAGAAAACGATCGAGGTCGTATTCCAGCTCCCAATTGTCCTCGACCTTCCTGTCGTTCTTGGTTTCGCGCTCCAGTTCGCCACTGAGCACATGGCGCCAGCGCCCGTGTTCGATCCGGGTGTCACCCTTGAGCTTCCATTCATCGACATCGTTCTGGTTGCGCTTCATATCCAGCTTGGCGTCGAGGTTGCCCTCCCAGAGGCGGTCTTCCAGCACTGGCCGCGGCGGAATCAGCCGTTTGATCTGCGCCAGCGGCAGGGTGTACTCGCGCTCCCCCTGCACTCGGACCATGCCCGCCCCGGCTGCTGCCAACCTTTCGCTGCGTTCGTTGTCGAAACCGCTGCGGCGCACCAGCAGGGGTTTGTCCGAGCTGAGGGTATCGATATCCTTCCAGTCGATCAGCACCTGGCCGGCATACTTGGTCTTGAGCGCCAGCTTGCCGCCATCGAGCAGGATAATCTCACCGCTGAGACGGTCACCGTTGTTCAGCCAGACGGTATCGGCCCAGATCGGGGCTGCCAGGGTAGAAAGGAACAAGGCGAGTAGTACGCGCATGATGAAGGACGAACCCTATGGGCAAGACGAAACCGCCAGAGTCTGCATGGCCGGCACCACCACCGGCAAGCGTGGAAGCGCGTCGCGAGGCGCTGTATCTGGTACTGGCACAGGTGCCTGAGGGCAAGGTCGTCAGCTATGGTGAACTGGCACAGCTCGCCGGCCTTGGCCGCGCCGCACGTTGGGTCGGCCGCACGCTGAGCCAGTTGCCGGATGGCACCACACTCCCCTGGCATCGTGTGATCGCCGCTGGCGGACGCCTCAGCCTGGCTGCCGGCAGCCCCTCTGGTAACGAACAACGGGCACGTCTGCGCGCGGAGGGCATCAACATCCTGAACGAACGTGTGGATATGCGTCGTCACGGCTGGCGCCCGATGGAGCACAGCAGTTAGAGTGCGCCCTACGAACCACCCCTGCCCAGATTCGAGCCTGATGCCACGCAAATCCTGGCGAGACGCCCTCGCCACCTACGCCAACCCCGCCACACTGGCTCTGCTGCTTCTGGGTTTCGCCGCCGGCCTACCCTACATGCTGGTGTTCTCGACCCTTTCGGTATGGCTGCGCGAAGCCGGAGTAGCACGCGAGACCATCGGTTTCGCCAGCCTCATTGGCCTGGCCTACGCCTTCAAATGGGTGTGGGCGCCAATGCTCGACCAGTGGTGCCTGCCGCTACTGGGCAAACTTGGCCGGCGCCGCTCCTGGCTGGTGCTGTCGCAAGGCCTGGTCGCCATCGGCTTGATCGGCATGGCCTATTACGATCCGCAGACGCATCTGTCGACGCTGATCGCCCTCGCCGTGCTGGTGGCCTTCGCATCGGCCACCCAGGACATTGCCATCGACGCCTACCGCCTGGAAATTCTCGGCGATGAGCATCAGGCTGCGCTGGCCGCCGCTTACATGACCGGCTACCGCGTCGCCGCGCTGCTGGCAACAGCCGGTGCGCTGTACTTTGCCGAAGGCTTCGGCTCGACCGCCAAGAACTACCAGTTCAGCGCCTGGACCGGTACCTATATGCTTTTCGCCCTGCTGATGCTGCCAGGCCTGCTCACCTCCATTTGGATGCGCGAGCCGCCAGCACCACCGCACATCCATGCCGCACCGCCCAAGCACGGATTTTTCCACCAGTTGCTGGCGATCAGCGCGGTCATCATGCTGATCATCGCCGTGCCGACCATGTTCATCCAGTTCTACCAGAGCGATCTGATGCTCATGCTGCTCGGCGACGTCAGCATGCACGAGTTGCTCTACAACGACCGCGCCTTCCTGCGTGCGCTGCTCTACAGCACTCTGGCCTGCGTCTGCGCATCCGGGCTGTTCTGGGGCGGGCTGGCGCCGGTGCTGAAAACGGCTGCCGCCAGGTACGGGTTCTTCCACCAGCTGCTTTCCGTACTGCTGCTGATCATTCTGCTGATCGCCATCCCGGCCATGGTCACCCAGTTCTACGAAAGTGACCTGATGCTGGTGTTCCAGGGCCAGATAAGCCTGCAGGAGCTGCTCTACTACGACCGCGCCTTCCTGCGTGCACTGCTCTATACCCTGCTCACCGGCCTGTCCATCTCCAGCCTGTTCTGGGGCGGCATGGCCCCGGTGCTCACGCCGGTCAATGACTTTATCGTGCGCTATCGCTGGCAGGCGCTGCTGCTGCTAAGCCTGATCGCCACCTATCGCCTGTCCGATACGGTAATGGGCGTGATGGCCAACGTGTTCTACATCGACCAGGGCTTCACCAAGGAACAGATTGCCAGCGTCAGCAAGATTTTCGGCCTGGTGATGACCCTGCTCGGCGCCGGTGTCGGCGGTCTGTTGATCGTGCGCTTCGGCATCATGCCGATTCTGCTGATCGGTGCTGCCGCATCGGCGGCCACCAACTTGATGTTCATGCTGTTGGTGGGCATGGGTCCGCACCTGAACATGCTGATCGTCACCATCAGCTGCGACAATTTCAGCGCAGGCCTGGCTACCTCGGCGTTCGTGGCCTATCTGTCGAGTCTGACCAACCTGAAGTTCTCCGCCACCCAGTACGCCCTGCTCAGTTCCATCATGTTGCTGCTGCCGCGCCTGATCGGCGGCTATTCCGGGGTGATGGTGGAAAGCCTGGGCTACGCGCACTTCTTCCTGGCCACAGCGCTGATGGGAATACCGACACTGCTGCTGATCATCGTCCAGTGGCGGCGTGACAAGCGCCAGCCGTTGCCGGATGCGACGCCACCTGCGCTCGACAAGGCCTGATTGGCAGACAGAAAAAAGCCCCGGATCGACCGGGGCTTTTTCATTTCAGCGCGCCTCACTCGGCCTTGGCTAAATGCACCACCCGCTGTGGGAAGGGAATTCCGATACCCGCCTCGGTCAGACGCTCCTTGGCCAGCTCGGTAAAGGCGAAGGTCACCGGCCAGAAGTCGCCAGTGGCCACCCACACGCGCAGCGACAGGTTCACCGCACTGTCACCCAGCCCGGTCACGAACACAACCGGCGCAGGATCGACATGTACACGCGGGTCCTGGGCGATTTCCAGCAGCACCTCGCGCGCTTTTTTGATGTCGCTGGAGTAATCGATACCGATATTGATATCGGCGCGCCGACGCGGCTCACGCGAGTAGTTGGTGATGTGGCCGTTGGACAGGCTGCCATTGGGCACGATGACGACCTTGTTATCGCCGGTTTTCAGCGTGGTATGGAAGATCTGGATGCTATCGACGCTACCGGAGACACCCTGTGCCTCGATCCAATCACCAGCCCGAAACGGACGGAACAGCATGATCAGCACGCCACCGGCGAAGTTGGCCAGGCTGCCCTGCAACGCCAGGCCGATGGCCAGACCCGCGGCACCGATCATGGCGATGAACGAAGTGGTCTCCACACCGATCATCGAAGCCACGCTGATCAGCAGCAGAATACGCAGCACGATGCTGACCAGGCTGCCAATGAAGCTGCTCAACGCGCGGTCCACCTTACGCGCTGCGAGCATGCTCTCGATGCTCGACGTCAGCCGGCTGACCAGCCACCAGCCGATCAGCAGAGTGATCACTGCCAGGGTCAGCTTGCCGCTGTACTCCAACACCACCGGCAGCCAGGCCTCGGATATTTTCACCAGTTCCTCGACGTTCATCTCCATAGGGTGCTCCTGTTTTCCCGTACATGAAACGAAACCGCCATGGCAAGCCATGGCGGTCAGAATGCTATCAACCTAGCCTGCGACGCCTCAGCATCACAAAGGTTCAATCGCGGAAGTTGTTGTACTGTAGCGGCATGCCGAACTCGTGACCGCGCAGCAGGGCGATGGCTTCCTGCAGATCGTCACGTTTCTTGCCGGTCACGCGTACCTGCTCGCCCTGGATAGCGGCCTGCACCTTGAGCTTGGCGTCCTTGATGTGAGCGACGATCTTCTTCGCCAGCTCCTTGTCGATGCCCTCACGGAAGGTGACCTCCTGCTTCATCACCTTGCCCGAGGCATAGGGCTCCTTGGTTTCCATGCACTGGCAGTCGATCTTGCGCTTGACCAGACTGCTGCGCACGATGTCGAGCATCTGCTCGAGCATGAATTCGGCTTCGGCGGTCAAGGTCAGCGCCTTGTCCTTGCTCTCGATGCTGCACTTGCCGCGCAGGTCGAAACGGCGGTCGAGTTCCTTGATGGCGTTATCGACCGCATTGGTCAGTTCGTGTTTATCCAGTTCGGACACGACGTCGAACGAAGGCATGAGTGGGCTCCTGATGGACGGCGCGATCCTCTTCACGGAGTGAACGCGCCTGACTTGACGATAACTATGGCGGCCTCATTATAACCAGTCTGATAAACGCCGTTTGGCGTCCTTCCCTCCTGCCTGCGAGCCAGTACCATGCCCAACCCCCATCTCAGCATCCTGGTGGTGGACGACGCCAAGTTCTCCAGCGCCATGATTGGCCGTGCACTGAGCCAGGCTGGCTACCAGGACGTGCGCTTTGCCAGCAGCGCCAGCGAAGCCCTGCAGCAGCTGGAGCAGCGCCCGGCCAGCGTATTGCTGGCCGACTGGCTGATGCCCGAGATCGACGGCCTGGAACTGACCGCGCGGGTACGCCAGCTGGACGAGACCGCCGACCACTACACCTACATCATCCTGCTGACCGGCAAGGAAGGCGAAAACGTGCTGGGCGAAGCCTTCGATCGTGGCGTCGATGACTTCATCAGCAAGGCGGCCATGAACGAGCAGCTGGTGCCACGTGTGTACGCCGCCGACCGGTTGTGCAATACCCTGCAGCGCCTGCTGCACGAAAACCGCATGCTCACGCAGAATGTCGCCAGCCTGGAGCGCCGCAACCTGGTCGACCCGCTGACGGGGCTGGGCAACCCGCGCTATTTGCGGCAGAAGCTCTCCGACAGCTTGCGCCAGATCGAATCACGCGGCGGCGCCGTCTGCTACCTGTTGATAGGCCTGCCCGAAGCCACGCAGCTGCGTAGCCAGTATGGAGAACGCTTCTTCAACGAGCTGCTGCGCAGTGCCGCCCGCCGCCTGCAGCAGCTGGTCAGGCCGCTGGATGTGCTGACCCGTCTGGATGACAACCATTTTGGCCTGATCACGCTGCTCGAGGATCTGCAGGAATGCTCGCCGAGCAGTTTCAAGCGTCTGCACGAGGGGCTGAACCTCAAGGCATTCAAGACCAGTGAAGGCTTCATCACCCTGAAGGCGGGCATCAGCCTGGTCGGCATCGATGCAAAGGCACTGCCCAACGACCCCGAGCAACTGATCCTGCATGCACAAAAGCTGCTGGCCGAGTCCTACGCCAGCGGTCGCGTCGCAGCCATGCGCCTGCCTCTGCCGTGACCTGGCACATCCTCGGCGCCGGTAGCCTCGGCAGCCTGTGGGCTACACGCCTGGCCCGTGCCGGTCTGCCGGTCAGGTTGATTCTGCGCAACCGGCAACGCCTCGCGGCCTACCAGCAGGCCGGCGGCCTGACCCTGATCGAAGCGGGCCAGGCCCAGCAGTACGCCATTGCCGCGGAGTTACCACAGGCCGACGCGCCCATCCATCGTCTGCTGCTGGCTTGCAAGGCCTATGACGCGCAAAGCGCGGTGGCGACCATCGCCGAGCGTCTGGCCCCGGGCGCCGAACTGCTGCTGTTGCAGAACGGACTGGGCAGCCAGGATGAAGTCGCCCAACGCCTACCCGGACAGCGTTGCCTGTTCGTCTCCAGCACCGAAGGGGCCTTTCGCCCTGCCGACTTTCAGGTGGTGTTCGCCGGCAACGGCTACAACTGGCTGGGCGACCCGAACAATCCCCAGCCGCCAGCCTGGCTGGACGACCTGCAGCGCGCCGGCATCGCCCACCAGTGGAGCACGGATATCCTCGCGCGCCTGTGGCGCAAGCTGGCGCTCAATTGCGCGATCAACCCGCTCACTGTGCTGCACGACTGTCGCAATGGCGGCCTGAGCGAACACCCGGCCGAAGTCGCCATCCTGTGCACTGAACTCACGGAGCTGCTGCAGCTCTGTGGCCAACCGGCTGCGGCGGACAACCTGCACGAGGAAGTGCAACGGGTGATTCATGCCACCGCGGCAAACTACTCCTCCATGCACCAGGATGTAGCCCTGGGTCGCCGCACCGAGATCAGTTATCTGCTTGGCTACGCCTGTGCCGCTGCGCAGCGCCATGGGTTGCAGTTGCCGCACCTGCAGCATGTGCAACAGCGCTTGCTTGAGCATCTGCAAGCACGTGGCCTGCCAGTGAACTAGCGGGCCAGGCCGTGGCAATGACAGCCCTGGCGCGCTAACCTGCCCGCTCTACTCGCCACAGCGATAAGCTCATGAGATTGCGTCAGCGCCTCGAAAACCTGCCGGTTGGCCGCAAACTGCTTGCCGCGCTGCTGGTGCTGCTCGCCGCGGTGATGCTGGTGGCCAACCTGGCGTTCATCAGCGCAGCCTACTGGATCACCCAGGAGAGCATGGCGCCACAGGCCCTGCACACTCTGGGTCGACTCATCGCCAGTCCGACACTGAGCAAGGAGGCCCTGCACTCATCAGCCTCGGCCGAGGCGGTGCTCAAGCGCCTGGACGATTATGCGCCGCTGCGTGCAGCGGTCATCTATGACAGCAACGGCAACAGCCTGGCACAACTGCAGCGAGGGGAAAAACTGCAGCTGCCACAACAGCTCGGCCAGCTGCAGAACTGGCGTGACACCGCCTTTCGCACCAACCTGCTGGTTGACCTGCCGCACCCCAGCGGTCGCCCCGGAGCGCTGCTGCTGGTCGCGTCCAGCGAGCTGCCCAGTGTCTTCTATACCGGCACCCTGACCGCCAGCCTGGTAATCCTGGCGTTCAGTGTGCTGCTCTGGCTGCTGGTGGCCAAACAGATCAAACGCCTGGTAACCAAGCCCATCCGCCGCCTGGAGGAACTGTCCCGCCAGGTTACCCGCGAAGAAAACTATGCGCTGCGCGCCAACCGCGGTCACCAGGATGAAATCGGTAGCCTGGCCGACGCCTTCAATACCATGCTGATGCGCATGGAAGCGCGTGAACAGCAACTCAAACGCGCGCGCGACGACGCCCAGCAGGCCTTTGACCAGGCACAGAGCCTGGCCGAGGAAACCCGCCACTCCAACCGCAAGCTGGAGCTGGAAGTCCAGGTGCGCAGCAAGATCGAGAAGAAGCTCACCGGCTTCCAGAATTACCTCAACAGCATCATCGACTCCATGCCTTCGGCGCTGATTGCCCTCGACGAGCAGCTGTACGTAACGCAGTGGAATCAGGAGGCCAGCACGCTATCCGGCACGCGCCTGGAAGAGGCTCTGAACCAGCCAGTGTTCCTCGCCTTTCCACCACTCAAGCCGTTCCTCCCCCAACTCAAGCGCACCGCCGAACAGCACCGGGTGGAAAAGATCGAGCGCGTAACCTGGCACAAGGACGAAGAGCCCCATCACTACGCCCTGACCTTCTACCCACTGATGGGTGGTGCCGGGCGCGGTGTGGTGATCCGCATCGACGACATCACCCAGCGCCTGGCTCTCGAAGAAATGATGGTGCAGTCGGAAAAGATGCTCTCGGTCGGCGGCCTGGCCGCAGGCATGGCACACGAGATCAACAACCCGCTCGGCGCCATCCTGCACAACGTGCAGAACATTCGCCGACGTCTGTCACCGGACCTGGAGAAGAATCTCGAACAGGCCGAGCAGGCCGGCATCAGTCTGGATGCCATCCAGCAGTACATGGCCGCGCGCGAGATACCACGCCTGCTCGACGGCATCCAGCAGGCCGGCCAGCGCGCGGCCAAGATCGTCAGCCACATGCTCAGTTTCAGCCGCCGTAGCAACCGCCAGCTATCGCCTTGCGATCTGCCGGCGCTGATCGATCAGGCCCTGGAGATCGCCGGCAATGACTTCGATCTGACCGATAGTTTCGACTTCAAGACCCTGGAGATCGTGCGTCAGTTCGACCCGTTGCTAGGCCCGGTGGCAGGCACCGCCAACGAGCTTGAGCAGGTACTGCTTAACCTGCTGAAGAACGCTGCCCAAGCCATTCACCAGCGCGATGAGGGGGCCGAATCAGGCCGCATCACCCTGCGCACGAGGCAGGTCGGCAGTTGGGCAGAAGTACAGGTGGAGGACAACGGCACCGGCATGAGCGAGGCGGTACGCAAGCGCATCTTCGAGCCTTTCTTCACCACCAAGGAGGTCGGTCAGGGCACCGGGCTCGGCCTGGCGGTCTCCTACTTCATCATCACCAACAATCACAAAGGGCAGATGGAGGTGCACTCCACGCCAGGCCAGGGCACCTGTTTCACCCTGCGCCTACCGCTCGCCTCGCTGCCCGCCCACACAGGACTCTGAGCCATGGGCTTTCGCCTCTCGAAGATCTATACCCGCACCGGCGACAAGGGTGAAACCGGTCTGGCCGACGGCCGCCGGGTCGGCAAGGACCACCCACGTATCGAGGCCATCGGCGAGCTGGACACACTCAACAGTCAGCTCGGCCTGCTACTCGCCGAACTCGACGAGGCGGCCACGACCTGGCCAGGGCTCAAGGAAATCAGCGAAGTGCTGAGCCCCTGCCAGCACCGCCTGTTCGACCTCGGTGGCGAACTGGCGATGCCCGAGTATCAGGCCCTGCAACAGGGGGAAGTGCAGCGCCTGGAGGCCGCCATCGACAGTTGGAACGAAGAGGTCGGGCCTCTTGAGAACTTCATCCTGCCTGGCGGCTCTAGGCTGATCGCCCAGGCCCACGTGTGTCGTAGTCTCGCGCGCAGCAGTGAGCGCCGCTGCCAACACATCAATGCCGTCGAGCCGCTACGCGCCGAGGGCCTGGCCTACGTCAACCGCCTCTCTGATCTGCTGTTCGTCGCCGCCCGCCTGATCGCCAAGCGCCAGGGCATTGCCGAAGTTCTGTGGAAAGCTGCGGACAAGCCTTGATCACTCGGTAAGCCGTAGGGTGCGCCGTGCGCACCGGGAAAATACCGCGCTGAATGCTAGGCACGCCCCTACCGCGGCCAGAACGCGCGGATGCCCGCCACACCCTGGGCGCCAATCTGCCAGGCGCGCTCGATATCGGCCGGGCCGACGCCGCCCAACAGGTAAGCCGGCAGGTTGAAATGGGTCAGCATCTCGCTTGCTGCCTCCCAGCCCAGCGGCAGTGCTTCGGGATGCGTTGCGGTCGCCTGCAGCGGCGACAAGGTGACGAAATCCACACCCATCTGCGCTGCCAACACCAGCTCCTCGGCATTGTGGCAGGACGCTGCCAGCCAGCGATGCTCCGGGAAAGGCCGGCCGCCAGCGGCATGCTTGCGCAGCTGCTCGGCAGTCAGATGCCAGCCTGCCGCCGGAAAGTCGCCCAGCCATTCCAGCGGTCCTTTGAGCATCAGTTGCGCCTTGCCGGCGCACAGGCCCTGCACGTCGACTGCCAGGTCGCGGTACTGCGGGTCGAACATGTTCGGCGCACGCAGCTGAATCAACCGGACACCTTGCGCCAGGGCACTGCGGATGCCGGCGAGCAGCTCGCTCGGTTCCAGGCCGTCAGGGGTGATCAGGTAACGATCCGGCAGGCGCGCGGCGGCGACGATGGGCTTGTTGGCAGCGGGAAACTCGTACTCCAGCAGTTGCCGCTCGCTGACCCAGGCCAGCGGCTGGCCTTCGGCGCCATGGGGCTCACCGCTGAAAGTCGAGACTTCCCAGACGTCCAGCAACACCTGCTTGTCCGGGTAATCGTGGCGAATCTGAATCAGCGCACGCGCCGCTTGCGGACGGATGCCCAGCTCTTCCTGCAACTCACGGTCGAGGGCGACGCGCACTGCCTCGCCCTCTTCCACCTTGCCGCCGGGAAACTCCCACAGACCACCCTGGTGCTTATCCTGCGGGCGCTTGGCAATCAGGATGCGTCCATCGACACCCCGAATCACCGCTGCGGCGACATGAACACGCTTCACCCCTTCACCTCCTGCAATGCTGCCTGATACCAGCGTTGGAACGCCGGCCAACGATAGATGGTTTCGACATAGGCCGCTGCCGCTGTCGGTAGCGCCACACGATAGCTGCGCAGTCGCGCGGCGACCGGCGCGTAGAAGGCATCGGCGATGCTGGCCTGGCCGAACAGATAGTTGCCGGTACTGGCGTAACGCTCACGGCAGCCAGCCCAGATCGCGCAGATGCGATCGATATCGGCCTGCGCCTCGTCAGGCAGTTCGGCCAGCGCCTTGTCCCGCGCCAGGTCCATGGGCAGATGACTGCGCAGCGCCGTGAAGCCGCTGTGCATCTCCGCACAGATACTGCGCGCCAGCGCGCGAGCCTGCTGCTCCTGCGGCCACAGCTGCGCTTCTGGATAGCATTCGGCCAGGTACTCGGCAATCGCTAGGGAGTCCCACACCGCACCCTGCTCGGTCAGCAGAACCGGCACCTTGCCGGTGGGCGAATAGCGCAACAGTTGTGCGCGACTGTCTGGCTGAAACAAACGCACCCGCAGCTCTTCGCAGTCGGCACCGGCCAGATCGACCGCCAGCGCCGCACGCAGAGACCAGGAGGAATAGTTCCTGTCACCAATCACCAGTTGCAGTGCCATCTCGCGTGTCCTCGCCTACGTTCCTGGAAATACCCCGAAGTCGATCGACGTTAAAAGCCCGCCCCCCGAATAGCAAATTCCCGCGCGTCATGGGGTCATGAGGCGCGGGAATAATGGACGGCCGGGACTGATCAGGTGCGGTATTCGGCGTTGATCTTGACGTACTCGTGGGACAGGTCGGTGGTCCAGATGGTCTCGCTGCAGCTGCCGCGACCCAGCTCGATACGGATGGTGATCTCCTCACGCGCCATCACTGCTGCGCCCTGCTCTTCGGTATAGGTGGTCGCACGGCAACCCTTGCTGGCGATGCAGACTTCGCCGAGGAAAACGTCGATCTTGCTCACATCCAGTTGCGGTACGCCGGCATAGCCGACAGCAGCGAGGATACGCCCCCAGTTGGGATCGGAGGCGAACAGCGCGGTCTTGATCAGCGGCGAATGGGCCACGGCATAAGCCACGTCCAGGCACTCCTGATGGGTGCCACCGCCGTTGACCTGCACGGTAACAAACTTGGTCGCGCCTTCACCGTCACGGACGATGGCCTGCGCCACTTCCATGAACACTTCGAACACCGCCTGCTTGAGCTTGGCGAACAGCTCACCGGAGGCGTCGCTGATCTCAGGCAGTGCGACCTGGCCGGTAGCGATCAGCATGCAGCAGTCGTTGGTCGAGGTGTCGCCGTCGATGGTGATGCGGTTGAACGACTTGTTGGCCGCGTCGCGCACCAGATCCTGCAGCACACCCTGGGCGACCTTGGCGTCGGTGGCGATATAGCCGAGCATGGTAGCCATGTTCGGACGAATCATGCCGGCGCCCTTGCTGATGCCGGTAACGGTGACGGTCACGCCATCGTGCTGGAACTGGCGGCTGGCACCCTTGGGCAGGGTGTCGGTGGTCATGATGCCGGTGGCGGCAGCTTCCCAGTTGTCGGTCTTGAGATCGTCCAGTGCAGCCTGCAGCGCGGATTCGATCTTCTCCACCGGCAGCGGCTCACCGATCACCCCGGTGGAAAACGGCAGCACGGCGCTTTCGGCCACACCGGTCAGCTCGGCCAGGCGGGCACAGGCGCGGCGCGCACGAGCCAGGCCATCGGCACCGGTACCGGCATTGGCGTTGCCGGTGTTGGTCAGCAGGTAACGCACCTCGCCACCCAGGCGCTCGCGCGTGATCAGCACAGGTGCCGCGCAGAAGGCGTTGGTGGTGGTCACCCCGGCGATACGCGAGCCTTCGGCACAGCGCATCACCACCACATCCTTGCGCCCAGGACGCTTGATGCCGGCCGAGGCGATACCGAGCTCGAAACCAGGAACCGGGTGCAGGGTAGACAGCGGGCCAAGACCAACAGCCATGAGATGCGCTCCTTCAGATATACGGTGATCGCTTCGGCGACCGAATGAGATGGTAAAACGCCGCGAGCGGCTGGGCCGTTCGCGGCGTTGTCAGGGCGCTGGCAGCATAGCCGAAGCGCCCGCCACTGCAAGCGGTCCGATCAGCCGATCTGACCGTGGCAGTGCTTGTACTTCTTACCCGAACCGCAAGGGCACGGCTCGTTACGGCCAACCTTCTGCTCGGCACGTACCGGAGCGGCGGCCATCGCAACGTCGCCTTCTGCGCCATCGTTCTCTTCAGCCGCCAGTGCCGAGGCCTCGGCGTGCTGGAACTGCATGCGCTCGGCCATGGCTTCGGCTTCGCGGCGCAGACGAGCTTCTTCTTCGGCCGGATCTTCGCGCCGCACCTGAACGTGGCTGAGTACACGGATGGTGTCGCGCTTGATCGACTCCAGCAGTTCCTGGAACAGGGCGAAGGACTCGCGCTTGTATTCCTGCTTGGGGTTCTTCTGCGCATAGCCACGCAGGTGAATGCCGTGACGCAGGTGATCCATGGTCGACAGGTGGTCTTTCCACAGATCGTCGAGCACGCGCAGCAGAATCTGCTTCTCGAAGGTGCGCAGGGCCTCGGCGCTGGCCTGGGTTTCCTTCTCGTTGTAAGCCGCCAGCAGCTCGGCGAGGATGCGCTCGCGCAGGGTTTCCTCGTACAGCTTGTCGTCTTCGTCCAGCCACTGCTGGATCGGCAACTTCAGGCCGAAATCGCTCTGCAGGGTGGACTCCAGACCGGCGACATCCCACTGTTCCGGCATCGACTGCGGCGGAATATGGTTATTGATGGCGGCGGTCAGCACTTCCTCGCGGAACTCGGCGATGGTGTCGCCGACGTTCTCGGCAGCCAGCAGGCTGTTGCGCATGTGGTAGATCACCTTGCGCTGCTCGTTGGCCACGTCGTCGAATTCGAGCAGTTGCTTGCGCATGTCGAAGTTGCGACCTTCGACCTTGCGCTGGGCCTTCTCGATGGCATTGGTGACCATGCGGTGCTCGATGGCCTCGCCGGACTGCATGCCCAGAGCCTTCATGAAGTTCTTCACCCGATCCGAAGCGAAGATGCGCATCAGGTTGTCTTCCAGCGACAGGTAGAAGCGGCTGGAACCCGGGTCACCCTGACGGCCGGCACGGCCACGCAGCTGGTTGTCGATACGGCGCGATTCGTGACGTTCGGAAGCGATCACGTGCAGGCCGCCGGCTTCGATCACTTGCTGATGACGCTTCTGCCATTCGGCCTTGATCTGCGCGATCTGCTCGTCGGTCGGGTTTTCCAGCGCAGCAACTTCCACTTCCCAGTTGCCACCGAGGAGGATGTCGGTACCGCGACCGGCCATGTTGGTAGCGATGGTCAGCGCCCCCGGACGACCGGCCTGGGCGATGATCTCGGCCTCCTTGTCGTGGAACTTGGCGTTGAGCACCTTGTGCTCGATGCCTTCCTTGCTTAGCAGCTGGCTGACGTACTCGGAGGTTTCGATGGTGGCGGTACCGACCAGAATCGGCCGGCCCTGGGCCTGGCATTCCTTGATGTCGGCGATGATCGCCTGGTACTTCTCTTCCTGGGTCAGATAGACCAGGTCGTTGAAGTCCTTACGCGCAATCGGCTTGTTGGTCGGGATGACCATCACGTCCAGACCGTAGATCTGACGGAACTCGAAGGCCTCGGTGTCGGCGGTACCGGTCATGCCGGACAGCTTGTTGTAGAGACGGAAGTAGTTCTGGAAGGTGGTCGAGGCGAGGGTCTGGCTCTCGGCCTGGATATTCACCCCTTCCTTCGCTTCGATGGCCTGGTGCAGGCCCTCGGAGAGGCGGCGGCCCGGCATCGTACGGCCGGTGTGCTCGTCGATCAGGATCACCTGACCGTTCTGCACGATGTACTCGACATTGCGATTGAACAGCTTGTGCGCGCGCAGGCCGGCGTAAACATGGGTCAGCAAGCCAAGGTTGTGCGCGGAATAGAGGCTCTCGCCTTCAGCCAGCAGGCCAGCTGCGGTAAGCATCTCTTCGACATACTGGTGGCCAGCTTCGTTGAGCTCGACCTGGCGGGTTTTCTCGTCGACCTTGTAGTGACCTTCCTGAGTCACCACGCCTTCCTCTTCCTCGATGTGCTGCTTGAGGCGCGGGATCAGCTTGTTGATCTCGATGTACAGCTTGGAGCTGTCTTCAGCCTGACCAGAGATGATCAGCGGGGTACGGGCTTCGTCGATGAGGATGGAGTCGACTTCGTCGATCACGGCGAAATTCAGCTCGCGCTGGAATTTGTCTTCCAGGCTGAAGGCCATGTTGTCACGCAGGTAATCGAAACCGAATTCGTTGTTGGTGCCATAGGTGATGTCGGCGGCGTAAGCAGCACGTTTCTCTTCAGGCGGCTGGAAGGGGGTAACGATGCCCACCGACAAGCCCAGGAATTCATACAGCGGACGCATCCAGTTGGCGTCGCGGCGAGCCAGGTATTCGTTGACCGTGACCACGTGCACGCCCTTGCCGGACAGCGCATTGAGGTAGACCGCCAGGGTACCTACCAGGGTCTTGCCCTCACCGGTACGCATCTCGGCAATCTTGCCTTCATGCAGGGCCATGCCGCCGATCAGCTGCACATCGAAGTGGCGCATGCCCATCACTCGCTTACCGGCCTCACGGGCCACAGCAAAGGCTTCGGGAAGCAGCTTATCGAGGGTTTCGCCCTGAGCCAAACGGCCCTTGAACTCTTCGGTCTTGCTACGCAGTTGCTCGTCCGACAGGGCGATCATCTGCTCTTCGAGGACGTTGACGGACTGCACCGCCTTGACCAAGCGTTTGACTTCACGCTCATTCTTGCTTCCGAAAAGTTTTTTAAACAGAGGCGCAAACATATCGACAGGATCTTCCGGCGAATGGATGGAGGTCGGCGCAAATCGCGACCTGGCAGCCAGCATGGCTGCGGGCAAAGGAGGCATTCTACCCGGAAAACTCAGGGAGGAAAGTGACGTTGTCAGCCCGTTGCTGCCGCATAATGGCGCAGGCCACGCATCCCCGGTCAGCCAGGGGCGCGGCGTGAAACTTTATATGGGGATCAATGCTGGCAATTCAAGGTCAGCCTGTTGCCCCGACTCACTCGACGCCGTTGGCGCGCGCGATATAAAGGGCAGGATTGACCTGTCGGCCATCCTTGCTGACTTCGAAATGCACGTGATAACCGGTGGAGCGACCACTGCGACCGACCTTGGCGATGGTCTCGCCGCGCTGCACCAGATCACCGATCTGCACAGTGTTGCTCTGATTGTGGGCATAGAGGGTGACGTAGCCATCGGCGTGACTGATCTCAACCACGTTGCCATAACCGTTCTTCTTGCCGGAGAAGGTGACGATACCCGCCGCCACCGACACCACATCGCTCCCCGGCTTGGAGGCAAAGTCGACGCCCTTGTGGACACTTACACGACCGGTCAGCGGGTGCACGCGACGCCCGAAAGGCGACGACACATAACCTTGCAAAACCGGGCGACCAGAAAGTGTTTCAGCTTCACTCAGGCGACGCTCGCCAAGCAGCTGCTCCAGCACTTCCAACTGCTGCTCGCGGCTTTCCACTCGCAGCGCAAGGCTGTCAAGCGCGTTCATGAAAGGTGGCGGTGCATAGGCCGAAGCGCCCAGCGCATCTTCCGCGCCACCCTGCCCGACACTAAGGGAAAAATCGAACTCGCCTGCGTCCAGCTCCGCCAATTCGGTCAGGCGCTCGCCCAGAGCATCGAGCCGCGTGAGGCGCGCCTGCAGCTCCGCGACATGCACGGCAAAGGCGTCGAGCTGACGTTGTGCGTCCTGGCGTACCACGCCAACCTGTTCACGCTGCAGATCGAGTGCTTCGGCCAGCGAGGTGTCGACCACCGGCTCGGCAGTCAACCACTTGGCGCCCATTGCAGCACCGGCACCCAGGCTCAGGACCAGCAGCAGGACAACCGACAGCAGCAACCAGCGCAGGTTTAGATGGATTGTTCGCGCCGAACCGTGACGGCTATTTAGCAGAATGATATGCATGGCTTCCCCTTTTCGCAGAGCACAGGCCGGTAGCACGCTCTGCTACCATGACGGCTCTGCAACTTAAGGCTTCCTGCCATGACGTTTCGTCCCTTGCCGGCTCAGGCACCCGCTAAGCTGTTACGCGAAGCCAAGCCCCTGAAAGCGCTGTTCGGTCAGGCGCAACGCCTTACTCACCTACAGCGTCTTGTCGATAGCCAGCTACAGCCTGCCGCCCGGGAACACTGTCATGTAGCGTCCTGGCGAGACGGCTGCTTGCTATTGATCGTGACCGATGGCCACTGGGCAACACGCCTGCGTTATCAGCAAAGAAGACTGCAACGACAACTACAGGCACTCGAAGAGTTCGCGACCTTAACGAAAATCATGTTCAAGGTGCAACCTCAAGGGGGCCAGAATCGTGGAACCGTTCGCACCCTGCACCTGTCCAATAGCGCCGCACAAAGCATCCAGGCGACAGCCGAAGGCATCAGCGACCCCAGGTTACGCGCCGCGCTTGAGCGCCTGGCCAGCCATACGCAGAAAGACGAATGACCCCTCATTCCGTTCGTCGGTAAACGTCTTTTTTGCCGCTTTCGCCAGATGATTGGCGCCATGAATCGTTGCAGCACTCACCACCGACTTAACCACGCGCCATAAAAAAGGCCACCCGAAGGTGGCCTCAATTGAAGCTGGAAAGAGAGTGTATTTACACCGCCGCAACCGGGCGCATGTAAGAGATCGGTGCGAGTTTGGCGTCCTCGAAGGTCACCATTTCCCAGGCATCAGTCTGCTCAATCAACGTGCGCAGCAAACGATTGTTGAGCGCGTGACCAGACTTGAGGCCCTTGAACTCGCCGATCAGGCTGTTACCCAGCAGGTACAGGTCACCGATGGCATCGAGAATCTTGTGTTTGACGAATTCGTCCTCGTAACGCAGGCCGTCTTCATTGAGCACACGATGTTCGTCGACCACGATGGCGTTCTCCACACTGCCACCGAGCGCCAGGTTCTGCGATCGCAGGAACTCGATGTCACGCATGAAACCGAAGGTGCGGGCCCGGCTGACTTCCTTGACGAAAGACGTACTGGAGAAATCCACACTGGCGCTCTGCGTGCGATTGCGGAACACGGGGTGATCGAAGTCGATCTCGAAGCTCACCTTGAAACCGTCGAAAGGTACGAAGGTAGCGCGCTTATCGCCCTCCTCCACAGTCACCTCACGCAGGATGCGGATGAACTTCTTCGGCGCTTCCTGCTCCTGTAGGCCAGCGGATTGAATCAGGAACACAAAGGGACCAGCACTGCCATCCATGATCGGTACTTCGGACGCGGAGAGCTCGACGTAGGCGTTATCGATGCCCAGGCCTGCCATGGCCGAAAGCAGATGCTCTACCGTATCCACCTTGACATCACCATTGATCAATGTGGTCGACATGGTGGTTTCACCGACATTCCCGGCCAGCGCGCGGATTTCCACCACGGGGTCGAGGTCGGTACGACGAAACACGATACCGGTATCCACCGGAGCCGGCTTCAGGGTCAGGTAAACCTTCTCCCCCGAATGCAGGCCAACGCCGGTGGCACGGATGATGTTTTTCAGGGTGCGTTGTCTGATCATGGCTTGGCCGCTATATCGCTAGTTGCGAATTGTTTTCAACAATGGCCGGAAATAATAGCAGAACCGACCTTTGCTGAACACCAATCACCCATATGCTCCTGATAAATTCCATCAATCAGCCTGGCGACGCAGGAAAGCCGGGATATCCAGGTAATCGAGATCATCCTGGGTATTGAGCTTGGCTGCAGTGGCGGCGCCACCGTGGCTCTGGCGCTGCACAGTCGGACGCTCGTAGTCCTTGTAGTTGACCGACTGCTCGCTGCGCGGCTGCGCGGCAGGCTGCTGGGCAACCGGCTGGCTGACGGCGACCTGAACGGTGTTGTCGACCACCTTGACCGGCTTCTCCATGCGCGCGCCGAGGCCGGTAGCGACCACGGTGACGTGCAGTTCGTCGCGCATGTCGGCGTCGATCACGGTGCCGACCTTGACGGTGGCGTGCTCGGAAGCGAACTGCTCGATGATGCTACCCACGTCGGAGTACTCGCCCAGGGACAGGTCAGGACCGGCGGTGATATTCACCAGGATGCCGCGAGCGCCCTGCAGATTAACGTCTTCCAGCAGCGGGTTGCGGATGGCCGCTTCGGTGGCTTCACGCGCACGGTTCGGACCGCTGGCGCAGCCAGTGCCCATCATCGCCATGCCCATTTCGCTCATCACGGTTTTCACGTCGGCGAAGTCGACGTTGATCATGCCCGGACGCTTGATGATGTCGGAGATACCGCGCACGGCACCGGCCAGCACGTCGTCAGCCTTGGCGAAGGCGGACAGCAGGCTGGCGTCCTTGCCGAGGATGGTCAGCAGTTTTTCGTTAGGGATGGTGATCAGCGAGTCGACGCTCTCGGACAGCGCGCGAATGCCTTCATCGGCGATGACCATGCGCTTCTTGCCTTCGAACGGGAATGGGCGGGTGACCACGGCCACGGTGAGGATGCCCAGTTCCTTGGCTACCTCGGCGATGACCGGCGCAGCACCGGTACCAGTACCGCCACCCATGCCGGTGGTGATGAACACCATGTCGGTGCCTTGCAGCACTTCAGCGATGCGCTCGCGATCTTCCAGCGCGGCCTGACGACCGACTTCCGGATTGGCGCCAGCGCCCAGGCCTTTGGTCACGCCCGGGCCGAGCTGCAGCACGGTACGTGCGCCGATGTTCTTCAGCGCCTGCGCATCGGTGTTGGCGCAGATGAACTCGACACCCTCAATGTTACTGACCGCCATGTGATTGACTGCGTTACCGCCGCCACCACCGACACCGATTACTTTGATAACCGCGCTTTGCGGAATGTTATCTACTAGTTCGAACATGATCCCTCTCCTTCCTTTCTAGTTGTAACGCCTACTGCAAATTTAGAAATTGCCTTGCACCCAACGCTTGATGCGTTCGAGTACCGGGGTTTTGTTTTCGTCCTGGTAAGGACTGCCCACCGACATGGAAATGCCGTCGTTCTGCTTCTGCAGCCCGTACAACAGCAAACCCACACCGGTGGAATAAATCGGGTTGCGCACCACGTCGCCCATACCCTTGACGCTGTGCGGTACGCCCAGTCGAACCGGCATGTGGAAAATTTCCTCGGCCAGTTCCACCGCGCCTTCCATCTTCGCCGTGCCGCCAGTCATGACGATGCCGGCGGGAATCAGGTCTTCGTAGCCGCTGCGGCGCAGCTCGGCCTGCACCAGGGTGAACAGCTCGTCGTAACGCGGCTCGACCACTTCAGCCAGGGACTGACGTGAGAGGTCACGCGGCGGACGATCACCGACGCTAGGCACCTTGATGGTTTCACCAGCACCGGCCAGCTTGGCCAAGGCGCAGGCGTAGCGAATCTTGATTTCCTCGGCGTACTGGGTCGGCGTACGCAGGGCCATGGCGATATCGTTGGTAACCTGGTCACCAGCAATCGGAATCACCGCGGTGTGACGAATCGCGCCCTCGGTGAAGATGGCAATATCGGTAGTGCCACCGCCGATATCCACCAGGCACACGCCCAGCTCCTTCTCGTCCTCGGTCAGTACCGAATAAGCGGATGCAAGCTGCTCGAGGATGATGTCGTCGACCTCCAGACCGCAGCGGCGCACGCACTTCTCGATGTTCTGTGCGGCATTCACGGCGCAGGTGACCACGTGCACCTTGGCCTCCAGGCGCACGCCGGACATACCCAGCGGCTCGCGCACGCCTTCCTGGTTATCGATCACGTAATCCTGGGCCAGGGTGTGCAGCACGCGCTGGTCCGCGGGAATCGCCACGGCCTGCGCGGCGTCGAGCACGCGCTCAATGTCGGCCGGGCTCACTTCACGATCACGGATGGCGACGATACCGTGGCTGTTGAGGCTGCGGATGTGATTGCCGGCGAGGCCGACGAAGGCCGAATGGATGCGGCAGCCGGCCATCAGCTGGGCTTCTTCAACGGCGCGCTGGATCGAGGCCACGGTGGACTCGATATTGACCACCACGCCCTTCTTCAGCCCGCGCGACGGATGAGTGCCGATACCGACGATTTCCAGCTGGCCGTCGGCCGTCACCTCGCCCACCAGCGCCACCACCTTGGAGGTGCCGATGTCCAGGCCAACGATCATCTTGCCGCTCTGCGCGCTATTCATTAGTCCTGCCTCTCCTCAATTCACTTTCTGCTCGGCCGCAGCCGGCTCCACCGGCTCACGCCAGGCCACGGCCAGGCCGTTGGCATAACGCAGGTCGATGCGCGCGATGTTCGCGCTCTGTTCTTTCAGCTCCCGCTCATAGATAGCGGCGAACCGACGCATTTTTTCCACCACGTGATCACGTCCCAGCAGAATGTCGATACGCTGCCCGCTGGCGTTCTCGGTGGCCGAGAGGAACCAGCTGCCGCGCTCGCGCAATTGCAGCCCGACCACGGTGAAGCCCATCGGCCGCAGCAATTGGCTGAGCATCTGATACTGCTGCATCACCTTCGGCTGCGCCCGCTTCGGGCCGGATAGCTGCGGCAGGTGCTGGTAGTTGTCCAGCTCCTGCGGCGCGAACGCCTGGCCCTGGTTGTTGAGCAGCGCTTCGTCACCCCAACGGGCGATAGGCAACTGCTCTTCGAGGCGCACGTCGATCTGATCCGGCCAGACGCGACGCACTTCGGCATGAGCGATCCAGGGCATGCGTTCGAGTTCTTCGCGCATGCCGCGCAGGTCAGCGCTGAAGAAGTTAGCCTCGATGAACGGCGCGATCCGCCGCTGTACCGCCTGCTGGCTGACGTAAGCCAGATCGCCCTGCACGCTGATGCGCGCGATCGGGCGGTCGGCGTAGGGCAGCAGACGCTGTGCACCCTCGTAGGCAGCAAAACCGAGACCGACCAGCGCCAGCGGCCAGAGCAAGCGGCCCACCCAGGAGAAATCCGGCTTGGGCAGACGCAGGCGCATCGGCTCCTTGGTCACCAGACGGCTGGCGCCACGCGGCGCGGGCTTGCCGCGTTGCGGAGCCCTCAGCGAGTCTTGATGGCGCAGAGCGATGCTCATCGCTTAACCCCTCGCCTCGACGCTGTCAGCCAGGATCACCAGCACCAGTTGCTGGAAATCCAGGCCGGCAGCACGCGCGGCCATTGGCACCAGGCTGTGATCGGTCATGCCCGGTACGGTGTTCACTTCCAGCAGCCAGAACTGGCCGTTGGCATCTTGCATCACATCGGCGCGCGCCCAGCCCTGAGTGCCCACAGCCTCGCAAGCGCGTGCGGTCAGCGCTTTCAGCTCTGCTTCCTTCTCAGGGGACAGGCCGCAGGGAATGCGGTACTGGGTGTCATCGGCCAAGTACTTGGCGTCGTAGTCGTAGAAAGTGTGCGGGGTGCCGAGCCCAATGGGCGGCAGCACTTCGCCACGCAGCACGGCGATGGTGTACTCGGGGCCAGCGATCCACTGTTCGACCAGCACCTGGCTGTCGTAGCGCGCGGCATCCTGCCAGGCAGCGATCAGCGCCTCGACGCTTTCGACCTTCGCCATGCCGATGCTCGAGCCTTCATGGGCTGGTTTGACGATCAGCGGGAAGCCCAGCTCAGCAGCCGCAGCCTCGCAGTCGGCCTGCGAGGTCAGCACGGCATGGCGCGGCGTCGGCAGGCCGAGGCTGTGCCAGACCTGCTTGGTACGCAGCTTGTCCATGGCCAGCGCCGAGGCGAGGATGCCGCTGCCGGTGTAGGGAATGCCGGCGCACTCGAGCAGGCCCTGCATGGAGCCGTCCTCGCCACCGCGACCGTGCAGTACGATGAAAGCGCGATCAATCTTCTCGCTGTTCAGGCGGTGCAGGAAATCATCCCCCACGTCGATGCCGAAGGCGTCCACGCCAGCTGCCTGCAGGGCGCTGAGCACCGCGTTGCCGGATTTCAGCGACACCTCGCGCTCGGCACTCTTGCCGCCGAACAGCACGGCGACGCGACCGAAAGCCTTGGGATCGAGGGTACTGTGCAAACTCATTTCGACTCCCCCACGAACAGTGGGTGCTTGATCAGTTGCGGCGCCACTGCGCCGATATCACCAGCGCCCTGGCACAGCAGGATGTCGCCGGCACGCAGCAGCGGTTTGAGCAACGGCGCCAGGTCGGCACCGCGCTCGACATAGATCGGGTCGAGCTGGCCGCGCTGACGGATGCTGTGGCACAGCTGACGGCTGTCGGCACCTGGAATCGGCTCCTCGCCGGCCGGATAGACCTCGACCAGCAGCAGCACATTGGCCTCGCCGAGTACCTGCACGAAATCGTCGTACAGATCACGGGTACGGCTGTAGCGGTGCGGCTGGTAAACCATCACCAGGCGCCGCTCGGGCCAGCCACCACGCACGGCCTTGATCACCGCAGCCACTTCACGCGGGTGATGGCCGTAGTCGTCGACCAGCATCACGCTGCCGCCGTTGACCGGGAGCTCGCCATAGACCTGGAAGCGCCGGCCAACACCCTGGAAGCCCGCCAGGCCGCTGACGATGGCTGCATCATCGATGCCTTCGTCGGTAGCAATGGCGATGGTCGCCAGCGCGTTGAGCACGTTGTGATTGCCGGGCATGTTGACCGACACGTCGAGCGGCTCGCAGTCCGGCCGCAGCACGGTGAAGTAAGTGCGCATGCCATCCTGACGCACATTAATGGCGCGCACGTCGGCATCTTCCGAGAAACCGTAGGTGACGGTCGGGCGGCCGATCTGCGGCAGCAGCTCACGCACTACCGGGTCATCCACGCAAAGTACCGCCAAACCGTAGAACGGCAGGTTGTGCAGGAATTCGATGAAGGTCTTCTTCAATACATTGAAGTCGCCACCATAGGTGCTCATATGGTCGGCATCGATATTGGTGACCACCGAGACCATCGGCTGCAGATGCAGGAAGCTGGCGTCGCTCTCGTCCGCCTCGGCGATCAGGAAGCGGCTGGAGCCGAGCTGGGCGTTGGTACCGGCAGCATTCAAGCGACCGCCGATGACGAATGTCGGATCCAGGCCACCAGCGGCGAATACCGACGCCAGAAGGCTAGTGGTGGTGGTCTTGCCGTGGGTGCCGGCGACGGCGATGCCGTGACGGTAGCGCATCAGCTCGGCGAGCATCTCGGCACGCGGCACCACCGGGATACGCCGTTCCAGAGCAGTGGCGACTTCCGGGTTGCTGGTGTTGACGGCGCTGGATACCACCAGCACGTCGGCTTGTTCGGCATTCTCTGCGGCGTGACCGATGAAAATCTGCGCGCCGAAGCTCTTCAGACGCTCGGTCACCGCCGAAGCCTTGAGATCGGAGCCGGATACTTCATAACCCAGGTTCAGCAGCACCTCGGCGATGCCGCACATGCCCACACCACCAATCCCGACGAAATGGATGCGGCGGATACGGCGCATGCGCCGCACTTCTGCCTTGACCGCAGCGGGAGACTTAGCCACGCATCACCTCCTGGCAGATATCGACCACCGTGCGGGTTGCATCGGGCTTGGCCAGGCGACGCGCGGTGGCGCCCATGACATTGAGTTTTTCCAGGTGCATCAGAACCTCGGTGAGCTGCGCGGCAAGCGTGTCCGCGTCAGTGGCATGTTGCGCAAGAAGGACAGCGGCGCCCTCCTTCGCCAGGTATTCGGCATTGCGGCTCTGGTGGTCGTCGATCGCGTGCGGCAACGGCACCAGAAACGATGGCAGCCCTGCTGCCGCCAGTTCGCTGACGGTCAGCGCGCCAGCGCGGCACACCACCAGATCGGCCCAGCCATAGGCACGTGCCATGTCCTTGATGAAGGGCGCGACCTCGGCTTCGACCGCGGCATCGCGATAACGCTCCGCAGTGATTTCGGCATGTTGTTTACCGGCCTGGTGGAACACCTGCGGACGGACGTCGGCGGGGATTTTCTCCAGTGCAGCCGGCAGCAATTTGTTCAGCGGCTCGGCACCCAGGCTACCGCCCAGTACCAGCAGTTTCGGCTTGCGGCCTACCAGCGGCTCGCGCGGCGTTTCCAGGAACAGCTCCTCACGCACCGGGTTGCCGGTGGTGCGCCGCTTGTCGGATGCACCGAAGGTGTTCGGGAAGGCTTCACAGATACGCGTGGCAATACGCGACAGCAGGCGGTTGGCGGTACCGGCCACGGCGTTCTGCTCGTGGATCACCAGCGGTACGCCGGCCAGACGCGCAGCCAGGCCGCCAGGGCCAGTGACGTAACCGCCCATGCCCAGTACGCACACCGGCTGCAACTCACGCACGATGCGGCGCGCCTGCAGCAACGAACGCAGCAATTGGAACGGCGCCTTGAGCAGCGCCAGCTTGCTCTTGCCACGCAGACCGCTGACGTTGATCAGGTGCAGAGGCAGGCCGGCTTGCGGCACCAGCTCGTTCTCGATGCCACGCGGCGTCCCCAGCCAATGCACGCTGTAACCACGCGCCTGGAACTCACGAGCACAGGCCAGCGCCGGGAACACGTGGCCGCCGGTGCCGCCAGCCATGATCAGGACATTACCGCGCATGGGCGACCTCCTTGTTCGGCTCGGCGAAATCCTCTTCGCTGAACTCGATATCCTCGTTGCCCAGTACGTTGCGCCGCTCCCATTCGATACGCAGCAGGACTGCCAGGCTGACGCAGCAGATCACCAGCGACGAGCCGCCGTAGCTGAGGAAAGGCAGAGTCAGGCCCTTGGTTGGCAGCAGGCCGGTGTTCACGCCGATGTTAATCAGGAACTGGCCGATCCACAGGAAGGACAGGCCGTAGGCCACGTAGGCGGAGAAGAACTGCTTGGCCTTCTCGGCCCACAGGCCGATGTACAGGCCGCGCACGCAGACGAAGACGAACAGCGCCAGGGTCGCCAGCGCGCCGACGAAGCCCAGTTCCTCGGCCAGGACCGAGAAGACGAAGTCGGTGTGCGCTTCGGGCAAGTAGAACTGCTTCTGGATGCTGTTACCCAAGCCCACGCCGAACCACTCGCCACGACCGAAGGCGATCAGCGCCTGAGTCAGCTGGTAGCCCGAGCCATACTGGTCGGCCCAGGGATCGGTGAAGGTGATCAAACGCTGCAGGCGGTATTCCTGAGTCTGCACCAGTACGAACACGGCGCCGACTGCCAGGGCCACCATCAGGCCGAAGCGCAGCATGCCGACACCACCGAGAAACAGCATGGCCATGGCCGAGCCCATCATCACCACGGTGGCGCCGAAGTCCGGCTCCAGCAGCAGCAGACCAGCCATCGGCAGCAGTACCACGAACGGCTTGAAGAAGCCCATCCAGCTTTCGCGCACCTCCTCCTGACGGCGCACCAGGTAGCCGGCCAGGTAGACGACGACGAAGACCTTGGCGATTTCCGAGGGCTGCACGTTGAACGCGCCAAAGCCGATCCAGCGCCGCGCACCGTTGACCTCGCGACCAATGCCGGGAATCAGCACCAACACCAGCAGACCGAACGCCGCCAGCAGCAGCATCCAGCCATAGCGCTGCCAGAAGCTCATCGGAATCATCAGCACGATGCCGGCGGCGCCAAGACCGATGACCAGATAAATCAGGTGGCGAATCATGTGATACAGCGGGTTGCCGGACAGCGCCGCTGCGACTTCCGACGACGCCGAGGTGATCATCACCAGGCCCAGGCCTAGCAGGCCCAGGCAGCCCGCGAGCATCGGGAAATCGACATCTAAACCGCGACCGAACAGCGGCGAGGGACGCACGCGCAGGAAGCCAAGCATCAGCGCAGCCCTCCCACGGCCTGGGCGAACAGCCGCCCGCGTTCTTCGAAATTCTTGAACATGTCGAGGCTGGCGCACGCTGGCGACAACAGCACGGCGTCGCCGGCCTCTGCCAATTCGCTGCAACGCTGCACGGCTTCGTCGAGGGTCTCGACCCGCACCAGCGGCGCCGCATCGCCCAACGCATCGGCAAGGCGCCCAGCATCACGACCAAGCAGGACCACGGCGCGGCAGAAGCGCGCGACTGGATTTTTCAGCGCAGAGAAATCAGCGCCTTTGCCGTCACCGCCAGCGATCAGTACCAGCTTACCGGCGATATCCGCGCCCAGGCCTTCGATGGCTGCCAGCGCCGCACCGACGTTAGTGGCCTTGGAGTCGTCGTAGTAACTCACGCCGCCGCGCTCACCGACCCACTGGCAGCGGTGCGGCAAACCAGCGAACTGGCGCAGGGTGGCGAGCATCGCCTCCATCGGCAGGCCGACAGCATGGCCGAGCGCAAGCGCCGCCAGTGCGTTGGACTGATTGTGCGCGCCACGGATCTTCAGCTCGCTCACCGGCAGCAATGCATCGAAGCGAAACGCCAGGGACTTCCCTCCGTTCTCTTCGAGCAGGCCGAAGCGCTTGAAGTCCGGTTTACCCAGGCCGAATTCCCAGCAGGTCACTTGGTCGGCGATCAGCGGACGCGACAGTGCGTCGTCACGGTTGATCACCACCTGACGGGCGCCGCGGAAGATTCGATGCTTGGCCAGGTGATAGGCAGGCAGACCGCTGTAGCGGTCCATGTGGTCTTCGCTGATGTTCAGGCAAATCGCCACTTCAGCGTTGAGCTGATCGGTGGTTTCCAGCTGGAAGCTGGACAGTTCCAGCACATACAGCTCGACGTCATCCGCCAGCAGGTCCAGCGCTGGCGTACCGAGATTGCCGCCCACCGCCACGCGCTTGCCAGCCGCAGCCGCCATCTCGCCGACCAGGGTGGTGACGGTGCTCTTGGCGTTGGAACCGGTGATAGCGATGATCGGCGCCTTGGCATGGCGGGCGAACAGGTCGATATCGCCGGACAGTTTCACCCCACGCGCCGCCGCTTCGGCCAGCGCCGGAGTCGCCACCGCCAGGCCGGGGCTCACGTACAGCTCCGAGGCGCGGCAGAGGAAGTCCACATCCAGCTCGCCGCAACGTACTTCCACCTGCGGGTAATCACGCTTGAGCGTCTCCAGCTCCGGCGGGTTCGCGCGCGTATCGACCACGGCAAAGCGCACGCCCTGCTGCGCGAGGAAGCGCACCAGGGACATGCCGCTCTTGCCGAGGCCGACAACGATGCGGAACTGGTCGGAAGCGATCAATGACACGCTCATTACCTCAGTTTCAGGGTGGCCAGGCCGATCAGCACGAGAATCACGGTGATGATCCAGAAACGGACGATCACACGCGGCTCAGGCCAGCCCTTGAGTTCGAAATGGTGATGGATCGGCGCCATGCGGAACACGCGCTTGCCGGTCAGCTTGAAGCTGGCGACCTGGATGATCACCGACAGGGTCTCCATCACGAACACCCCGCCCATGATGAACAGCACGATTTCCTGGCGGACGATCACGGCGATGGTGCCCAGCGCGGCGCCCAGGGCCAGCGCACCGACGTCGCCCATGAACACCTGTGCCGGGTAGGTGTTGAACCACAGAAAGCCCAGACCGGCACCCACCAGTGCGGCGCAGAACACGATCAACTCACCGGAACCCGGCACGTAAGGGATCAGCAGGTACTCGGCGAAATTCACGTTGCCCGACAGGTAGCAGAAGATGCCCAGAGCGCCGCCGACCATGACAGTGGGCAGAATGGCCAGGCCGTCGAGGCCGTCGGTAAGGTTCACCGCATTGCTGGTACCGACGATGACGAAGTAAGTCAGCACCACGAAGCCGGCACCCAGGGGAATAGCGACGTCCTTCAGCAGCGGCAGGATCAGGGTGGTTTCCACCGGGCTCTGCGCAGTCATATAAAGGAAGGCGGCTGCAGCGAGACCGAACACCGACTGCCAGAAGTATTTCCAACGGCTCGGCAGGCCACGCGAGTTCTTCTCGATCACCTTGCGGTAGTCATCGACCCAGCCGATGGCACCGAACGCCAGGGTCACGGCCAGCACCACCCAGACGTAACGGTTGGACAGATCAGCCCAAAGCAGGGTGCTGACGGCAATGGCGGTAAGGATCAGCGCGCCACCCATGGTCGGCGTGCCTTTCTTCGAAAGGTGCGACTGCGGGCCATCGTTGCGCACGGCCTGACCGATCTGACGCACCTGCAGGGTGCGGATCATCCACGGGCCGAGCCACAGCGACAGCGCCAGGGCGGTGAGCACGCCGAGGATGCCGCGCAGGGTCAGGTACTGAAAGACCGCGAAGCCCTTGTGGAACTGTTGCAGGTACTCCGCCAGCAGCAGCAGCATTTAGTGAATCTCCCCAGATACGCCACACAGCGCCGCCACGACCTTGTCCATGGCAGCGCTGCGTGAACCCTTGATTAGTAGTGTGCTGCCGGCCTGCTCGGCGCGAAGCGCTTCGATCAGCTCGGCTTGATCGACGAAGTGGCGGCCTTTTGAGCCAAACTCCTCGACCGCAAAACGCATCAGCGGGCCGACGGCATACAGCGCATCGACCTTGCCCGCGGCATGGCGGCCGACGTCGCGATGGCCCTGTTCGGCCCATTCGCCCAGCTCGCCCATGTCTCCCAGCACCAGGACGGTGCGACCGGAGAAGCCGGCGAGTATATCCACCGCCGCACACATAGACACCGGGTTGGCGTTGTAACTGTCATCGATGACTCGCACGCCGTTCGGCGCCAGCTGCGCTACGGCGCGGCCTTTGACCGGCTGCAGGTTTTCCAGGCCCTCGACCATGGCGACCAACGGCATACCCAGGGCATGAGCGGCAGCACAGGCAGCCAGCGCATTGGCCACGTTATGCTCGCCCAGCAGGTTGAGTTGAATACGCGCGCTACCGGCCGGGCTACGCAGGGTGAAGCCCTGGCAGCCACGCTCGTCGCGGGCCAGATCGCTGCCATGGAAGTCCGCGCGGGTGTCGCGCAACGCAAAACTCAGCACCTTGCGTCCGGCTGCGCGGCGCTGCCAGGTGACGAAGGCCTTGTCGTCCAGGTTGAGCACGGCCACGCCATCGTTCGGCAGGCCCTCAAGGATCTCGCCCTTGGCCTCGACGATCTTTTCCGGGCCGCCGAACTCGCCGACGTGGGCATTACCGGCATTGGTGATGATCGCTACCTGCGGCCGGGTGAGGCTGACGGTGTAGGCGATTTCACCCACATGGTTGGCGCCCAGTTCGATCATCCCGGCGCGATGCTCCGGCGCCAACTCCAACAGAGTCAATGGCGCACCAAGATCGTTGTTGAGGTTGCCGCGAGTGGCCAGTACCGTACCGTTCAAGCCGGCACGCAGGATGGCGGCGAGCATTTCCTTGACGCTGGTCTTGCCACTGGAACCCGTTACGGCAGCCAGCGGGCCGGTGAAAGCCTGACGATTCAGTGCCCCCAGTTGACCGAGCGCCAGGCGGGTGTCGGCCACCAGCAATTGTGGCAACGGGGCATTCGCCACTTCACGCTCGACCAGCGCGGCGACCGCGCCCTTGGCAGCGACTTCGGCCAGATAGTCATGACCGTCGAAGCGTGGACCGGTCAACGCCACGAACAACTGACCCGCAGCGATGGTGCGACTGTCGCTACCAACGGCGGAGAACGCCACATCGGCGCCGATCACGCGCGCGCTCAGGTCGGCGGCGACTTCGCTGAGCAGCCAAGGCTTAAGCATGAGTCGCCTCCCAGGCCGTCAGAGCCTTGTTCGCTTCGATCAAGTCGGAGAACGGCTGACGCACACCCATGATTTCCTGGTAATCCTCGTGGCCCTTACCAGCCAACACCAGCACGTCGGCGACTTCAGCCTGGGCGATCAGCCGTGCGATGGCATCGCCACGGCCGTGAATGAATTGCACCTGCTCCGGCGCGGCGAAGCCTGCGCGAATATCGGCAACGATCTGCGCCGGCTCTTCCGTACGCGGATTGTCATCGGTCACCCAGACCACATCGGCCAACCGCTCGGCAACCGCGGCCATCAGCGGACGCTTGCCGCGGTCACGATCACCGCCGCAACCGAACAGGCAGACCAGGCGACCTTCGACGTGTGGGCGCATGGCTTCGAGAACTTTTTCCAGCGCATCCGGGGTGTGCGCGTAGTCGACCACCACCAGGGGCTTGTCGCCGCCACCGAGGCGTTGCATGCGGCCAGCCGGCCCCTGCAGTTGCGGTAGAACCTTGAGAATCTCGTCGAGGGCGTAATCCAGGCCCAGCAGCGCACCGACCACTGCCAACAGATTACTGAGGTTGAAGCGGCCGAGCAGATTGCTACGCAGCACGCCTTCTCCACGCGGCGTGACCAGACGTGCGCGTACGCCGTGATCGTCGAAGTGCGCCTCGCTGCAATAAAGGAAGGCGCCGGCATCATTCAGGCTGTAGCCGATCAGTCGCGACTCGTGCGCTTGCCCGGCCAACTCACGACCGAAGGCGTCATCGAGGTTGATCACCCGGCAACACAGATTTGGCCAGGCGAACAGCTTGGCCTTGGCCGCGCCATAAGCCTCCATGCTGCCGTGATAATCGAGGTGATCACGCGACAGATTGGTGAACACCGCAACATCGAATTCCAGCGCCGCGACACGGCCCTGGTCCAGGCCATGAGAAGAAACTTCCATCGCTACAGCGCGAGCGCCGGCCTGCTTGAGCGAGGCCAGGGTGGCCTGCACGCCGACCGGATCGGGGGTGGTGTGTTTGCCCTGCTCCAGCGCGCCATAGAATCCAGTGCCCAGGGTACCGACGATGCCGCAGGGCTGACCGAGCAGATCCAATGCCTGGGCCAGCAATTGGCTGACGCTGGTCTTGCCATTGGTGCCGGTAACGCCTACCAGATGCAGGGCACGGCTCGGTTCGCCATAGAAGCGCCCGGCGATGGCAGACAGCTGTCCAGCTAGCCCCTTGACCGGCACCAGCACGGCACTGTCGGCATGCATGGGCGCAGCGCCTTCGGCCTCGAAGGCTACTGCCGCCGCACCGCGGGCGATGGCATCGGCGATGTGTACGCGGCCATCCTGCTGGGTGCCCGGCACAGCCAGGAACAGATCGCCCGGGCGCACCTTGCGGCTGTCCAGGGTCAGTTCACGAATCAGCACGCTGCCCTCGGCAGCTGGCAACAATTGATTGAGCGGCATGGGCATCAGTTGCGCCCTCCCTGGCCAACAACGGCCATTTTCTGCTCGGGTGGCGGCAGATTGTCTGGCGCAATGTTCATCAGGCGCAGCGAACCCGCCATCACCCGACTGAACACCGGCGCGGAAATCAGGCCGCCGTAGTAAGCGCCCTTGCCGGGCTCATCGATGACGACGACCAGAGCAATGCGCGGATCCTGCGCTGGGGCGAAGCCGGCGAACAGAGAACGGTAGGAATTACTCTGGTAGCCCTTGGCACCAGCATTGGTCTTACGCGCGGTACCACTCTTACCAGCCACGTGGTAACCGGGCACCTGAGCACGGAACACGCCGCGCGGCGCCTCGACCACCTGCTGCAGCATGCCCTGCAGGGTCTTGGCCACGTCGGGCGACATGACCTGCATGGCGCTCGGCTTACTGTCCACGCGAATCATCGACAGCGGAGTCATGCCGCCGCCATTGGCCAGCGCCGCGTAGGCGTGCGCCAACTGCACGGCAGTCACCGAGAGGCCGTAGCCATACGACAGCGTGGCGGTCTCCGCCTCACGCCATTTGCGATGATTGGGCAGATTGCCGACACGTTCACCCGGGAAACCCAGGCCGGTATCGCGACCGAAGCCCAGATTGCTCAGCACGTGATGGATATTCTCTCCACCCACGTCGAACGCGATCTTGCTCATGCCGACGTTGCTGGAGTTGATCAGGATGCCGGTCAGGTCCAACGCGGGGCCTTGCGTGCGGGAAACGTCACGAATGCTGTAGCGACCGATCTGCAGAGTGCCGTTGCCGACCTGAACGATGTCGCTGGGCTTCCAGCGACCGGTCTCCAGCGCAGCGGACATCGACAGCGGCTTGATGGTAGAGCCGGGCTCGAACACGTCGATCATGGCGCGATTGCGCATGGCAGCCGGGGTCAGGTTGCGGCGATTGTTCGGGTTGTAGGTGGGATGGTTGACCATCGCCAGCACTTCGCCGGTCTTCACGTCGACCATCACCAGACTGCCGGCCTTGGCATCGTTTTCCAACAGCGCATTGCGCAGCTCACGATGGGCCAGATACTGCAAACGCAGGTCAATGGACAACGCCAAGGCTTTGCCAGCCTTGGCGTTCTGCGCAACCTGCACGTCCTTGATCAACTTGCCACGGCGATCCTTGAGCACCTGACGCTTACCTGGCACACCGGCCAGCCAGTCTTCGTAAGCCAGCTCCATGCCTTCACGACCGCGATCATCGATATCAGTGAAGCCGACGACATGCGCCGCCACTTCGCCAGCCGGATAGAAGCGGCGGAATTCTTCGATGGCATAAACGCCCGGCACTTTCAGGTCCAGCACGCGCTGACCGTTCTCCGGGGTCAGGCCACGCACCAGATACATGAACTCGCGTTCTTTGTTCTGCTCCAGACGTGCGGCGAAGTTGGCCGGGTCCTGCCCCAGGGCAGCAGCCAACGCTGGCCACTGCTCACGACCAGCCTGCAGTTCCTTGCCATTGGCCCAGAGCGTGGTGACAGGGGTACTGACGGCCAGCGGCTCACCATTGCGGTCGGTGATCAGACCGCGGTGCGCAGGAATCGGGATATGCCGGACGCTGCGGGCATCGCCATGCGCTTTGAGGAAGTCATGATCGAGCACCTGCAGATCGAGCATGCGCCAGGCGATGGCGCCGACCATCAGCGCCAGCAACACCAGCACCAGACGGAAGCGCCACGGGTAGAGTGCGCCTTCGAGCCCGATCATGGACGCACCATGCGCACGGCGGCAGGGTCGGGGATGTGCATTTTCAGCTGCTCGCTGGCCAGCGCTTCGATGCGGTTGTGTGCGGTCCAGGTACTTTGTTCGAGAATCAGTCGCCCCCACTCGGCCTGCGTCTTGTCGCGCACGCTCAGCTCGCCGTACAGGTCATTGAGCAGCTGACGATTCCAATGCGCGCTGTAAGACACCGCCACTGCGGAAACCAGGATGGCGATGAACAACAGCAGCATCAGGAAGCTGCCGTTGGGCATGGACTTGATCAGCCGACGGCTCACCGCAACTTCTCCGCGATGCGCATCACCGCGCTGCGCGAGCGCGGGTTGGCTTTGAGTTCGGCCTCAGCGGCGTAGACCGGCTTGCCGATCAGCTTCAGACGCGGCTCGAAGGCTTTCGGAATGATTGGCAGGTCACGCGGCAGCTTGTCCGCCTCGCCCTTGGCCTGACGCTTCATGAACTGTTTGACGATGCGATCTTCCAGCGAGTGGAAACTGATCACTACCAGACGGCCGCCTACTTCCAGCGTCTCGAGCGCTGCTTCGAGGCCGCGCTCGAGATCACCGAGCTCGTTGTTGACGTAAATGCGGATACCCTGGAAGGCGCGAGTCGCTGGATTCTTGCCCTTTTCCCAGGCCGGATTGGCAACGGTCAGCACCTGCGCCAGATCAGCGGTGCGGGTGAACGGCTGCTCGGCGCGGCGCTGCACCACGGCACGCGCCATACGCTTGGCGAAGCGTTCCTCGCCATAGTCCTTGAGCACACGGGCGATTTCGTCTTCGTCCGCCGTGGCGATCCAGTCAGCGGCACTGACGCCGACGTCCGGATTCATGCGCATGTCCAGCGGGCCGTCATTAAGGAAGCTGAAGCCACGCTCAGGGTCATCCAGTTGCGGCGACGACACACCGAGATCGAGAAGAATGCCGGAGACCTGACCACTGATGCCGCGGACAACAGCTTCCTCGCCAAGTTCCGCAAAACTGCGCTGCACAACGACAAAGCGGCCGTCTTCGGCCGCCAATGCTTCCCCGGTGGCTATCGCCAGGGGATCCTTGTCGAACCCCAAGAGCCGCCCATCTGGCCCGAGCTTCTGCAGGATCAGCCGACTGTGCCCGCCACGGCCGAAGGTGCCATCCATATAACGACCATCACCGCGCACAGCCAGCCCCTCGACGGCCTCGTCGAGCAGCACGGTGATATGGCGGAAGTTGCTATCGGTCATGGTCACAGGATCAGGTCACGCAGGTCATCGGAAAGGGCGCCCGGCTGTTTGATGGCAGCGAGGTCGGCTTCGGCTACGGCATTCCAGGAATCTTCATCCCAGAGTTGAAACTTGTTCAGCTGACCGACGAGCATCGCTCGCTTGTCCAGCTTGGCGTATTCACGCAAACGCGGCGGCACCAGAAAGCGGCCACTGGCATCCAGTTCGAGATCGACGGCATTACCGATCAGCAGACGCTGCAGGCGGCGGTTCTCTTCACGAAAGGAAGCCAACTCACGCAGCTTGTTCTCGATCAGCTCCCACTCGGCCAGTGGATAAACGCAAAGACAGGGGTCAACGGCGTCGATGGTCACGATGAGCTGGCCACTGCAACGCGCAACGAGCTCGTCACGATACCGACTCGGCATCGCGAGGCGCCCTTTGGCGTCGAGACTGATGGCGTTAGCTCCGCGAAACACGGCTGCGCTTCCCCTGTAATTAGCTTTCCATGCCCAAAAAAACCCACTTCGTGCCACTTCTTACCACTTGCGCACACTATAGGAACGCGCACGCCCCACCGTCAAGGCGCTCCAGAAGGGAAAAATCCTTACAGGACGGAGATTTAGCGAACAAAAGCGAGGGGAAAAGGGATGCCGGAACCGGCTTTTTACAGATAAATCTCAACCATTCCAGCCAGCTGAAATTCGAACTTAAAGTAATTTGTTAAGAGTAAGAATTTTTCGGTATCAAACAGGAGGGAGATAGAAGCACAACACGAGAAAGGAAGGAGGAGAGTCGATCTGTAAGCCGGGTTCTGTCGAGGACAGTCATTCCTCTACGACGTACATCACTGCACGCCTTTAGCAACCTACCCGATTCCAGCGCGGGCCACGCCGATGGAACCCTATTTGGTCTTGCTCCGAGTGGGGTTTACCTAGCCACGGACTGTTGCCAGCCGTGCGGTGCGCTCTTACCGCACCTTTTCACCCTTACCGGCGCCGAAGCGCTTAGGCGGTTATTTTCTGTGGCACTTTCCGTAGGCTCACGCCCCCCAGGCGTTACCTGGCACTCCGCCCTATGGAGCCCGGACTTTCCTCCCCCTTCTTGCGAAGGCAGCGACTGTCCGATCGACTCTCCGCCGGCAAGGGTACCGGGCGTGATGGCAAGCTGCAAGCTAGACCGATGGCGAACGCCCTAGGGTCTGTACGAAAAGTCGCCGAGCGAAGGTCAGGCGATACCGATGGCGGCCCCGCAAAAACGGGTGAGGAAAGGACTGGGCTCGCATTCGAGTTTACGAGATGTAAATGAGCATTCCGAACCCGCTTTTAACGAAGCATCACCGATGCGCAGGCACTTTTCGCATAGAGCCTAGGCCTTGCGCTCCAAGGCAACTTGATAAAGCAGATTCTTGCGCACTCCGGTGATCTCCGCCGCCAGCGCCGCGGCACGCTTGAGGGGCATCTCCGCCATCAGCAGATCAAGCACGCGCAAGGCTTCGGCGCTGACAGCCTCCTCGCCTTCCGGCGCCTGCCAGCCTGCCACCAGCACCACGCACTCGCCGCGCTGCTGATTGCTGTCTGCAGCCACCCACTCGCTCAGCTGGGCCAGCGGCAGCCCCTGCAGGGTCTCGAAGGTCTTGGTCAGCTCGCGCGCCAGCAGTGCAGGGCGATCACCACCAAACACATCACGCATATCCTGCAGACATTCGAGAATACGGTGCGGCGCCTCATAGAAGATCAGCGTACGTGGTTCTTCCCGCACTTGCTCTAGACGCGCACGGCGCCCCGCCGCCTTGGCCGGCAGAAAGCCCTCGAAGATAAAGCGATCCGACGGCAGACCAGCCGCCGACAGCGCCGCGATCAAGGCACAGGCACCGGGCACCGGCACCACCGCGACGCCTGCGGCACGCGCCTGACGCACCAGGTGATAACCCGGATCGGAGATCAGCGGCGTGCCCGCGTCGGAAATCAACGCCACATCCTCGCCTGCCTGCAGCCGCGCCAGAAAGCGGCCACCCTGATCGCGTTCGTTGTGCTCATGACAGGCAGCCAGAGGCGTCTCGATGCCGAAATGCTGCAGCAGGCGCGCCGAGTGCCGGGTATCCTCCGCCGCGATCAGCGCGACCTCACGCAGAATCCGCAAGGCCCGCGCGCTGATGTCATCCAGATTGCCAATGGGCGTGGCGACCACATATAGGCTGCCTGGCTGGACGCTTGCGACTGCGGGCTGACTCACTGGAAACACCTCGTTAATTGAAAGAGCGCTCATTCTAGCCGGTTCCGCCCCAGTGGCATCGCACGGATGTCGCCCCTTGGGTACAATCGCCGCTCGTTTTGCTCAAGTATCAGGATGACCCGATGATCGCTAGCCTGCGCCCTCTGTCTGCTCTTTTTCTGGCCGGCCTGCTCGCCGCCTGCGCCAGCTCGCCCTCCAACAATCTGGGCCAACTTCCGCGCACGCCACAAGCCAGCATCGAGCAGATGCTTCAGCAAGCCGCCGAGAGCAAACCGGAGCAGGCTGCCCTGCTACGCCTGTCGGCAGCTGACCAGAGTTACCAGCAGAATGACGTGGCGCGCGCCACCCGTATTCTCGAGCAGGTCGACATCGCCAACCTGCAACCCGCTCAACAGATCTTCGCCAGCACCCTCAAGGCCGAACTGGCGATGGCCCGCAAGCAACCCAAGAGCGCGCTGAAAGCCCTGCAACACCCCAGCTTCGAACGCCTGGCTGAGCTGCCGGTCGAGCAGCAGATCCGCACCCAGCTGGTCCGTGCCCGCGCCCTCGAAGCCGACGGCCAGACCCTGGCCGCCGCCCGCGAACGCGTATTCATCGCCCCCCTGTTGAGCGGCCAGGCCGCCCACGACAACCACGAGAATATCTGGGCTCTGGTCTCCACCCTGCCAGCGCAAACCTCCGCCGGGCCCGACAGTGACCTGGCTGGCTGGCTGGAGCTGGCCCAAGCGACCAAAAGCAGCGCCACACTGGAGCAGCAGCAAGCAGCCATCGACCAGTGGGTAGCACAGAACCCGCAGCACCCGGCTGCCGAACAACTGCCTGAGGCCCTCGGCAAACTGCGCGAACTGGCCAGCCAGCCACTGACCCGCATCGCCCTGCTGCTGCCACAGGAAGGCCAACTGGCCAGCGTTGCCCGCGCCCTGCGCGACGGCTTCCTCGCCGCGCATTACGAAGCCCAGCAAGCTGGACAGAATCCGCCAGACATCAAACTGTACGACAGCTCCCGCATCGGCGCGCTGGACGCTTTCTACCAGCAGGCACAAGCCGACGGCGTGCAGCTGGTAGTCGGCCCGTTGGAAAAACCACTGGTCAAGCAGCTCAGCGACCGCGAGCAACTGCCAATCACCACTCTTGCCCTGAACTACAGCGATGCAGGCCAGGAAGGCCCGGCACAACTGTTCCAGTTTGGCCTGGCCGCCGAGGACGAAGCCCGCGAAGTGGCTCGCCGCGCCTGGAACGACGGCATGCGCCGTGCAGTGGCACTGGTGCCGCGCGGCGACTGGGGCGACCGAGTGCTGGATGCCTTCCGCCAGAGCTGGCAGGCGCAGGGCGGCACACTGATCGCCGCCGAGCACGTCGATCAACCGGTCGAGCTGGCCCGACAGATCGCCGATCTGTTCCAGCTGCGTGAGAGCGAAGCCCGCGCCCGCCGCCTGCAAAACACCCTGGGCACCAACCTGGATGCACAGCCGGCGCGCCGCCAGGACATCGATTTCATCTTCCTCGCCGCCACCCCGCAACAGGCCCAGCAGATCAAACCGACCCTGGCCTTCCAGTACGCCGGCGACGTGCCGGTCTACGCCACCTCGCACCTGTTCACCGGTGCTCATAGCCAGGCCCAGTATCAGGACCTGGAAGGCATCCGCTTCTGCGAAACCCCCTGGCTGCTCGATACCCACGCGCCGCTGCGTCAGGAGGTCAGCAACCAGTGGCCGCAGGCCGGCGGCAGCCTCGGCCGCCTATATGCCATGGGGGTCGACGCCTACCGCCTGGCACCACGTCTGGCCCAGCTCAAGGCACTGCCGGAGTCGCGTATCGACGGCCTGTCCGGCAGCCTCAGCCTAAACGCCACCCAGCGCATCGAGCGCCAGCTGCCCTGGGCCGAGTTCCGTGGCGGCCAAGTGCAACGCCTCCCCGACAGCATCAATTGAGCGCACACAACGATCTGGGACGAGCCGCCGAACAGGCGGCTCGCCAGCATCTGGAACGTAACGGCCTGCAACTGATCGAACAGAACTGGAGCTGTCGGCGTGGCGAGCTCGATCTGGTCATGCTCGACGGCGATACAGTAGTATTCGTCGAGGTCCGCGCCCGTCGCCACAGCGCCTGGGGCGGCGCCCTGGAGAGCATCGATGCGCGCAAGCGTGGCAAGCTGGTCATCGCCGCCGAACTCTTCCTTCAGCAACACTCACGCTGGGCCCGCTACCCCTGCCGCTTCGATGTGGTCGCCATCAGCACTGGCGGCGCCACTCGCCTCGACTGGATCAAAAACGCCTTCGATGCCTGACGGCCGTACATTCAAGGTTTAACCGATGGACATGCAATCCCGAATCCGCCAGCTGTTCCAAGCCAGCATCGACACCAAGCAACAGGCCATGGACGTCCTGGCACCCTATATCGAGCACGCCAGTCTGGTGATGGTCCAGGCCCTGCTCAACGAGGGCAAGATTCTCACCTGCGGCAACGGCGGCTCTGCCGGTGATGCCCAACATTTCTCCTCCGAACTGCTCAACCGCTTCGAGCGTGAACGCCCGAGCCTGCCGGCCATCGCTCTAACCACCGACAGCTCGACCATTACCTCGATCGCCAACGACTACAGCTACAACGAGATATTCTCCAAGCAGATCCGCGCACTCGGCCAACCCGGCGATGTGCTGTTGGCGATATCCACCAGCGGCAACTCAGCGAATGTCATCCAGGCCATTCAAGCTGCACATGATCGCGAGATGACCGTGGTCGCCCTCACCGGCCGCGACGGCGGCGGCATGGCCTCGCTATTGCTGCCGGAAGACGTCGAAATCCGTGTTCCAGCCAAAGTCACCGCACGCATTCAGGAAGTCCATCTGCTGACTATCCACTGCCTGTGCGACCTGATCGACAGTCAATTGTTTGGGAGTGAAGAATGAAGCGTTCCGCCCTGATTCTGGCCGCCCTGGCCGTTACCCTGACCCTGGCAGGCTGCGGCAGCCGCAGCATCGGCAACAAGATCGACGACCAGTTCCTAGGCCCGGAGGTCGCCTCGCGCATCAGTAACGCTCATGCCGATCTATCCAGCCCCACTTCGCGCATCGTGGTCACCAGCTACAACGGCGTGATCCTGCTGGCCGGGCAAACCCCGCGCAGCGAGCTCAAGGATCGCGCCGCGCAGACCGCTCGCGGCGTGCAGGGGGTGAAGAAGGTCTACAACGAATTGCAGGTACAGCGCCCCGCGTCCCTGCTGGCGCGTAGCAACGATTCATTGCTGACCACCAAGATCAAGGCCCAGATGGTCGCCGACAGCAGCGTTCCGAGCGCACGAGTCAAGGTCGTCACCGAGAACGGCATCGTCTACATGCTCGGCCTGGTCACCCGCGAAGAAGCCAACGCCGCTACCCGCGTGGTACAGAGCGTGTCAGGTGTGCAGCGGGTCGTGCGCCTGTTCGAATACACCAACTGATCCAAACGCAGAAACGACAAGGGCGCCCATGCAGAGCGTGTGAAAACGCACTGACGCCAGAATAATCCAACGCCCCGACTGGTTCGGGGCGTTGGTGTTTTTGATGCTTGGAAATGGAAGGCGGGATTTACCCCAACAGCTCGATCAACCGACGGGCACCCATCAAATTGATGGCACGCTTCAGGTTGTAGGCGTTGACCGCCAGGGCCATTTCCGTCCGAGCGCCCTGCAGTTGTCGGAGCAGGAAGCGACCATTACCCAAAATCCATTGCTTCAG
>NZ_JBLUPX010000024.1:0-75664 GCF_048068235.1 Pseudomonas sp. NY15364 | reverse complement strand
AGCTCGTCAAGGGAGTGGGTAGCAGAAGCCGCTTCGTGAGTCAGTGCCAAGGCGCGGGAAAGTCGCATAAAAAATCCGATGCTCAAAACAAGCATCGGATTTTCGTTTCAGTGCGCAGAAGGTCAAGCTGTAGCGCTTAACTGACTGGCATTAGCCCGAAAGCGCCCTTTTCAACGAACCCGGCTTATTCAGCCAGCTTGAACGTGATGAAGCTGGCACGCCCCTGACGCAGCACTCGCATGGACACCGAACGATTCTTCGGCAGTTCCTGCGCCACCTGGGTGAAGGTGCTGGTTGAATCGATGGCCTGATTGTTCAGGTGAGTGATCACGTCGCCCGGACGCAGGCCAATCATGGCTGCAGGGCCGTTGAGCACTTCCTTCACGACAACCCCGCCTTTGAGGTCGAGGCCTTTCTTCTGCTCGGCAGTCAGCTCGACCACCGTCACGCCCAAACGATTGTTGCTGCGCTCGGCACCCTGCGCCGAACCCGACGAGGCCAGCTCTTGACCTTCTTCAGGCAGCGTACCGACCGTTACGCTGAGTTTCTTGCGCGAGCCATCGCGCACCACATCCAGCTCGGCCTTCTCGTCCGGCTTCAGCCCACCAACCAGGTGCGGTAGATCGGCCGACATGATGATCGGTTTGCCATTGAGGCTGAGAATCACGTCGCCCACCAGCAGGCCGCCCTTGTCCGCCGGGCCGTCTTCCAGCACCTGCGCAACCAGCGCGCCAGCCGGTTTTTCCAAGCCGAAGGATTCGGCCAGATCCTTGTTCACTTCCTGAATCACCACACCGAGCCAGCCGCGAGTGACCTTGCCATCGGCCTTGAGCTGATCGGCAACCTGCATAGCCACTTCCATCGGGATAGCGAAGGAGAGCCCCATGAAACCGCCGGAACGGGTGAAGATCTGCGAGTTGATACCCACTACTTCACCTTGCAGGTTGAACAGCGGGCCGCCGGAGTTACCCGGGTTGATCGCCACATCGGTCTGGATGAACGGCACGTAGCTGTCGCTCGGCAGGTTACGCCCCTTGGCACTGACGATACCGGCGGTCACCGAGTGGTCGAAGCCGAACGGCGAACCGATGGCCAGCACCCACTCGCCGACCTTCAGCTCGTCGGACTTACCCAGACGCACCACAGGCAAATCCTTGCCCTCGACCTTGAGCAGCGCGACATCGCTGCGCGGATCGGCGCCAATCAACTTGGCTTCCAGCTCGCTGCGATCGGAGAGACGCACGATGATCTCGTCAGCATCGGCGACCACATGATTGTTAGTCATGATGTAGCCATCCGGCGAAATGATGAAACCAGAGCCCAGCGATTGCGCCTCGCGCTGGCGGCCGCCCGGATTACGCGGAGCCTGCGGAATGCTGCGCTCGAAGAACTCGCGGAACATCGGCGGCAGACCTTCCAGATCAGGCATTCCTGGCTGCCCGGCAACGGCGCGCTCGGGCATCTTCTGACGGGTACTGATATTGACTACCGCGGGCGAAGCCTCCTCTACCAGATTGGTGAAGTCTGGCAGGCTGGCCTGAGCGAACAGACTTTGCCCCCAGAGCAAGGCAACCGCCAGCAGCGGCGCAATGGACTTGAGTTTTCTCATCGAACTACGACTCCCCATGTAAAACTCGGACACTCTCAACCCGCCGCTGGTACAGGCACCAGCAGCGCACGTAGGACAACGGGCTGTAATAAGGGGTTCTCGGCAACGCGAGCAGCGCGCCAGCGAACCAATAGCCAACTGGCAAGCAGACCACTCAGGCCGGCGAAGATCACCAGAGGCTCGGACAGACCCAGACCGTCCGCCAGCAGCGCAGCGGCGAACAGACCCAGAAGAGGAAGCAGATAAACCAGAAGAGAACTGCGCACCAGCAGATCTTCGCGCACACCGATGATCACGGTGTCGCCGACGGCCAGCGGCGTTTGACTGAGGGCGCGCACGTAACCGCGCTGCCGACCTACGCCGAGACGATCCATCAACCCCTGACCGCACGCCGCATTGGCCGAACAACTCGAGCAGGTGCTCTTGCGTAGCGTCTCGACCCAGACAGCGCCGGGCTCAAGCGCCACTACACGCCCCTGCTCTTCGATCATTGGCTAGCCTGTTCAGGCACTCCGGCACGCATGGACAGGGCGATACGCTCGGCAGTACCCAAAGGAATCTCACCGACCACGGTAACCATCACGTCACCTGCATCGGTGCTCATGCGCCGCGAAACGGCAACGGTCGGCCCCAGCTGGCTGCGCGCTTCATCAACAACGCTGCCTTTCAAGGGCTCAAGGAAAACCGAGAATCGTGCCAGACCATCGCCGTACATCATGTAGGCGACAGGGTTATCAGAAGAAGGATCACGACGTAGCTGCGCGGCAGTCAAGGTAAAGCCTGGAGGCAGCCAATCCGAACGCCAGCTGCCTTCGGCCATGCTGTCGGCAGCACGCAAACGTACCGGACGACATCCCGAACTCGGTTGCATGGCGCTCGCCACGGGGGCGGAGGTATCCAGCTGAGCGAACTGGAATCGCTCCAGAAGCTGACCGCGCTCGTTCAAGAGCAGAGATTTCAACGGCAGGCCGGTTTCTCGATCCAGGTGCAACTCGAAGCCGTAACGGTGCTGATCCTTGGGCGCCAACACCAGAACGTCGGCAGGACGATTGGCGATGCGCGACTGACCGGCGACACGAATGTCGTACCAGTTGCTCAGTTGCTCGGCATCCAGCTGACGGGCAGGCCAGGCTTGCCCCTCACTGACCTGATCGACCAACGCGCCACTGACGCACTGAGCCTGACCATCGACCTTGAATACTTCCTGGGCAGGACCATCGAGCTGCAGAAGGCGCTCGCGAACTTCGCCCCCTTCTTCCACCTGATGCCACACGGCATGGGTGGAAAAACTCCCATTGCGCTCATAGATGAACGTACCCTGGAAGCTTTGCTGGCGCTCTGCCGCAGCGAGGCGCCCGAGCAAGTCCTGCACCTCGGAGGCCTGAACCGGCAGAGCCAGCAGACCACCGAGAAGGTAGAGGGGAATCGCGCGCATGTGACTCCTTAGCGCTTAGCGGTTTTCCAGACTTGCAGCACGAGCATAAGGCAGAGCGGTTTCACCGCTACCCATCACGGCTTCCTGCGCATGTTGACGCAGGTAGTTCGGCAGGCGCTGCTCATGCCAGCTGGCAGTGCCAGCTTCAGCTGCTTCGCCGACTTCCTCGCTGCTGTTGTAACCAGCGAGCAATGCAGGACCTTGCACCTGAGGTACCGAAAGCACCGGAGAGGCTTCCTGCTGGGCCAGTTGAGCACCACTCAGGTCATCCTGGTTATAGAAGCGTACACCCGCCAGCACCGCAACAGTCACCGACGCTGCTACGGCTACACGCCCGACGCTACGCCAGATGGGTGCTTTGCGTGTTGGAACGGCTTCGTCGGCCAGCGCCGCAGACACCGCAGATGCGATATCCAGTTGCGGCACCAACAGTTCACGATGCATGGCTGCACGGGCGACCTGGTAACGCGACCAGGTGCCACGTAGCTCGCCATCTTCGCTGGCTGCGAGCACACGCCGCAGTTCCAGTTCGTCCGCTTCGTTATCCATCACCGCGGACAGCGATTCCTGCAGGGTTTCACGACTCATGGCGTTCCTCTCTTGGCTGTCGCCGCTGCCTTAGGTTTCCTGCAGCAGAGGCTGCAGGGACTTATCAATTGCCTCACGTGCACGGAAGATCCGTGAACGCACTGTTCCTACCGGGCACTGCATGACACCGGCAATGTCCTCGTAACTCAGACCTTCAAACTCACGCAAGGTCAGAGCCGTGCGTAGGTCATCTGGCAACTGGGCGATGGTTCGATGCACGGTGGCTTCGATCTCGTCGCGCAGCAATGCCCGCTCCGGTGACTCGATGTCCTTGAGGCCGTGATCGCCATCGTAGAACTCCGCGTCATCGCTACTTACATCACTATCCGGCGGCCGCCGACCGCGGGACACCAGATAATTCTTCGCCGTATTGATGGCGATGCGGTACAGCCATGTATAGAACGCGCTGTCCCCGCGAAAGTTTCCAAGCGCTCGGTAGGCTTTAACGAACGCCTCCTGAGCGACATCCTGAGCCTCGTGGGTGTCGTGCACGAATCGCACGATCAAACCGAGGATCTTGTGCTGATACTTCAGCACCAACAGATCGAAGGCACGCTTGTCACCACGCTGCACTCGCTCGACCAGTTGCTGATCATCTTCCTGGGTTAGCATGCACGCTCCTCACTAGGCTTGGAGGAGGCTTGCGCCCGTAAGCGAATCAGCTTGCCAAGATAGACTCGGGTCTTACGCAAAAGTTCTCCCCTCCAAGCAAGCTTCCCGCAGAGATTACTTTTCTCTGCCAGGAATGGCGCCAGCGGAACCTTTCCGCTCGCGCAAATAATCTTATCGCCGCTCATTTCCCACACCCTCCGCTGACTTCAGATGCAGGCACGCGCAAGCGCTCTCCCTTATATGGGCGACCCTCTATGGAACCTTAATGACTAAGAAAGTTCCCGAGCACCACGGTCGGTCATAAGCCACCTATTGTGCCGCTGCCCCTCTCTATATACTAGGGCTCGCTTTCACGCGGAACTCGGACATGAGCCAACACTTCCAGCACGACGTTCTGGTTATCGGCAGCGGTGCCGCCGGCCTGACCCTCGCCCTTACCCTTCCAACCCACTTGCGCATCGCGGTCTTGAGCAAAGGCAATCTTGCCAACGGCTCGACCTACTGGGCGCAAGGTGGTGTAGCGGCAGTCCTGGACGACACCGACACGGTCGAATCCCATGTCGCCGACACCCTCGACGCAGGCGCCGGCCTGTGCCGCGAAGACGCAGTGCGATTCACGGTAGAACACAGCCGCGAAGCCATCCAGTGGTTGATCGACCAGGGCGTGCCTTTTACCCGCGACGATGAAACCGCGCGCGAGGATGGCGGTTTCGAGTTCCACCTGACCCGCGAAGGTGGCCATAGCCATCGACGCATCATTCACGCAGCCGACGCTACCGGCGCAGCGATCTTCAATACGCTGCTGGAGCAGGCCCGGCAACGCCCGAACATCGAACTACTGGAGCAACGCGTCGCCGTCGACCTGATCACCGAACGCAAGCTAGGCCTGGATGGTGAGCGCTGTCTGGGGGCTTACGTACTGGATCGTGCTCGCGGTGAAGTGGACACCTTCAGCGCGCGCTTCGTGATTCTCGCCACCGGCGGCGCAGCCAAGGTCTACCTCTATACCAGCAACCCGGACGGCGCCTGCGGCGACGGCATTGCCATGGCCTGGCGTGCCGGCTGCCGCGTCGGCAATCTGGAGTTCAACCAGTTCCACCCCACCTGCCTGTATCACCCACAAGCCAAGAGCTTCCTGGTCACCGAAGCCGTACGTGGCGAAGGCGGCTTGCTCAAGCTGCCCAATGGCGAACGCTTCATGCAGCGCTTCGACGAACGCGCCGAACTGGCACCGCGCGATATCGTTGCCCGCGCCATCGACCATGAAATGAAGCGCCTGGGTGTCGACTGCGTCTATCTGGACATCAGTCACAAGCCAGCCGAGTTCATCAAGAGTCACTTCCCCACTGTCTACGAGCGCTGCCTGGGCTTTGGCATCGACATCACCAAGCAGGCCATCCCGGTCGTCCCCGCAGCGCATTACACCTGCGGCGGTGTGGTGGTCGATCAGCATGGCCGTACCGACGTACCAGGCTTGTATGCCATCGGCGAAACCAGCTTTACCGGCCTGCATGGCGCCAACCGCATGGCCAGCAATTCGCTGCTCGAATGCTTCGTCTATGCGCGCTCGGCCTGCGCGGATATCACCGAGCAGTTGAACACGATCGAGATGCCCAGCGACCTGCCGGACTGGGACGCCAGCCAGGTGACCGACTCGGACGAGGACGTGATCATCGCCCACAACTGGGACGAGCTGCGCCGCTTCATGTGGGACTACGTCGGCATCGTGCGCACCAACAAGCGCCTGCAGCGCGCGCAACATCGCGTGCGCCTGCTGCAGGACGAGATCGATGAGTTCTACTCGAACTACAAGGTCAGTCGCGACCTGATCGAGCTGCGTAACCTCGCCCTGGTCGCCGAGCTGATGATCAGCTCAGCCATGCAGCGCCATGAGAGCCGCGGGCTGCACTACACCCTCGACTACCCCGAGCAGTTGGCCGAAGCCCGCGACACTATCCTGACGCCGACGCCCCAGGCTCAGCCCAGCGCCGCCGGCTGAACTTCAGGCGCAAACGCAGGCGCCGGTGCTGCTCCGGCGCCAACGCGTCACACGGGATGCACGAGCCGCGACTGAAGCGCTGGCCTGGCAAGCGATAGCGCAGCACCACGACCAGCGGCAAGGCCAGGCTGTCAGGACGTAGTTGCACCGCCTGCCAGCCAGTTGCAGCGCTGTATAGATGCCAGCCGAATCCATCACGGCGCAGTCCGGTGATGGCCTTCGGCGCCGTCAGCAGAACGTGTCGCGGCAGCACCCAGGCGGCATGCGCAAGGCACGCCACGAATGACAGCAGCTTCGACCAGGTGGGAATGTCGGCCAGCCACGGCGCCAGCAAGGCCAACGCCAGGACCGACAGATAGAGCCTCAGCAGCCAGCGTGATGGCTGCCAACGGCACTCGAAAACATCACTTGGGTTGGACACGGTCCAGGATCATGCGCACGATGTGACGCAAGTCGGCATCCTCGGGCTCGCCGCGCTGCATGAACCAGCCAAACATGTCCTGATCCTCGCATTCCAGCAGTTTGCGATAGCGCGCCTGGTTCTCGGCATCCAGGCTCGGGTACACCTCCTTGACGAAAGGTACCAGCAGCACATCAAGCTCCAACATGCCACGGCGGCTATGCCAGAACAGGCGATTCAGTTCACTTTGCTCAACCATGCAACGGACTCCTCGAACGAGGCCGGCAGTATAACGGCGAATTGCGTCGCTGTTCACCGCGACGCTGCGCAATTGCGCTGACAAGGCACTGCCCTGCCCACTATGATGATGCCCCTGACCTTTATTCAGCGATTCGATTTGCATCATGGCCGATAGCGCTTACTTCACCCTCCTCGATCACGAAGGCCTGCTCGCCGTTCGCGGCGCGGACGCAGCCAAGTTCCTGCAGGGCCAAGTGACCTGCAACCTCAATTACCTCAGCGCCAGCCAATCCAGTCTTGGCGCCCGCTGCACGCCCAAGGGCCGCATGCTGTCGAGCTTTCGCATCGTCCCGGTGGAAGACGGCTATCTGCTGGCCATGGCACGCGAACTGATCGAGTCGCAGCAGGCCGATCTGCAGAAATATGCGGTGTTCTCCAAATCCAAGCTCAGCGATGAAAGCGCCGCCTGGGTCCGTTTCGGCCTGGCCGGCGGCGACGCCGTGCTCGGCGAGCTTGGCCTGCAATTGGGCTCTGCCAGCGACTCCATCACCAGCGCTGGACCGTTAATTGCCGTGCGCCTGAGCGATGGCCGTGCCGAGTTGTGGGCTCCGGCCGCCGAAACAGAACAACTGCAAGGCCGCCTGGCCGCCGCGCTGCCGCAGGCGCCGCTGAACGACTGGCTACTGGCTCAGGTTCGTGCCGGCGTGGGCCAGGTGTTCGGCGCCACACGTGAGCTGTTCATTCCGCAGATGATCAACCTGCAGGCCCTCGGCGGCGTAAGCTTCAAGAAGGGCTGCTACACCGGCCAGGAGATCGTCGCGCGCATGCAGTACCTGGGCAAGCTCAAGCGACGCCTGCAGCGGCTGCGCCTGGTCGGCTCCGAGCTGCCGGCCGTCGGCATCGAATTGTTCTCCCCGGTGCATGGCTCCAGCGTCGGTGAAGTGGTGCTGGCGGCCCAGGCCGGCGACGCCATCGAGTTGCTCGCCGTGCTGCAGGAAGATGCCGTGAACGACGGCCGTATTCACCTCGGCAGCAGTGAGGGCCCGACGCTGACCCTGCTCGATCTGCCTTATCAGCTGGATGCCGACCAGGAAATCCAGCGCTGACTAAACTTCCCCGGCGCCGCATCGGATCGCCTAAGAGAGCTATTTCATGAGCAAGCTTGCCGAAAAAGTCCAACAGGAACTGATCCACGCCATCGAGAACGATGAGCTGGTACTGCCCACCTTGCCCGAGGTGGCATTGCGGGTGCGTGAAGCAGCGGAAGACCCGGATGTGGGCATTCCCCAAATCAGCAAGGTAATCGGTAACGACGCAGCCCTCACCGCGCGCATCATCAAGGTGGTCAACAGCCCGCTGCTGCGCAGCAACAAGGAAATCACCGACCTGCAGATGGCCGTCAGCCGTCTGGGCATCAATTACACCTGCAACCTGGCCACCGGCCTGGCCATGGAGCAGATGTTCCAGGCCACCAGCGACGTGGTCGACCGCAAGATGCGCGAGGTGTGGAACAAGAGCACCGAGATCGCCGGTATCTGTCACGTGTTGTGCCGTCACTACACCCGCCTGATGCCGGATCAGGCCACCCTCGCCGGCCTGGTGCACCAGATCGGCGTGCTGCCGATCCTCACCTATGCCGAAGAACACAACGAACTGCTGGCCGACTCCATCAGCCTCAATCACGTGATCGAGCAGATTCACCCGATCATCGGCGACAAGATCCTGCGAACCTGGGAGTTCCCCGAGCCCATCGCCATCGTGCCGAGCCAGTATCTGGATTTCACCCGCGACTCGGCCAAGGTCGATTACGTCGATATCGTTCAGGTCGCCACCCTGCAAAGCTACCTGGGCAGCGAGCACCCCTACACCCAGCTGGACTGGAGCAAGGTACCGGCATTCTCCAAGCTTGGCCTGGACCCGCAGGTCGACATGCAGGCCGACGAAGACCTTTCCGCCGCCATGGAAGCAGCCATGAGCATGCTGCAGTAAAGCATCTCGCCATGGATGGCAAAAAATTGTCGGGAGCAATTTTTGACGTCGCTGCGCGACGGCCCGAAGCGTGATCTACAGGGACGCAGATCACAAAATGCCTCTACACTCGAGCCATTCGCTTGAGGAAGTAGAGCCATGCGTTACGCATTTCTCCTGCTCGTCCTGATGCTCAGCAGCGCCCAGGCTGCCGAGCAGGTGCGACTCACCAACGGCGAATGGCCGCCGTACCTCGGGGAAACCCTGCCCCACCATGGCGTGGCCTCACGCATCGTCGCCGAGGCATTTGCGCTGCAAGGCGTCGAAGTGCAATGGGAATTTCACCCCTGGGCACGCTCGCTGAAAATGGCCGAACAAGGTACGCGCGACGGCAGCGCCGTCTGGCTTGCCAACCCCGAACGTGAACAACACTTTCACATCAGCGAGCCGGTGGTCGAAAGCGGTTACTACCTGCTTCATCGCAAGACCCACGCGTTTGACTGGAACGATGTCGCGGATCTGCGCGGCCTGCGCATTGCGGGTACCCGTGGCTATGACTACGGCGAAGCCTTTCAACGTGCCGAAGCGGCCGGAGAGCTCGAGGTGGTACGCCTGACCGGTGATGAACAGGGCCTGCGCCAGTTGCTGGCCGGGCGCATCGATGTGTTTCCCGTGGACAAGGTGGTGGGCTTCGACCTGCTCTATAAGAAATTCAGCGCTGCCGAACGCCAGCGCCTGAGCTTTCATCGCAAGCCTCTGCGCAGCGACAGCCTGCACCTGCTGCTGTCGCGAGAGGTACCGGGCAACGCCGAGCTGATGCAGCGCTTCAATCGTGGCCTGAATCAATTGCGCGACAGTGGCAAGGTTTCCCAATATCTGCTGGAGATTCAGCAGCCGCTAAGCCTCAGCCACTGATAACGGAAACTCGACACGTACCCGCAGGCCATGCGGCTGCGCTTGATGCAGGCTGATACGAGCCTGATGGGCGCGACAGATCTCACCCACGATGGCCAGCCCGAGCCCCGCACCATTGCCCAGATTGCTGCGCCTGTAGAAGCGCTCGAAGACTTTCTCGTGCTCGGACTCGGGAATCCCCGGACCGTCATCCTCTACCTCCAGCACGGCAGGAGCCAGGGTGCGGATGATCAGGTTGCCACCGGCTGGCGTATGCGCCAGCGCGTTGTCGAGCAGGTTATTGAGTAACTCGTTGAGCAACGTGGGCTCGCCATCGATCCACACCGACTGATCAGCCTCCAGCGCCAGCGCGACACCACGGGCATGAGCCAGTGGCGCCATGGCCAGCCCCAGTTCACGCGCCAACTGACTGAGATCGATACGCTGAGCACCGCCTTCGGTAATGGCTCGCGCACCACTCTCGATACGTGCCAGCGACAGCAGTTGATTGGCCAACAACGTCAGGCGGTCGCCCTGCTGCGCCACCTGCTCCAGCGTGCTACGCCATTGCTCGGGCTGCTCGGCACGCAAGCCTAGAGTGATACGCGCTTTCAGCGCCGCCAGAGGCGTTCGCAATTCATGGGCGGCATCGGCAATGAACTGCGACTGCCTCTCGAACAGTCCCTGCAGGCGCTGGTTAAACTGGTTCAGTGTTTCCACCAGCGGCAGCACCTCACGTGGCAACCCGCCGTCCGGCAGCGGCTGCAGGTCATCGCTGGCCCGCTCAGCCACTTCCCGACGTAGCGCTTCCAGCGGCCGCAGCGCCAGATTCACCGCCAACCACACCAGCAGCAGCGCGCTGACCGACAGCAACCCCATGCGCCACAAGGTACCGATCAACAATTCGCGGGCCATGCGCTCGCGTGCACCCTGGGTTTCCGCCACGCGGATTTCGGCGATACCGTTTAGCTGCGGCTCGCTGACTGGCTGCAGAAAGCTGACCACGCGTACACCCTGGTTGCGGTACTCGGCGTCGTAGAAGTGCGCCAGCGCCGGATAATCGTCAGTACGTGGCGTGCCCGGCGGCGCTGGCGGCAGGTCCTCATAGCCGGAAACCTGATTACCCTGAAGGTCGAGCACCTGGTAGTAGATGCGTCCGGCGCTGTCGTAGGCGAAGGTATCGAGCGCGACATAGGGAATATTGGCGCGCAACCGGCCGTCCTCGGCATACAGACCATCGGCCACCGCGCGCGCCGATGCCAGCAGCGTACGGTCATAGGCGGTATCAGCTGCGCGGCGCGCACTCCAATAGGCACTGAAGCTGCTCAGCAGCAGGATCAACGACAACAGCAGCGCCAGACGCCGCAGCAGACGCCCGCGCAGACTGACACCACGGCTCATGCCTCGACCGCTTCCAACAGGTAGCCGAGACCACGGAAGGTGACGATGCGTACGGCACTGCCCTCGAGCTTCTTGCGCAGGCGGTGGATGTAGATTTCGATGGCATCCGGGCTGGCGTCCTCATCCAGACCGAACACCTGCGCCGCCAGTTGCTCCTTGCTCATCACCCGCCCCGGCCTGGCGATCATCGCCTCGAGCACAGCCTGTTCGCGGGCAGTGAGACTAAGAGCCTCGCCCTCGAGGCTGAAACGGCGGGCGCCCAGGTCGTAGACCAGATCGCCACAGCGCTGCAATTGCTCACCACCGAGCACGCTACGCCTCAGCAACGCCTTGACCCGCGCCTCCAGTTCGGTGAGTTCGAAAGGTTTGGCCAGGTAGTCATCAGCACCGAGATTGAGGCCATGGACGCGATCCTTGACCTCGCCACGCGCGGTCAACATCAGTACCGGCAGGGTCTGGCCACGGTCACGCAGGCGCGCAAGCACGGCAAATCCGTCCAGGCGTGGCAGGCCTATATCGAGAATCGCCAGCGCGTAGTCCTCGCTGGACAGTGCCAGATCAGCGGCGACGCCATCATGCAGCACATCCACCGTCCAGCCGGCTCCTTTCAGCGCCTGGGCCACGCTTTCCGCCAATTGCGGATGGTCTTCGACCAGCAGAATCCGCACCGCCACCTCCAGCTGCAGCTTCGTTAAAGGCGCGCAGTGTAGCGCCGCCACGGCTGCTGTGAATTGCTCAAATGCCAAAGCAGCATTTGTTTGTTTCCCTGCGTGACCCGCCATGACGTAACAACACACCATCATGAAAATCTTTCGGCTATGAAAGCCTAGTGAAAGCTTGCCCTCATAGCATCGTTTCAAGGTGGCTCGATCCACCTGCTCAAGCGACCTGGCAGTGGTGCCAGGTGGCGACAAGAACAAAAACGGAGACCACATGATGCTCGCTGCCTCACGCCAGGCCCTGCCGCCTGTCCGCCTGCTCTACCTGGCCATCGCCGCTACCGGCGCTGCCCCCCTCGCCAACGCCGCCTTCATCGAAGACAGCAGCGCCAGCCTCACCGCTACCAACATCTACCTCAATCGAGACTTCCGCGAAAATACGCAACCTCGAAAACAGCAGAACAAACGTGAAGAATGGGGTCAGGCTTTCTGGCTGGACGTCAAGTCCGGCTACACCGAAGGCACCGTAGGCTTCGGTCTGGATGCCATGGGCCTGCTGGGGATCAAGCTCGACTCGGGCAAGGGCCGTACAGGAACCGACCTACTGCCCGTCCAGGATGATGGCGGCACACCTGACGAATTCGGCCGCCTGAGCGCCACCGCCAAAGTGAAGATTTCCTCTACCGAACTGCGCTACGGCTCGCATGTGCCCGAGCTGCCGGTGGTCAAGGCCAGCGATAGCCGTCTGCTGCCACAGGTATTCGAGGGCGGTCTGCTGACCTCCTCCGAACTGGAAGGCCTGACCTTCACCGGTGGTCGCCTGGACAAGGTCATCGACCGCGCCTCGACCAACTCCGAGGAGATGGTGCTCAACGCCAAGAACAACCGCTTCGCCTCCGGCATCGAAGCCGACCACCTCGACCTCGCCGGCATCGACTACAAGTTCGCGCCTGGTTTCACCGGTCGTTACTACTTCGCCGACCTGGATGACATCTATCGCCAGCACTTCTTCGGCCTGCTCAGCAGCCATAAAGTCGGCGCCGGCACCCTGAGCAGCGACGTGCGATACATCGTCAGCCGTGACAGCGGCGCAGCCAATGCAGGCAAGGTCGACAACCAGGCCTTCAACGCCATGGTCAGCTACGGCCTGGGTGCGCACAAGTTCGGCCTGGGCTTCCAGGACATGAGCGGCGACACTGGCTTCGCCTATATCGATGGCAGCGATCCGTTTCTGGTCAACTTCGTGCAGATCAACGACTTCGCCAACGCCGACGAGCGTTCCTGGCAGGCCCGCTACGATTACAACTTCGCCAGCATCGGGGTTCCCGGCCTGACCTTCATGACCCGCTACATCCGTGGCGATGACGCCCGTGTCGCCGGTTCCGATGACCGTGGCGGCGAATGGGAACGCGACATCGAGTTCAAGTACGTGGTGCAAACCGGCCCGCTCAAGGACCTCTACGTACGCGTGCGCAACGCCAGCTTCCGCTCCGACTTCGCCCGCGACGCGGACGAGAACCGCGTCATCGTCGGCTATACCCTGCCGATTTGGTAAACAACAACAAGACACACGAGGAATCATCCGTCATGAAATCCGTACTGACCCGCGCCGCATTGGCGACTGCCTGCCTGGCCTTCGCCAGCCAACTGCTGGCCGCCGAACCCAAGCGCCCCGAATGCATCGCTCCGGCCAAACCCGGCGGCGGCTTCGACCTGACCTGCAAACTGGCCCAGAGTGGCCTGAAAGACGAAGGCCTGCTCAAGGCACCGATGCGCGTCACCTACATGCCAGGCGGCGTTGGCGCCGTGGCCTACAACGCCGTGGTTGCCCAGCGCGCCAAGGACCCAGGCACCATCACCGCCTTCTCCTCGGGCTCGCTGCTGAACCTGGCACAGGGCAAGTTCGGTCGTTATGACGAAAACGCCGTACGTTGGCTGGCCGCAGTCGGTACCGACTACGGCGCGATCACCGTGCGTGCCGACTCCCCGTACAAGAACCTCGATGATCTGGTTCAGGCCCTGAAGAAAGATCCTTCCAGCATCGTCTTCGGCGCTGGCGCCACCATCGGTGGGCAGGACTGGATGCAGACCGCGCTGATCGCCCGCCTGGCCGGGATCGAGCCGAAGAACCTGCGCTATGTTGCCTTCGAAGGCGGCGGTGAAACCCTCACCGCCATGCTCGGTGGCCATGTACAGGTCACCAGCAGCGGCCTGGGTGAAGTCACCCCGCAGCTGGAGGCGAAAAAAGTGCGCATCCTCGCGGTGCTCTCTGATGAGCGTCTGCCGGGCAAGCTGGCCGAGATCCCGACAGCCAAAGAGCAGGGCTACGACATCACCTGGCCGGTGATCCGCGGTTTCTACATGGGCCCGGAAGTCAGCGACGAGCAGTTCAACTGGTGGAAACAGCAGTTCGACACCCTGCTGGCCAGCGAAGAGTTCGCCAAGCTGCGTGAACAACGCGACCTGCTGCCATTATCGGTTACCGGTGATGACCTCGATACCCTGGTGCACAAGCAGGTTGCCGAGTACAAGACCCTGGCCGGTGAATTCGGCCTGATGCAGGAATAAGTGCATCAGCGGGTTCGGCGTCGCCCGACGCCGAACCCGCTATTGAACTGCACCGCCGTTCAATTCTGTCCCTACGCAAGAGACCATTGCTATGTACGTTCGCCTGTTCGCTGCGATCTGGCTGCTGTTGTGCGCCGTTCTCGCAGTCATCGCCTGGGGTTTCCAGGCTCCCTTTGCCTATGACCCGGTTGGTCCTCGTGCCTATCCGTTGTTACTGCTGGCTCTGATGGGCGCTGGTGCTGCCTGGTTGGTGTTCAAGCCAGGCGCGGACACCGAGAAACTCACCCGCCAGGCGCTGCAGCGTGCAGGCTTATGCATCCTCACCCTGCTGGCCTATGCCCTGCTCTTCGAGCCCCTGGGCTTCGTCCTCAGCACTGCACTGGCCACCTTCGTCCTGGGCCTGCTGTTCACGGGCCGTGTGCTGCCGTGCCTGATTAGCGGCGTTCTGATGGGCGTGCTGCTGTATGCATTGTTCGATTATGCGCTAGACGTGCCGCTGCCACTGGGCGTGTTCGAAGCGTTGGTGGAGAGCTGAGATGGAAACATTACATTTTCTGATGCAGGGCTTTGACGTCGCCACCCGGCCGACCAACCTGCTGGTTGCCCTGTTCGGTGCCTTCGTTGGCACCATCGTCGGTCTGCTGCCAGGCCTGGGCCCGATCAACGGCGTCGCCCTGCTGCTGCCATTGGCCTTCGCCCTAGGCCTGCCGCCGGAAACCGCACTGATTCTGCTCGCTGCCGTCTATCTGGGCTGCGAATACGGCGGGCGTATTTCCGCCATTCTGCTCAACGTGCCAGGCGACGCCGCCGCGGTGATGACCACCCTCGACGGCTACCCGCTGGCACGTCAGGGCAAAGCGGGTATCGCCCTGTCGCTGTCTGCAGTCAGCTCCTTCACCGGCAGCATGATCGCCACCTGCGGCGTGGTGCTGTTCGCGCCGATCCTGGCGAAATGGGCAGTGGCCTTCGGCCCGGCCGAGTACTTCGTGCTGATGATCTTCGCGATTGCCTGCCTCGGCGGCATGGTCGGCGACAAGCCGGTCAAGACCTTGCTCTCGGCCCTGATCGGCCTGGCCCTGGCCACGGTAGGGGTCGACTCCACTACCGGGGTCTACCGCTTCACCTTCGACAGCGTCAGCCTGTCCGACGGCATCCAGTTCGTCATCGTGGTGATCGGCTTCTTCAGTGTCAGCGAAATTCTGCTGATGCTGGAAAACACCCACAACGGCCAGAAGGCCGTGAAAGCCAGCGGCCGCGTGCTGTTCAACTTCAAGGAATACTGCTTCACCTTCTGGACCATGATTCGCAGCTCGGTCGCCGGCTTCGTCATTGGCGTACTGCCGGGCGCCGGTGCGACCATCGCCAGCGCCATGACCTACATGACCGAAAAGCGTCTGGCGGGTGACAAGGGCAAGTTCGGTGAAGGCGACCTGCGCGGCCTGGCCGCTCCCGAGTCAGCCAACAACGCCTCGGCCTGCGGCTCGCTTATCCCGATGCTGACCCTTGGCGTACCCGGTTCGGGCACCACCGCGGTGATGATCGGTGCGCTGACTCTGTACAACATCACGCCTGGCCCGCTGCTGTTCGAACAGCAGCCCGACGTGGTCTGGGGCCTGATCGCCTCGCTGTTCATCGGTAACGTCATCCTGCTGGTGATGAACATTCCGTTGGTCGGCCTGTTCTCACGCATGCTCAGCGTGCCGAACTGGGTGCTGGTACCCGCTATTACCGTGATCAGCATGGTCGGTGTCTACGCGGTGCACAGCACGACCTTCGACCTGGTATTGATGATCGCGCTTGGCGTGTTTGGCTATATCCTGCGCAAGCTGGATTTCCCACTCTCGGCCGTGATTCTCGGCTTCGTACTGGGTGAGATGATGGAGGACAACCTGCGTCGCGCGCTGTCCATCTCCGCTGGTGACCTGGGCATCCTCTGGGGCAGCCCGATCACCCTGGTGCTGTGGGCGCTTGTTGCACTGATGCTGGCCCTACCGGGCATCCGCTGGATGCGTCGCCGCAAGCAGATCAAGGCTGGGGCTGATGCCACTGCCGCGTGATCTTTGGGTAACGCCGCTGGCCGGAGTGGTCGGCGGTTACCTGGCCAGCCTCGCCGGCTGGCCTTTGCCGTGGATGGTCGGTTCCCTGCTGGCGGTCATCGCCGTGCGCTGTCTGGCCGACCGCCCCTTCAGTGAACTGCCCGGCGGGCGCAAGGCCGGCCAGTGGCTGGTGGCCAGCGGCATCGGCCTGCATTTCACCAGCGACGTGCTGGAACAGGTGCTCAGCCACTTGCCCGTTATCGTCATGGGCGCTTTCGGCACGCTTCTGCTCAGCCTGATCGGCATCGCAATCCTGCGCCGTGCCGGCGTAGACCGCGCTACCGCCTTCTTCGCCAGCATGCCTGGCGGCGCCAGCGAGATGGTCAATCTGGCCCTGCGTCACGATGCGCAACCCGCACGTGTCGCTGCGGCGCATAGCCTGCGCCTGCTGCTGGTGGTGCTGCTGATTCCGGCGTTGTTCACCTGGGGCCTGCCCGATGTCAGCGCGCCACCTCGTGCACCGGTGGACTGGACCTGGCTGATTGGTCTGCTCGCCGCAGGCGCTGTGCTGGCAATGCTCTGGGGACGTCTGAAACAACCCAACCCCTGGATGCTTGGCCCGCTGACTGCCTGCGCCGTTGCCAGCGCCGGTTTCGATCTGCATCTGGGCCTGCCGCAGGGCCTCGGTCAGCTCGGCCAATGGCTGATCGGTTGCGCCCTGGGCTGTCACTTCGACCGCGCCTTCTTCCGCAGCGCGCCGGGTTTTCTCGCCCGCGTGCTGGCCTTCACCCTGCTGGCGATGATCGCCGCTGCCGCACTCGGCGAAGCCCTTGGCTGGCTGGCCGGCGAAGACCATCTGTCGTTGATGCTGGGCATGATGCCGGGCGGTATCACGGAGCTGTGTCTGACCGCCGAAGCCTTGCAGCTATCGGTAGCGCTGGTCACTGCCCTGCAGGTGCTACGGCTGTTTCTGGTGATGTTCCTCGCCGAACCCTTATTCAAGCTCTGGTGCAAGAGCCACGTTTAGCCCGCCTTGTGCGGGCTTTTTTTATGCCTTCGGCAACACACGGTGGAAGACGCTTTCGGCTCTGGCGTCCTGCTTCGCTCTACCTCCTGCATCCATGCAGTCGTAGCGGCGAAAAGCTCGCGACTGAAGCCCCTCCCACGAGTGGAAGCTACCACTGCAGCTGCAATTCGCTCTGGAACTCACGCACTTGACCACTGACCGGGTCGACGAAGCGCAAGCCGCGCGCCAGCAGCTTGAGCGGCTTGCCGTAGTCATCCGGCTGATTACGCGACTCCAACAAATGCGGATAGAAATCGTCGCCGACGATGGGCGCACCGAGCCCGGCCAGATGCACGCGCAACTGATGCTTGCGTCCGGTCACCGGCGACAGCCCGTAGCGCCACAACTCACCCCGACGCTCCAGCACCTCGATCTGCGTTTCGCTGTTGGCCTCGCCCGCGACTTCCTGCATGCGAAAGAATGGCTCACCCTCGACCATGCGTGAACGATGCAGGTAGGGAAACTGCAACTGCGGCAATGCCGGAGCGATGGCCTCGTAGCGCTTTTCCACCGCACGCTGGCGAAACAGTGCCTGATACTGGCCGCGACTGGCCGGGTTGACCGAGAACAGCACCAGGCCGGCCGTCAGCCGGTCGATGCGGTGGATCGGCACCAGATCTGGGTTGCCGGTGCGCTTGATCAGACGTGCCAGCAGGGTCTGCTCAACGTATTCACCGGCCGGCATCACCGGCAGAAAATGCGGTTTGTCGGCGACCAGCAGGTGCTCGTCCTGCCACAGCACCTGCTCGTCGAAGGGAATCGGCGTTTCGTTCGGCACCTCACGGAAATAGCGCACCTTGAGCCCGACGCGGTAAGGATGCTCGGGGCCGATAGGCGCACCGGCCGCATCCAGCACCCGACCGCGCGCCATACGTTGCAGCCAGGTGGAGCGGTCGATGGCGGGAAAGTGATCGCACAGGCAATCGAGCACCGTCGCCCAGCGGCCCTGGGGCAAATGAAGCGTGCTGGGACGCATGGCGGGGTTGGGCATTGCAGAAGCTGCTCGACGGCTTATGAAGGGGCGAATTAGGCCGCACTCGTGCGGCTCAGTCAAAGCCGGGGTATGCCGCAACAGCAGCCGAATAATGAAAGCCTGCGTGGTATGCCCCCTCATCCGGCGCTTCGCGCCACCTTCTCCCAGAGGGAGAAGGACAGCAGGGAGGAGGTCGCTGCGCGACTTTCATGCTAACGGCTTGAGCCAGGGTCGCGCTGTGGCTATGGTGGCCGCTCGTATCTGGAGAGACTCATGTCCATCACCCGTTCCCTGCTTACCAGCGTCGCCCTCCTCCCCCTCCTGGCCGCCTGCCAGGTCTACACCGGCAAGCCGGAAGGCCCACCGCCAGCGACTCGCTTGCAAGGTCAAGTCCAGGTCGAAAATGGTCAACTGGTGTTCACTCCCTGCCAGGAACAGCGTCGCTTCGTGCTGGTCGATGGCGACACCACCGGTATCGAGCGCGAAGTCATGCAACTTGGCAGTGATAGCCAGGCCAGCCTGTTCGCCGATCTGGCCGGGCGCCTGGGCGGCAGCCAGGGCAAGGGCAGCGATGGTCGCTTCGAGGTCAGCCAGATCTATCGCCTGCAAGGTGAAGGACACGGCTGCGACGACCTCAACTTCAAGCGCCTGGCCCTGCGCGCCAGCGGCAACGAGCCGTTCTGGCAAGTGGAAGTCGGTAGCAAGGGTCTGGTACTGAACCGCCCTGACCAGGAGCCGTTGGCTCTGCCTTATCTGGAGGAACAGCTGCCGGACGGTCGCCTGAGTTTCAGCAGCGAAGCCAACGGTCAGCGTCTGGATCTGTGGGTTGCACCGCAGCGCTGCGTCGACGGCATGAGCGGCGCGGTCAACCACCTCAGCGCCGAACTGCGCCTCGACGGCCAGGTGCTGCGTGGCTGCGCGCACTTCGGCGCCATGCGTAACTGAGCCGCGCCAATGCCGGTGGCCCCGCCACGTGTCACCGGCCTGGATCGCTCAACGGGGTGCTAGCCCTAACTCCCGGCAAAACGCCGCGCGTAATCTTCCCGCTCGAAGGCCTCGACCACAAAGTCGATGAAGCTGCGTGTCTTGCCCGGCAGCAACTGACGGCTGGGCTTCGCCGCTATCGACCTTGGCGAGCTGGCCGAAGGTGGGCGCCTGACGCAATTCCCCGGAGGGCCGTTGCCCTCGCTCGAACTGGTGCAGTTCGGCGGAGCTAGCGGGAGACGAAAATGAAGGATTCCGTAATGCTCCATACCGATTCATCTACTGACACCCGATCCATATCTGCTGCGTGGTGGGCCGTCATCTCTCTTGCCCTGGGCGCCTTCGGCCTGGTCACGGCGGAATTCCTGCCGATCAGCCTGCTGACACCGATGGCCGCGGACCTGGGCGTATCCAACGGCGCGGTGGGCCAGGCCATCACCGCCACCGCCGTGGTCGCCGCATTCGCCGGACCACTGGTGGTGCTGTTCTCGGGCCGCCTGGATCGGCAGAAGATCGTCTGGGGGTTGATGGCCATGCTGGTGTTCTCCTGCATCCTTTCGGCCTATGCCTCGAATATCACGGTGCTGTTGGTCGCGCGTGGGCTGCTGGGCTTCGCCCTCGGCAGCTTCTGGGCCATGATGGCTGCGCTCGCTCTGCGCCTGGTGCCCCCGGACAAGGTGCCACGGGCCATTTCGATCATCATGATGGGCATCTCGCTCGCCACCATCTTCGCTGCCCCGCTGGGTGCCTACCTGGGAGAATTGTGGGGCTGGCAGGCAACCTTCCTGGCCGCATCCGGTATTGGCGTGGTGGCGCTGGCGATCCAGATGCGGACCCTGCCCAAACTGCCGGCCACGGCAGCACCGGGCCTGGCGTCCTTCAAGGCGGCCCTGAGACGGCGCGCAGTCGTCGTCGGCATCGGCACCGGGCTGCTGGTCATTTCCGGGCACTTCGCCGCGCTGACCTTCATCCGCCCCTTCCTTGAGGAGGTTCCCCGTCTGGATGTCGCGACCGTCTCGCTTGCCTTGCTGGCCTTCGGTGTCAGCGGCTTTTTCGGCAACCTTGCCGGCGGCGCCATCGCTGCGCGCAGTCCGGCCTGGGCAGTCAGCAGTTGCTCGTTCCTGATCGCTGCCGTTGCACTCACGCTGATCCTTTTCGGCACACAGGCCAACATTGCCTTCGTCGCGATTGCGCTATGGGGCTTCGCCTTCGGCGCCTTCCCGGTATCGATCTCGATCTGGAACGCGCGCGCCGCCGCCGATCACGCGGAAAGCGCTGGCGCCCTGCTGTCCTCGACCTTCCAGGTCGCCATTGCCGCGGGTGCGGTTCTAGGAGGGCTTATCATCGACAGCCTCGACTCGCAAGCCGTGATCGTCTATGCCGCGGCAGCAGCCTTAGCGGGCGCTGCCCTGATGTTCATTCGGGGGCGCGCGATCGAACGCCAGCGTAGCTGAACCCGTACTTGCGCAGCGTTGAAGACATCGTTCACCTACGCTCAACGGAGCAAAGCCGTCAGTCGTTCGAGATTGCCGGCCTCCTCCATCCGGGCAGCGAATCCCGTACAATCGCGCCCCTTCTTCACCTTGCCGGATCACCACCGGCCAACCAGGACACCGCCCATGCTTCGCCTGACCGAACTGAAACTGCCCCTCGACCATGCCGATGATGCCCTGCGCCCGGCTATCGTCCAGCGCCTGGGCATCGCCGACAATGACCTGCTGACCTTCAGCGTGTTCAAGCGCAGCTACGATGCGCGCAAGAAGTACGGCGACATGCCGTTCATCTACACCATCGACTGCGAGGTGAAAGACGAAGCCGCCCTGCTCGCTCGCCTGAGTGAGGACAAGCATGTCGGCCCGGCACCGGACATCGCCTACAAACCAGTGGGCAAAGCTGAAACGCCGCTGGACGAACGCCCGATCGTGGTCGGTTTCGGCCCCTGCGGTATCTTCGCCGCTCTGATCCTGGCGCAGGCCGGCCTGCGCCCTATCGTGCTCGAGCGCGGCAAGGAAGTACGCCAACGCACCAAGGACACCTGGGGCCTCTGGCGCAAGAACCAGCTCAACCCGGAATCCAACGTGCAGTTCGGCGAAGGCGGCGCAGGCACCTTCTCCGACGGCAAGCTGTACAGCCAGATCAAGGACCCGCATCACCACGGGCGCAAGGTGCTGCAGGAGTTCGTCAAGGCTGGCGCGCCGGACGAGATCCTTTACGTCAGCAAGCCGCATATCGGCACCTTCCGCCTGACCGGCGTGGTCGCCACCATGCGTGAAGAGATCAAGGCTCTCGGCGGCGAAGTGCGTTTCCAGGAGCGTGTCAGCGACCTGCTGATCGAAGACGATCAGCTCACCGGCGTAGTACTGGAAAGTGGCGAGCAGATCCTCAGCCGCCATGTGGTGCTCGCCCTCGGCCACAGCTCGCGCGACACCTTCCGCATGCTCCATGCCCGCGGCGTGTACCTGGAAGCCAAGCCCTTCTCGGTCGGCTTCCGCATCGAACACCCGCAGTCGCTGATCGACCGCGCCCGCCTGGGCAAATACGCAGGCCACCCAAAACTCGGCGCTGCCGATTACAAGCTGGTGCACCACGCCAGCAACGGTCGCTCGGTCTACAGCTTCTGCATGTGCCCGGGCGGTACTGTGGTCGCCGCCACCTCCGAGCCGGAGCGCGTGGTCACCAACGGCATGAGCCAGTACTCGCGCAACGAGCGCAACGCCAACGCCGGCATCGTCGTCGGCATCACCCCCGAGCAGGACTACCCAGGCGGCCCGCTGGCTGGCGTGGAACTGCAGGAGCGCCTGGAGTCGCACGCCTATGTGCTCGGTGGTCGCAACTACGAGGCGCCCGGGCAACTGGTCGGCGACTTCATCAAGGGCACGCCATCCACCGCCCTTGGCGAGGTGCAGCCGTCCTACAAGCCGGGCGTGAAACTGGGTGACCTGGCGCCGTCGCTGCCGGATTTCGCCATCGAGGCCATCCGCGAGGCGCTACCGGCCTTCGGCAAGCAGATCAAGGGTTTCGACCTGGCCGATGCGGTACTCACCGGCATCGAAACGCGCACTTCATCGCCGGTACGCATCACCCGTGGCGATGATCTGCAGAGTCTGAATCTCAAGGGCCTGTATCCGGCCGGGGAAGGCGCCGGCTACGCTGGTGGCATCCTCTCTGCTGGCGTCGACGGCATTCGTGTGGCCGAAGCAGTGGCCAAGGATATGCTTGGGTTGAATAGCTAAGCCCTATTCGGATCACGCACCCCACAGGGTGGGTTAGCGGCGCCAAGCCTGAGAATGTCCGATCAGCGCCATCGCAGTGCGCCGCGTAACCCACCAGGCGATGGTCGTGCGTTGCGCCAATGGTGGGTTACGGCGCAACGGACCGTGCGGGCTCATCAGGATAGGTGACAGGCACCTAACCCACGGATATCGGTCAGTCTCGATAGCGCGCAGCCGTAGAAGCGTCAAAGGCCCTCGCGGCGCAGGCAGCACAGCGTCGAACGCCGCGAGCCATTCGGACGACGCGCCGGGTCGGCATAGGTCAGCAGCTCACTGAAACCGGCCTTGCGCATCATCCCTGCCGATGCGGCATTCTCTTCGTGGCGATCGATATAGACGTCGCACACGTCCCGACGCCATAAGTCCTGCACCGCCTCCGTGAGCAGATGAGCACCAAGTCCGCGACCCGCGCAGTCGCGATGCACCACCGCCTCGCAGATATAGCCATGCAACTGCCCGGCACGCGCCGCAGGTTGATGAGCGGCGAAATCCTGCGTCAAACGATAGCTGACGAACCCCAGCAGTCGCCCCTGCTCCTCGGCCAACACCGCCAGCGTCGCGTTCGTCTCAATATCCTGCAGATGTTGGCGAACTTCGACTTCAGGTAAATGATTCCAGGGATTGGGCCCGTGCTCGAGAATCAACGCGCAGAGCGCTTCGATATCCTTGGCAACGGCCTGACGAATGACCAGCTCGCTCATGCACCCAACGCCCCCTGAACTTGATTTCAGAGCGCAGTCTAGGCCTGGGAATTGCCTGGCGACAGTGACAGCCAGGCACAAGAAGTACCTGACAGTGAATCAGTGATCATCGTCCCACGGCTGACCACGGGTCTGCTCGGACAGCTCGACCTTCTGCTGCATAGCCGCCTTGGACAGGATGTGCGCACTGACCGGCGCAGTGAGGAACAGGAACAGCGTGATCAGCAACTCATGCAGGCTGAGGCTGCCTGTGTGGTGAGCGAAGAACAGCATCGAGGCGATCAGCGTACCGCCGACCCCCAGCGTGGTGGCCTTGGTCGGACCATGCAGACGGGTAAAGAAATCCGGCAGGCGATACAGCCCGATGGCACCGACCAGGGCGAACAGGCTGCCCAGGATCAGGCAAGCGCAAATCAATAGTTCCAGCCAGAACGGCATGGTCATTCCCCCCTTAATCGATGATGTCGCCGTGCAGCAGGTGTTTGCCCACCGCAACCGTACCGACGAAGCCCATCACTGCGATCAGCAGTGCGGCTTCGAAGAACAGGTCCGACGCCAGCCAGATGCCGAACAGCACGATCAGCGCCAGCGCGTTGATATACAGGGTATCCAGGGCCAGGACGCGATCCACCACGCTTGGCCCTTCGACCAGACGCGCGACATTGAGCAACATGGCCAGCGTGAGGATGCCCATGCACAGAAAGACTACGTTCTCGAGCATTCGAAAATCTCCAGCAGCGGCTTTTCGTAGCGACTCTTGACCTCGGCGATCAGCTCGTCGCGATCCGGCACGTTGAGCCCGTGCAGCAGCAGTGTCTTGTGGTCAGAGCTGAGGCCGGCAGAGACGGTGCCAGGCGTCAGCGAGATGATGCAGGCCAGGGCCGACAGGACGAACTCGTCCTCTATCTCCACCGGTACCTCGACGAATGCCGGTTCAAGACGCGATTTCGGTCCGAGCACCAGCTTAACCACCTGCAGGTTGGCCACCACGATGTCGTAGAACACCTTGCCAATGAACAGCAGCAGACCCAGGGGCTTGCGCACTTTCGGCACGGTCAGCAAGAAATCGCCGCACAGGTGCACGATCGACCACCCCAGAAACAGCCCGAGCAGGATATGCCCCAGGTTGAGGGTGTTGACCAGCAGCAGCCAGAGCACTGTCAGCACCAGCATCATCCGCGGGTGGGGGAACAAACGCCTCATGCCGCACCTCCGGCAATGATCGACAGATAGGGTTGCAGATCGAGCAACTGCGCTGCGGCAGCCTCCAGATACGCCATTATCGGGGCAGCAGCGATCAGCAGTAGCGGGCTGGCCAGCAACAGGCCCAACGCCGCCAGCAGGCTGATACGATCAGCCGGCTCGGCTTCCGACGGCAACGCATCCGCGCCATGGCCCAGCCAGAACAGGCTGGTACCGGCGCGGCTCAGCGCCACCAAGGTCAACAGACCGCCAATCAGAATCACCGGCCACAGGCTCCAGGCCTGCCAGCCTGGCTCGGCCGCGCGTAGCAGCAGCATCTTGCCGAGGAAACCAGAGAACGGCGGCAACCCGGCCACGGAGATTGAGGCAAAGAAGAACATGCAACCCAGCACCAACGGCTGACGCAGCACACGCTCCTGCTGCAGATCGCCACCGGCGCTGTCACGCTGGGCGACCACCAGGCCGGCCAGCAGGAACAAAGCACCGCTGATCAGCGTGCTATGCACCATGTAATAAAGCGCAGCACTCAATGCCGCTACGTTACCCATGGCGAAGCCAGCCATCAGCGTGCCCACCGAGACCACCACCAGATACGCCAGCAACGCCTGCAACTGTCGCGCACCCAGAGCACCAATCACACCGAAGGCAATGGTCGGCAGCGCCATCCACCAGAGCAGCTCATGGCCTAGGTTGGCCAGCGGCCCAGCCTCTTCGCCGAACACCAGGGTGAACACGCGGACGATGGCGTAGAAGCCAACCTTGGTCATGATCGCGAACAACGCCGCCACCGAAGCGGGCGCCGCGGCATAGGCGCGTGGCAGCCAGAAACACAACGGCAGCACGGCAGCCTTGAGGCCGAAGACGATCAGCAACAGGTAGGCCGCGGCCTTGATCAACGGTGCATCGGCGACATCGGCGCTGGCTACGCGCGCTGCCAGGTCCGGCATGTTCAGAGTGCCGATCAGGCCGTACAACAGGCTGACGCCGATCAGGAAGAACGACGAGCCCAGCAGGTTGAGCACCACGTAATGCACGCCGGCCTTGACCTGATTGGCACGGTTGCCATGCAGCAGCAGCGCGTAGGACGAGATCAGCAGGATCTCGAAAAACACGAACAGGTTGAACAGGTCGGCGGTCAGGAACGCACCATTGATGCCCAGCAACTGGAACTGGAACAGCGCATGAAAGTTCGGCCCACGCTCATCATCGCCACGGCAGGCGTAGATGAGGGCGAAGCAGGCGAGCAGTGAGGTAAGCAACAGCAGCGCAGCGTTGAAGCGATCGAGCAGCAGCATGATGCCGAACGGCGCCACCCAGTTGCCCAACGCATAAACCTGCAACTGCCCCGCACCAGCCAGCAGTACCAGATACAGACACACCGGCAGCAGCGCCAGGCAGCCGATCAGGGAAATACCCCGCTTCACCTCACGCGACCAGCCGTGGCCGACCAGCAACAACGCGCCGAAAAACATCGGCAGCAGAATGGGGAGGATGATGGCGTGACTCATGCGCGCGGCTCCTCGCCATCGACGTGATCGGTTTTCAGCTCACCCATGCCACGTAGGGCCAGCACCACGACGAACGCAGTCATGGCGAAGCCAATGACGATGGCGGTCAGTACCAGCGCCTGTGGCAACGGATCACCATACTCGGCGCTCTTGCCGATCACCGCCGGCACGCCCGTGCCGAGCCGGCCCATGGCGAAGATGAACAGATTGACCGCGTAAGAGATCAGGGTCAGCCCCATCACCACCGGGAAAATGCGCGCCCGCAGCAGCAGGTAGACGCCGCTGGCAGCCAACACCCCGAGGGTAATTGCGAATACTGCCTCCATATCAGATGACCTCCTTGCACGACTCGTCCTGACTGACATGGCCGATATTGGAAAGGATCAGCAGGGTGGCGCCGACAACGGCCAGATACACCCCAAGATCGAAGAGGATCGCGGTGGCCAGTTCGATTTCGCCAATCAGCGGAATATGGAAATGGCCAAATGCCGAAGTCAGGAACGGCGAGCCGAAGAGCCAACTACCCAGACCAGTCAACCCAGCGATCAGCACGCCCCAGCCGGCGGTGGCGTGATAACTGAATTTCAGGCGTTCCTGAGTCCAGGTCACACCATGGGAGATGTACTGCAGAATCAGCGCCACCGAAGTGATCAGGCCGGCGATGAAGCCGCCGCCCGGCAGGTTGTGCCCGCGCAGGAAGATGAACGCCGAAATCAGCAGCGCCATCGGCAGCATGGCCCGCGCCAGGTTGTCGAGGATCATCGGATGCGCGTCGGTCGACCACGGACGACCGTTCTTGTCATGGGTCGGATGCGGCAGGTGCAGGCCATGCAGCAGCGCGTAGATACCGATGGCAGCAATCGCCAGCACGGTGATCTCACCCAGAGTATCGAAGCCGCGGAAGTCCACCAGGATCACATTGACCACATTGGTGCCACCACCACCGGAGACGCTGTTCTCGAGAAAGAACGACGAAATGCTCTGATAGGGACGGGTCAGCACCGCATAGGTCAGCATCGCCACCATGGTGCCGCTGCCCAACGCCAGGGTCAGATCACGCAGACCACGCAGGCTGCTCGACTCCGCCGGGGTACGGTCGGTCATGAAGTACAGGGTGAGAATCAGCAGGATGATGGTCACCACCTCTACCGACAACTGGGTCAGCGCCAGATCCGCCGCCGAGAAACGGGCGAAGGCCAATGCCACCATCAGGCCGGCAGCGCTGAGGATCATCAGCGCCACCAGGCGACGACGATGGAAGACCACGGTGAGTACGGCGGTGACCATCAGAATCAGCATGCCGGTGACGGTCATCGGATCGAGCGGAGTCATCGGCACGCTACCGGCCAACTGCTCGAGCGGCGACAGCGCGATGATCACCAGAGTCAGGGCACTGCCCAGCATCCAGGCCAGATAGCGCTGCTGCGAGCCGCTTTCCAGCAGCACGGTGATGCGCACGGACAGGCGCGTCATGTAACGCACCACCTGATCGAAGGCATCCTTGGCATCCAGGTTGGGCAGCCCCTCGTACCAGCGGAACAGCGGTTTGCGGCAGGTGTAGACGATGATCCCACCGAACAGCGCAACGAAACTCATCAGCAGCGGCAGGTTGAAGCCGTGCCAGACCGCCAGGCTGTACTCAGGCAGCTCGCCACCCAGGGTCGAAGCGGCGGCGGCGGCCAACAACGGCGCTACCGTGTAGGCTGGCACGATGCCGACCAGCAGGCAGAGGAAGACCAGCACCTCAACCGGCACTTTCATGTAGCGCGGTGGCTCGTGCGGCGGGTACTTGGGCAGGTCGATCGGCTCGCCGTTAAAGAATACGTCGTGGATGAAGCGCAGCGAGTAGGCCACCGAGAACACGCCGGCCAGGGTTGCCGCTGCCGGAATCACCCAATTGAAACCACCCAGCAGGTGCTGGTGCAGGGTTTCGGTGAAGAACATTTCCTTGCTCAAAAAACCGTTGAGCAGCGGCACGCCAGCCATGGCCGAAGCCGCCACCATCGCCAGCACTGCCGTATGCGGCATGAACTTCCACAAACCGTTGATGCGCCGCATGTCGCGGCTACCGGTTTCGTGGTCGATGATGCCCGCCGCCATGAACAGCGAGGCCTTGAAGGTGGCGTGGTTGATGATGTGGAACACCGCCGCTACCGCAGCCAGGCGGGTATCCAGGCCGAACAGCAGGGTGATCAGGCCCAGGTGGCTGATGGTCGAATAAGCCAGCAGGCCTTTGAGGTCATGCTGAAACAGCGCCATGCACGCCCCCACCAGCAACGTGGCCAGACCGGTCAGACTGACCATGTAGAACCACCACTCGGAGCCAGCCAGCGCCGGGTACAGGCGTGCCAGCAGGAATACCCCGGCTTTGACCATGGTCGCCGAGTGCAGATAGGCCGATACCGGCGTCGGCGCCGCCATGGCGTGCGGTAGCCAGAAGTGGAACGGGAATTGCGCCGATTTGGTGAACACACCCAGCAGAACCAGCACCAGCGCCAACGGATACAGCTCGTGCGCGCGAATCGCGTAGCCGGCGGCCAGCACCTGAGACAGCTCAAAACTGCCGGCGATGTGACCGATCAGCAAAATACCGGCGAGCAGCGCCAGACCACCGCCACCGGTGATTGCCAACGCCATGCGCGCGCCTTTGCGCGCCTCGGAACGCGAGCCCCAGAAACCGATCAGCAGGAACGATGACAGACTGGTCAGCTCCCAGAACATCAACATCAGCAGCAGATTTTCCGACAGCACCACACCGAGCATGGCGCCCATGAACAGCAGCAGGAACGCGAAGAAACGTCCCATCGGCTCGGTCTTGGCCAGGTAATAACGGGCATAGAGGATGACCAGCAGGCCGATGCCGAGAATCAGCAGGGCGAACAGGAAGCCCAGGCCATCGAGGCGCAGGCTGAGGTTCAGGCCCAGGTGCGGCAGCCACTCCAGCTTGACCCGCAGCACCTCACCAGCGAACACCGCCGATTGGTGGTTGAACAGCAGCACCAGCGCCACCACGGGCGCGAGTGCCGCAGCCGCAGCACAGGCCGAGCGTCCAAGGCGCTCGGTGAGTACCGGCAGAAATAAACCAAGAAATGGCAAGGCGACAATCAGCGCAAGCGCCATCGGAAAAACCCCTTATGCAGGCACGTCAGGTCGTGCGATCCAGCTACGAAAACTGGAGTCGCAACTCCCTGACGGTGATATTCCATGCACCACAACGGATCAGCTAAGTCGTTGTCGGCACAAGCATAACGGCCGATTATCCATAACTATCAACGCAACGTCATGCATTGAATTATCGTTAAACACACTTGGTAACATGCACGCGCTGCTGGCAGCCGACCATCACTATAGCGAGGCCACAAAAAATTGCCGCGAGCGTTTTTGTCCGAGCCTGAAGAGTTGCCGTCAGAGATGGCAGACAAAAAAAAGCCGGAGCAACCTAAGTTGCTCCGGCTTTTTGTCACGATCAGTGGGTGACGCGGCTGGTGCCGTTGACGGTCATGATGCGCACGCGCTCGCCGACGCGGAACACTTGGTTCGGCTCGACTTCCTGGACGTAGGCGCGCATGGTGCCGTCGTCCTCACGCACGGTGATCTCAACACCCTGAGTACGGGTCAGACCTTCTTCAGCAGCGGCGCCCAACAGACCGCCAGCGACGGCACCGACTACAGCCAGGACAGCGCTGCCGCGCCCGCCACCTAAGCCACTACCACCGATACCGCCAACCACAGCACCGGCACCGGCACCGATCGGCGTCTTGGTCCCTTCGATCTTCACCGGGCGCAGCGATTCGATGGTTCCCATGCGTACTGTTTGCACCGCTCGGGCCTCATCGCGACTGTAGGTATCGCCAGTCAGACTGGACTGACAGCCCCCGAGGGCCAACACCGCGGCCAGCGAGGTAATGAGCAGAGTGGGTTTACGCATAGCAATTCCTCCAGAGGTATCTCAATCCATTAGACGCCGGGCGAGCGTAACTGTCACGGCGGAGCCTGACCAATAGTTACTTCAGACAGATCAGGTTCAGCGAGGTTCGCCCTATCAGGATCGAGCGAGGCGCCAGAGACGGGCGATATCCGTGGTGCGAGCCTGCAACTCAGCCGCCGCACCAGCCATCGCCTGCTCCAGGGACAATGGCCCCGGCGCCAGGCTGAATGCAGCTTCGATACCAGCGTCGTACAGCGCCTGATAGTTGTCGCCCAGACTACCGGACAAGGCGATGACCGGTACCCCGGCCGCACGCGCCACGCGCGCTACCCCGACCGGGGTCTTGCCATGCAGGGTCTGGGCATCCATACGCCCTTCCCCGGTAATCACCAGATCCGCGTTCTCTACTGCTGCAGCGAGACCGGACAGCTCGGCCACCAGCGCGATACCGGGGCGGAAGCTTGCCTTGAGGAAGGCACGCGCAGCGAAGCCGAGACCGCCCGCCGCGCCCACACCAGGGAACTCGGCGTGGTCCTCGCCCAGCGTCGCCGCCACGATACGGGCGAAGCGACCGAGCGCCGTATCCAGCTCGGCGACATGCTCTGGCGTCGCCCCCTTCTGCGGACCGAAGACCGCAGATGCACCGCGTGGCCCGCACAAGGGATTGTCGACATCAGCGGCGACCTCGATCTGCACCTTGAGCAGACGCGCGTCGAGCCCACTCAAATCAAGCTGGTCGAGACCAGCCAAAGCCGCGCCACCCGGCGCTAGCTCGCGCCCCTGGACATCGAGAAAGCGCATCCCCAGCGCCTGTAACAGGCCAGCACCGGCGTCATTGGTGGCACTGCCGCCCAGCCCCAGGATGATGCGCGTAGCACCGGCATCCAGCGCCTCGCGGATCAGTTCGCCAGTGCCGAAGCTGCAGGCCAGACGAGCATCGCGTTGTTCACGTGGCACCCAGTGCAAGCCACTGGCAGCAGCCATCTCGATAACCGCTGTGCCCTGCCCCAGCCAACCCCAATGCGCCTTGACCGGCTCACCCTGCGGACCACGCACCTCACACTCGCGGCGCTCGCCGCCGACGGCAGCGAGCAGCGCATCGACCGTGCCTTCGCCGCCATCGGCCATTGGCCTCAGCAAACATTCAGCCTCGGGAAAAACCTGCTGCCAACCGCGGGCGATGGCGGCAGCCACGTCGGGCGCGCTGAGGCTCTCCTTGAAGGAGTCAGGAGCAATGACGATTTTCATGATAGGTACCTCGAAAGGAGGCAGGCGACCTTCTGGTCGCCTGCCGGTATAGCGGATTACAGCAGAACCAGACTCAGCAGCCAGACCGCGGCCATACCAGCGACACCCTGGATCAACGTAGCCATGGTTTGGGCACGGTAAGCGGTCGCCACTTTCATGCGGCTGAACTGGGTCACGACCCAGAAGAAGCTGTCGTTGGCGTGGGAAACGGTCATCGCACCAGCACCAATGGCCATCACCGTCAGCACGCGACCCATTTCGCTGTCGAGGCCCAGGTTGCCCAGCAGAGGCGCAACCATCGCCGAAGTGGTGACCAGTGCGACGGTGGAGGAACCCTGGGCACTCTTCAGCGCAGCAGCCACCAGGAACGGCATAAACAGGCCGATGCCCAGTGCCGACAGGGTGTCGCCCAGATAACCGGTCAGCGCGGTGGCCTTGAGAATGGCACCGAAGGCGCCACCGGCACCGGTGATCAGCAGAATCGGAGCTGCCTCTTTCAGGCCATGAGCGACATAGTCATGGAACTGCTGACGCTTGCCTTCGCCCTTGAGCAGCGAGCACGCCAACACCAGACCGACCAGCAGCGCGGCAACCGGCTGACCGAGGAAGCTCAGCACATCGAAGAAAGCGCCAGTACCGAAGGGCTTGCTCGGGAAAGCAGCGACCGAGCCCAGGCAGATCAGGATGATCGGCACGAAGATCGGCGAGAACGCCTGCCAGGCGCTGGGCAGCTTGCCGTAGCGAGCGCGCAGTGCATCGAAATCGACGTTATCGGCGAGCAGCTCGCTTGGCGCTTCCTCCAGCAAGTCGTGGTCGTTCTGCTTGAGGAAACGGTTGGCCCACAGCATACCGGCCACGGCGGTGACCGCAGCGACCAATAGACCGACCAGAATCACCAGGCCCAGCGAGGCTTCCAGGCCCAGGTTGCCGGCCGCAGCGATCGGACCGGGGGTTGGCGGCACGAAGGTATGGGTGGCATACAGGCCGGTAGCCAGGGCCACGCTCATGGCCACCACGGACACCTTCATGCGTGCAGCCAGGGCATTCTTCAGCGAGTTGAGAATGACGTAGCCGGAGTCGCAGAACACCGGAATCGATACCAGGTAACCGATGATCGACATGGTCAGGGTGGGGAAACGCTGGCCCAGCAGACGAATAACCGTCTCGGCCATGGTAATGGCGGCGCCGCTGCGCTCGAGGATCACGCCAATGATGGTACCGAGAACGATGACGATACCGATGTAACCGAGAATGCCGCCGAAGCCGGCAGTCATGGTCTTGATGATTTCGCCGCTAGGCAGCTGATAGGCAAAGCCGGCGATCAGCGCAGCAGCCAGCAATGCCAGGAAGGGGTGCAATTTCAAACGGGTAGTGGACAGCACGATGAATGCAATCAGTGCCACCAGGATCAGGACAAGGCCCATGACCAGTCTCCTCATTGTTGTTATGGCGGGCGCGAGGCCCGGATGGGAATGCCGACAGGCGCCACATTGTGGCTCAGCCTGCACCAGCATCGCCCTGTGCGCCAGCACCAAAACAACAAGAGCTGAGTGCAATTGGCTGTGCAATCGCACAAAGCCAGCACCTCGTATTCACCAGCGAAGATGAATTACCGAACGCTCAACGGCGCTGTCGCGGCAGGCTCCAGCAAGCCCAGCCCCAAAGATAGCTGCAGGCGCTGATCCAGCCGATTGAGATCCAGACCACTGAGTTCGGCGATGCGCTCCAGGCGGTAGCGCAACGTATTGCGATGAATGCCCAACTCCTGTGCACAGGTTTGCACCTGGCCGTCATGCGCGCACCAGGCTTCCAGCGTGGCCCTTAGCGTGCCTTGCGGGTCCTGCATCAGCACCTGCCGCAACGGCGCCAGCCAGCCCTGCAGTAACCAGCTGTGGCGCTGGGCATAGAGCAGCGTCGGCAGGCGCAATTCGTCCAGGCGTAGCAGGCGACGATCGGGAAAGCGCGCTTGGCCATAGGCCTGAAGATCGCGCAGGGCCAGGCTGGCCTGGCGCAGCTCGGTCAGATCATGCAGCGGATCGCTGAGCGCCAGCGACCCTACCCCCCACTCGCGCTCGTCAGCCTGCTGGAGCCAGGCACGATCATCACGGGTGGCGTTGTAGGGCCGGCACCAGAGCAGTTCATGGCGCCCGAGCGGCGCCACCAGATGTTCACTCTTGCCCCCCAATGCGGCGAGCAGACGCGCCTGACGCGGCAGCGGATCGCCCTCACCATCGAGTTGCAGCAGACACATCTGTCGTGGCCAGGTCAGTTGCAGGCCCAGACGTTCGGCATCGACCTCGAGACTGGACAGACGCAGCATGGGATCGAGCAACTGTCGCAACCAGGCCTCCTGCTGGTGCCGCTGCCAATGCCGCTCGGCTTGTAGCACGCGATGCTCGACCAACATTTCCGCTGCCATGCGCACCAGTTCGGCATAGGGCCGCACGATCTCGGGGTCGCCCGTGATACCGAGCACGCCAATCAGGCGCTCGGCATGCAGCAACGGCAGATTGACACCTGGCTTGACACCTCGCAGGCACGCCGCCGCCTGAGCGTCGATCTCCACCACGCGACAATTGGCCAGCACCAATTGCGCCCCCTCATGACGGGTGTGCAGCCGGCTGGGGTCACCGCTGCCGATGATCATGCCCTGGGCATCCATCACATTGATGTTGTGCGGCAGGATGGCCATGGCGCGGTCGACAATGTGCTGCGCCAGGGTAGAGTCGAGTTCGAGCATGAAAAACGGCCTCGCGAATGAGGCCGTCATTGTAGGCGCGCCAGCGACGCTTCACGAGGTATCCCTCGCAGCGCCGGCAAAACCTTCAGCTAGCCAGGATTTACTCCGCAGCAGGTGCTGCAGCGCTCTCCACGGCCTTGTCGTCCGCTGGAGCTTTCGCCTTGGCCTGATTGCGCCGAGCTTCGGCACGGTGCCGCCTGGCCTGCTGCTTGGCATGCAGCGCCTGCGCCGCCGTCACCATACCAACGGGCTGGCCTTGCAGATCCAGACGCGGTGCATTTTCGGTCATGGCAGCCCAGTAACGACCACCGCGGCACCAGGCGGCAATACCCGCTTTGAGCTGCTCAACGGTGATACCGAGCAACTGCAGATGTTGCTCGGCGTCCTTGAGAATGCCTTCCTTCAACGGCACCTTGGGCGCCGGATTGACCGGGAAGGCCAAGGGGAAGTGCTTCTGCAAGCGCCAGATCGCCTCGACGGTAGGATCCTGCTCACGCGCCTTACCTTTGGGCGGCTGCTTGCGTTTTTGCGGCTTCGCGCTTTCGGTCTTTACCTGCTGTACCTGCTGCTTCTCGGCGCGCAGGCGGTCACGTAGCTCGGCTAATTGTTCAAAACCCATCGTTCGGTTCGCAGCGTCCTGGTTGGTTCGTGGCGCAAGGGTATCTTATGTGCTCGTTTCGTACAGCCTTATTGGCGAACAGCATGCTCGACGGTAGCTGATGGTCAGGGCGCCAACCGCTCACGAATCCAGGCTTCACCCTTGAACCGATAGTTGAGGCGGTCATGCAGGCGGCTTGGCCTGCCCTGCCAGAATTCGATGCGCTCGGGCAGCAGGCGGTAGCCGCCCCAGTGCGGTGGACAGTGTGGCGTCTGGTTGAGGAAGCGTCTTTCGGTTTCCGCCAGCAGGTTTTCCAGCTCGGCGCGGTCGCGAATCACCTTGCTCTGCGGCGAAGCCCAGGCGCCGATGCGGCTGCCCAGCGGGCGTACCTGGAAGTAGCCGTCAGATTCGGCCGGGGTGACCTGCTCTACGCGGCCTTCGATGCGCACCTGGCGCTCCAGGCTGGGCCAGAAGAAGGTCATGGCGGCGAACGGGCGCGCCGCGAGCTGGCGGCCCTTGGCGCTGTCGTAGTTGCTGAAGAAGGTGAAGCCGCGTTCGTCGAGCCCCTTGAGCAGTAGCACCCGGCAGTGCGGGCGGCCATCTTCGTCGACAGTGGCCAGGGTCATGGCGTTGGGTTCGACCGGCAATTGCTCGGTCTTGACCGCGTCATCGAACCACTGACGAAACAGGGCAAAGGGTTCCAGCGGGGCCTGGGCTTCGCTCAGGCCATCGCGGGTATAGTCGCGGCGCATATCGGCCAGGGTTTGGGTCATGGCAATTCCTCAGGGCAGGGCCAGAAACCAATCCGCTGGATTCGAGTGCCTGCCCGCTCAGGGTGGAAATGCCCACAAGCTTACTCCGACTTGCCCACTTTTCCTTGATCTGCAGCAGCTACCTTGGGTGCATCCTTGAGCTCCGCCTTGGCCGGTTGGCTGTACTTGGCGATCAGGCCCTGCATGGTGTCACGCGAGGTCAGGAGGATTTCCACACGGCGGTTGAGCGCACGGCCGGCCGCGCTGTCGTTTGCCGCACGGGGTGCGTCGGAGCCCAGGCCCATGACCTGCAGGCGGTTCTGCTTGAGGCCGCTGAGACGAAAAATCGAGGTCACGGCACGCGCGCGCTGCTGACTGAGTTCGCGGTTCTTCGCGTCGTCACCGCTGGTGTCGGCATGGCCGAGCACGACCACGGCGACATCGTCGTCGGCTTCCAACAGTTTGGCCACGCGAGTGATCGGGCCCAAGCTGACCGGCAGCAGCATCTGCGGGCGATCCGGATTGAACGAGCCCTGCACCGGAGCAGTGACCACCAGCAGGTTCTCGCGGCGTTCGAACTCGAAGTGGCTGCCCTTGACCGCTTCACGCAGTTTCGGCTCGTACTCGTCGAGCCAAGCGCGGGTCACTTGAGGCGGTGGCATCACTGCCGGCTTGGCGACTTCCTTCTTTTCCGAGCCGGCGCAGCCCGCGATCAGCAGGCAGCAGGTAAAGGCAAAAATCTTGTTGGCACGCATGTAGCCCCCGGGGTCAAACAGATCTAATGGTCGATTCGTTATCAGGCTGTTGAAAAACTACCTGCGTTGCCATTGCTGCGTTAAAAACAGGCTCAAAATGCTCATTTACAACTCGTAAACTCCGCTTTTTCGCCTGTTTTTGCCTTGCACTGGCTGCCTCGCCTACGTTTTTCAACGGCCTGTTATGGTTGGTACTGAACGGTTGGCGCAAGTTTAGCCGTTTCAATCAGATACAGTCCGCAATCTGTCGCGCAAGTTTCTGCGCGCGGGGGTCCATCAAGACGAACGGTCCTAAATTGTTGGTAACGAAACCGAATGCCAGGTCTCGTTCCGGGTCGGCAAAACCGCTGGAGCCACCGGCGCCGGGATGGCCGAAGGCTTTTGCCCCCATGCCATAAGTGGCGTTGGCCACATCGGCCTGATCGAGCATGCAACCCAGGCCGAAACGCGTGCGGGTCAGCAAGGTCTTGTCGTCACCGACACTGTGCTCACGGGTCATTTCACCCAGCAGCTCGGCATCGAGCAGGCTACCGTCGAGGAGACCGGCATAGAAGCCCGCCAGGCTGCGCGCGTTTCCGTGACCATTCGCGGCCGGCTGCTGCATGCGCCGCCACTCCGGCTTGTTGGTACTGGTCATGATCGACGGCGGGTTGGTGAACGAGCGCGTGCTCATGGCTTGGGCGTCACTCATCATCACCTTGAGCAGACGCTGCGCTGCAGCGTCGCCAAGATTGCCCTTGCCGCGAGCGATATGGGCGACGCGATCAAATTCACTGTCAGCCAGGCCGACGTGGAAATCCAGCTCCAGCGGCTTGGCGATGCGCGCAGCGATGCTCTCGCCAGGGCCACGGCCTTCGACACGGCGAATCAGCTCACCGATGAGCCAACCATAGGTAATCGGCGCGTAGCCATGACCATCACCCAGCGGCCACCAAGGCTCTTCAGCCGCCAGCGCATTAGTCATGGTCTGCCAGTCGTATAGCGCCTCGGCGGGCAGTGCCTGGCGCAACGCCGGCAAGCCGGCCTGGTGGCAGAGCAGGTGACGCACGCTGATACGCTGCTTGCCGGCGGCGGCGAACTCAGGCCAGTAGCGCGCCACCGGTGCATCCAGGTCGAGCTTGCCCTCACCCACCAGTTGCAGGGCCACCACAGCAGCGAAGGGCTTGGTGCAGGAGAACAGATTGGCGATGGTGTCGCTGTGCCAGGCCTGCTGGCCGTCCTTGTCCATGACCCCGGCCCACAGGTCGACCACGGTTTCCCCGCCGACCTTCACGCACAGGGCCGCGCCCCGTTCCTGTGTGTCCTCGAACAGAGCGGCAAATGCGTCCCTCACCGCTTCGAAGCGCAAGTCGAAATAGCCCTGAATCTGCACGCTGCTCTCCTGTTTCACCGCTTATCTCAATACTGCCAATGATGGCAGCCACCCATCATGCAATGTTCTGAAACTTCATAAAATAGCGATGTTCGATTGGTTTTTCCTATGATGAAACAAATGCGGCCTGATATGACCAATACGCCCTGAATAGCGCAGCTAAGGTGCGTACGTAGTCGTCAGGCCGCCTTGGATTCGACGCTCGGCACAGGAGAAACGAGTGCTCTACCTACTGTCCCTGATCGCCCTGGCTGCCATCATGGCACCCGGCCTGACGCGCCTGTTGGGTGCTCGCACAGGTTGGCTGCTGATGGTGGCGCCGCTGGCGGCCTTCGTCTGGTTCGTCCAACAGATTCCGCTGATCGCCGACGGTGGCGCGGTGATGCAGAGCCTGAGCTGGATTCCGGCACTGGGCATCAACCTGAGCCTGCGCCTGGACGGCCTCTCGCTGGTTTTTGCCCTCTTGATCAGCGGCATCGGCAGCCTGATCGTGCTCTACGCCGGCAGCTACCTGTCCAGTCATGTCCACCTCGGTCGCTTTCACGCCTACCTGCTGGTGTTCATGCTGGCGATGCTCGGCCTGGTGCTGGCCGACGACCTCGTGGCGATGTTCGTATTCTGGGAGCTGACCAGTATCGCCTCCTTCCTGTTGATCAGCTTCCAACATGAAAAGGCCGTCTCGCGCCGGGCGGCGCTGCAGGCGCTGCTGATCACCGGCGGCGGCGGACTGGCCCTGCTGGCGGGCCTGATCCTGCTCGGCGGCGCCACCGGTAATTGGCAATTCTCCAGCCTCAGCGTCGAGCAGATCGAAGGCCATGTGCTGCTGCCGGCGATCATCGCCCTGGTGCTGCTGGGCTGCTTCACCAAGTCGGCGCAGGTGCCCTTCCACCTGTGGCTGCCCAACGCGATGAACGCACCGACGCCAGTGTCGGCCTACCTGCACTCGGCAACCATGGTAAAAGCCGGCATCTATCTGCTGGCCCGCCTCAACCCGGTGCTCGGCGGCTCCGTCGGCTGGGGCACGCTGCTGATTACCTTCGGCGCGGCCACTGCCGTGCTCGGCGCCTTCCTGGCCTTCCGCCAGACCGACCTCAAGCGCTTGCTGGCGTACACCACGGTCACCGTGCTGGGCCAGCTGACCATGCTGATCGGCACCAACACCAGCTATGGCCTGCAGGCGTTCGTGCTCTATCTGGTGGCGCACTCTCTCTATAAAGGCGCACTGTTCATGGCAGTCGGCGCCATCGACCACGCCACCGGCACCCGTGAACTGGCACGCCTTGGCGGCCTGATCCGCTTCATGCCACTGACGGGTGCGGCGGTGGCCCTGGCGGCGTTTTCCAACGCCGGTCTGCCGCCTTTCTTCGGTTTCATCGCCAAGGAGTTCAAGTACACCGGTCTGATCGAGATGGGTCATATCGGCTGGGCGGTGACGCTGGTGATGATCCTTACCAACGCCCTGCTATTTGCCGCTGCCGGCCTGGTCTTCCTGCAGACGTTCCTCGGCAAGCGTGGCGACTACCCACGCACGCCGCATGAAGTTGGCCTGCCGATGTGGCTGGGGCCGATGCTGCTGGCTATCGGTGGTTTCCTGCTCGGTGCCTGGAATGCCTGGCCGGAAACCTGGCTGGTGAATAATGCGGTACAGGCCGTGGCACGTGGCCCGGTGGATGTGCACCTGTATCTGTGGGGCGGCATCACCCCGGCGCTTGTGGCCAGCTTGCTGACTGTGTCGCTGGGCGTGCTGTTCTATGTGATGCACGACCGAGTGCGACAAGTGCTCGATCGCGCCAACGCGGCCTGGAACGTCAGCGGCGACCTGATCTGGGATCGCCTGCTCAAGCGCGTATTCCATTTCGCTGGGTTGCTCGCCGCGCGCTTTCAGCATGGCTCGTTGCGCCAGCATCTGGTGCTGCTGGCCCTGGCAGTCGGCGGCCTCTTGGCGGTTGGCCTGTTGCCTGCTCTGCCGCAACTGCTGCGGGGCAGCTACAGCCCCATCTCACCGCTGGGCTTGGCCGGTTGCCTGTTGGCTCTGGCTGGTGGCGTGGCAGCAGCCTTCCTGCCTGGCCGACTGACCTTGCTGGCGGCGTTGGGTGCTTGCGGTCTGGGTCTGGCGCTGGTGTTCGTCTCGGTCAATGCACCGGACGTGGCGATGACCCAGCTGATGGTGGAAACCCTCAGCCTGATCTTCCTCGCCCTGGCGTTTCGCAAGATGCCCACAGTGCCACCCAGCGGCGCACGCGCACCGTGGAAGCGACGCCTGCATGCCAGCGTGGCGATTCTCTTCGGCCTCAGCGTGACCGGCGCCCTGCTGCTGGCGGTAAGCCTGCCACTGCCAGGTGAAATCGCCCAGTGGTATCAGGCCAACAGCTTGCCGGGTGGCCACGGGCACAACGTGGTCAACGTGATCCTGGTGGACTTCCGCGCCTTCGATACCCTGGGCGAAATCCTCGTGGTCGCCCTCTCCGCCCTGGCTGCGGCCAGCCTGCTGGGCACAGGCCGGCGCTTCGGTAACGAGCATAGCGGTGAAGATGCCTTCACCTCGCCGCTGCTACGCCAAGGCCTGCGCCCGCTGGCCTGGTTGATGATGGCCGCGTCGCTGCTGGTGCTGTGGCGCGGTCACAACCTGCCCGGCGGAGGTTTCATTGGCGGCTTGGTGGCGGCCTGCGGCCTGATCCTGCTGGTGCTGACCTACGGCCACGGGCAGATTCGCCGGGTGCTGCCCGTTGCGCCTGCGCAGCTGATCGGTATCGGCCTGGGTTGTGCGGCGGGCGCCGGCATTCTTGGCCTGATCGCAGGCAGCGCCTTTCTTACCGGCCTGTGGACCTTCCCCGGCGGGCTGCCGCTGGGTACGCCCTTGCTCTTCGATATCGGCGTTTTCCTCACCGTGTTCGGCTCCGCCCTGCACATGATCGACAAGCTCACGGGAGTTCGCCAGTAATGGAATGGCTAGCCGCAATTACTACCGGAGGCCTGGCGGGTCTGGGCCTGTGGATGCTCCTGGATCGCAACCTCAAGCGCGTCGTGCTGGGCGTGGTGGTCCTGGGTAATGCAATCAACCTGGGGGTTCTCACCGCTGGGCGCTTCTTCGGCGAACGCCCGGCATTCGTCGAGGCTGGCAACGCAGTCAGCACCGCCAACCCGTTGCCGCAGGCGCTGGTGCTGACCGCCATCGTCATCGGTTTCAGCCTGTTCATCTTCGCCCTGGCGCTGCTCAAGCGCACCCGCGAACTGCATGGCGACAAGACCACCGACTCGGTCAGCGCAATCACCGAGCAACCGGCACCGGACTGGCACGACAGCGAGCATGAACACGACGCCCATGGCGCGGAGGCTCGCCGATGAATCACGCGTTACTCGTTGCACCGATTCTCATCCCCCTGTGCAGCCTGCTGCTGGCGATCATCCTGCGCCGCCACCTGCTGGCCGTGCGCGTGCTCAGCCTGAGCGGCGCCGCCCTGCTGCTGGCCGTCGGCCTGGTGCTGGTCTGGCAGGCCGCGCAAGGCGTGGTGCTCAGCGGTCAGGTGGGCAACTGGGAGGCTCCGTTCGGCATCAGCCTGGTGATCGACCGATTGTCGGCGGTGATGATCGCCATCAGCGCCCTAGTGGCGCTAGTCACCCTGCTCTATGGCGTGGCCAAGGACAACGACAGCAAGATCGGCCGCGACTTCCACCTGTTCATCCAGGGGCTGCTGACCGGTATCTGCGGCGCCTTCATTACCGCTGACATCTTCAACCTGTACGTCTGGTTCGAGGTGCTGCTGATCGCCTCCTTCGCCCTGATGGCGCTTGGCGGTGGCAGCCGCCGGCTGGCCGGCAGCATGACCTACGTGGCCCTGAACCTGTTCGCCACACTGATCTTCCTGCTCTCCGCCGGCCTGGTCTACGGCGCCAGCGGCACGCTGAACATGGGCGAGCTGGCGGTGATCATGCGCAGTGGTGAGGCGCCAGCGGGGGTGACGCCGGCACTGCTGCTGATGCTGCTGTCGTTCGCCATCAAGGCTGCGCTGTTCCCGGTGTTCGGTTGGCTGCCGGCGACCTATCACGTCGCCCTGACAGCCGTTTCGGCGATGTTCGCAGGACTCTTGACCAAGGTCGGCGTGTACGCGCTGATCCGCCTGGTGACCCTGCTCTGGCCGGAGCATGGCCTGCCGCATCAACTGCTGCTGTGGGTCGCCTGCGCCACCATGCTGGTGGGCGTGCTGGGTGCGGCGGCGCAGACCGAGGTGCGGCGCATCCTGTCGTTCCACATCGTCAGCCAGGTTGGCTACATGATCCTCGGCCTTGCTCTGGCCACCCCGCTGGCGCTGGCCGGCGCGGTGTTCTACTTGATCCACCATATCGTGGTGAAGGCCAACCTGTTCTTCATCGGCGGCCTGGCGGCGCGCATCTGTGGCTCCGAGCGGCTGGCCGACATGGGCGGGCTATATAAGCGCATGCCCTGGCTGGCACTGCTGTTCGCCATTCCGGCGCTGTCGCTGGCGGGCATTCCGCCGCTGTCCGGTTTCTGGGCCAAGTTCCTGCTGGTCAAGGCCAGCCTGGATGCAGCTGCCTGGTGGGCGGCGGGCATCGCCCTGCTGACCGGCGTGTTCACCCTGCTGTCGATGAACAAGATCTGGAACGAAGCCTTCCTCAAGCCCCATCCAGGAGGTGAAGAAGCGCTGCAAACGGTTACCGGCATACGCGCGGCCGGGCTGGGCATGAGTGCCCTGGCGCTGCTAACCGTGTTGATCGGCCTGGGCGCCGGTCCGCTGATCGACTATGCCGTGGCGGCCGCCGCGCAGCTCGCCGACCCGCAAGCCTATCTGCAACCCTTCACCGGCGCAGGAGGTATCTGATGCTATTTGTCATCCATTTGCTGGCCAGCGCTGGCCTGGCCTGGAGCCTCGGCGCCGGCCATCTGGGCGGTGGCCTGCTGGCCTTCGCCCTGTTGTACCTGATCGCTCGCCTGCTGGGGCTGGCCGTCCAGCACCTTGGTCGTTATGCACGCAGCCTGGAACATGGCGTCAGTTTCTGCCTGTGGTTCATCGCCCAGGTATTTCTCGCGACTTACCACGTCGCCATTCTGGTGCTGGCGCGCCGGGTCGACGTGGAACCAGCAGTGCTCGCCTATCCGGTGACCCGCCGCGAAGTGGACAAGGTCACCCTGCTCGGCACCCTGCTGACTCTGACCCCCGGCACCCTGGCCCTGGATTATGACGAGGAGCAAGGCCTGCTCTATATCCACGCACTCGATGCACGTCGCCGTGAGGACGTGACCGAAATCCTTATCGAGCTGGAACGCCGTCTGTTGGCCTGGCTCGATGCCGGCAAAGCCGAAGGAGTAACGCCATGACCCTGCACCTGGCCGGCGCCGCCTGGGTATTGCCCTTGGCTGCAGCCATGCTCGCACTGAGCGGTTTGATCAGCCTCTATCGCCTGCTGCGCGGCCCGAGCCGCCCGGATCGGGCGGTGGCCATCGACGCCCTCACCCTGCTGGCGGTCGCCGCCATGGCACTGCTGTGCCTGATGCGCGGCGAGGCGCTGTTCATCGACGTCGCGGTGCTGCTGGCACTGGTGTCGTTTCTCGGTACGGCAGCCTTTGCCTTTCTGTTCGACGATGCCCACAGCCAAATGCCGGAAAAAAGCGAGGAGCGCCCATGAACGAAGTACAAGCCTGGCTAGCCTCGCTGCTGGTGCTGAGCGGCGCGGTGATTTCTCTGCTTGGTGCGATTGGCGTGCTGCGCCTGCCCGACAGCTACAGCCGCATGCACGCCGCTAGCAAGGCCGGCGTGCTCGGCGCCGTCCTGTTACTTGGCGCAGTGGCTCTGGCCAGCAGTGGCGAGCTGGCACTAGAGGCCTTTATCGGCCTGCTGATTCTGCTGGCCAGCGCACCGCTGGCCGCTCACGCCATCGCCCGCGCCGCGCACCGCGCCGGCATTCGGCCGACGCTGGGGCGGTTGGGTGATGAGCTGGAGCAGCGCAACAGGGGGCGGTGAATAGATCAGTCAGTCGATTTGCCGACGGAACGGCGGCAACGCATTGAGAATGGCCTTGCCGTAGCGCTGGGTAACCACACGCCGATCCAGCAGGGTGATAGTGCCGCGATCAGCCTCGGTGCGCAGCAGGCGACCGCAAGCCTGTACCAGGCGCAGCGAAGCGTCCGGCACGGCGATTTCCATGAAGGGATTGCCACCGCGCGCCTCGATCCATTCGGCCAGTGCCGCCTCCACCGGATCATCCGGCACGGCGAAGGGAATCTTGGCGATCACCACGTGCTCGCAGTAGGCACCGGGCAGGTCGACACCTTCGGCGAAACTGGCCAGGCCGAACAACACGCTTTCCTCACCTGAATCGACGCGTGCCTTGTGCTTGTTGAGGGTCTCCTGTTTGGACAGGTTGCCTTGAATGAACACCCGTTTGCGCCAGTCGCGATCCAGGCCGTCGAACACGTCCTGCATCTGCTTGCGCGAGGAGAACAACACCAGCGTCCCGCGACTGCCGGCCACCAGGCCCGGCAGCTCGCGGATGATGGCCGCCGTATGCGCAGCAGCCTCACGCGGGTCGGCCTTCAGGTCGGGCACGCGCAGCAGGCCGGCATCGGCATGATGGAAGGGGCTTGGCACTATCGCCGCGACCGCCACCTTGGGCAAGCCGGCACGCATGCGATAGCGGTCGAAGGTGCCCAGCGCGGTGAGCGTCGCAGACGTCACCAGGCAGCCATGGGCGACATTCCACAGGTTACGGCGCAGCGTCTCGGCGGCCAGGATCGGGCTGGCGTTGACCTCGATATCGAACAGCGCGCCGCTCTCGACCAGGGTCAACCAGCGCGCCATCGGCGGGCTTTCCTCCGGGTCTTCGGCGGTGAAAGCCAGCCATAGCTCCCAGTTGCCCTTGGCGCGCGCCATCAGACTGCCGAACAGCGGGTACCACTCCTCGGCCTGGTGGCTGGCGATGCCCACGGCGCCTTCGCCATCCATGGCTTCCTTGAGCAGCTCGGTAACCCCGGTGAACAGGTCGTTGAGCTTGGAAAAGCCCTTCTTCAACTCCAGCCCCAACTCGGTCAGGTGCTCCGGCACCACGCCGCCGACGAAGCGGTGACGCGGGCGTTCGCGCCCTTCCATGTCCTCGCCGGCCTTGAAGTCGGCAATCTCTTCACAAACAGTGAACATGAATTGCTGCTGGGTCTTCAGCTCGCGGGCCAGCTCCGGCACCTGTTCGATCAGCCGACCGAGATCCCCCGGCAACGGGTTCTGCGCCAGCAGCTTGGTCAGGTTCTTGTCGATCTGGGTCAGCCAGTCGGCGGTCGAGCGCAAGCGAGTAAAGTGGGCGAAATGGCCGATGGCCTTGTCCGGCAGGTGATGGCCTTCGTCGAATACGTAAATGGTTTCACGCGGGTCGGGCAACACTGCGCCACCGCCGAGGGCCAGATCGGCCAGCACCATGTCGTGGTTGGTGACGATCACATCGACCTTGCCCATGCCCTCGCGCGCCTTGTAGAAGGCGCACTGTTGAAAGTTCGGGCAATGCCGATTGGTGCATTGGCTGTGGTCGGTGGTCAGCTGCGCCCAGCGCACGTCCTCCAGCTCCTCCGGCCAGCTGTCGCGGTCGCCATCCCATTTGTTGCCGGCGAGCTTTTCGATCATCGCGGTGAACAGCTTCTGGCCCTGTTCATCCACATCGATGCGAAAACCTTCTTCCTCGAACAACTGCGCGGTAGCGCTCTGCGCGGCGCCGTCCTGCAGCAGGTGATCAAGCTTGGACAGGCACAGGTAACGGCCACGCCCCTTGGCCAGGGCGAAGCTGAAGTTCAGGCCGCTGTTGCGCAAAAGGTCGGGCAGATCCTTGTGCACGATCTGCTCCTGCAGCGCCACGGTGGCGGTGGCAATCACCAGGCGCTTGCCAGCGGCCTTGGCCGTGGGAATGGTGGCCAGGCTGTAGGCCACCGTCTTGCCGGTACCGGTGCCCGCCTCGACCGCCACCACGGCAGGATCACCCAGACGCTTGCCCTCGTCATCGGTCTTGATGGTGCCGAGCACCTTGGCGATCTCGGCGATCATCAGCCGCTGGCCGTAACGCGGTTTGAGCGATTTGGCCTCGAGAAAGCGCGAATAGGCGCCCTGGATCTGGGACTTGAGTTCGGTACTGAGCATGGATTCTGAAACGAAAAAGGCTGGATAAATTTTCAGTATTCGCGGAGCGGTCGCTATCATAGCGCGCCTGTCGATCTGGCGCAGACTCGCGTGCCAATCGAATCAACCAAGCTGCCAAACGGCCCCTCTGGAGATACCGCATGACACCTTACGCACCGCTCTATGCGCTACACCTGCTGGCCGCCGTCGTCTGGGTCGGCGGCATGTTCTTCGCCTGGATGATTCTGCGCCCGGCAGCGGTGGAAACACTGGAGCCGCCAGCACGCCTGCGCCTGTGGCTGAGTGTGTTCAAACGCTTCTTCGTCTGGGTCTGGCTGGCGGTACTGATCTTGCCTGTGACCGGCATGGGCATGCTGCACATGGGCTACAGCGGCTTCGAAGCAGCGCCGCGCTATGTGCACATCATGATGGGCTTGTACCTGGTGATGCTCGCCCTGTTCCTGCGTATTCAAGCACTGCAGCTACCGGAGCTGCGGCGCGCCGTGGAAACCGAAAATTGGCCGGCAGGCGGCGAGGTGCTGGGGCGAATTCGCAGGATCGTAGGCAGCAATCTGTTGATCGGCCTGGCACTGATGACGCTGGTGGCCATGCGTCCATCATTCTGATCGATGACGCAGCCCTCGCTGGCAATGAGCGAACGAGGGCTGGGTAGGGTCAGAAACGAAACACCTGCACGGCGCCACTGCGACCTGCAGCGCCTTCGCGCCCAGGCTGACCGGGTTTGCCATCGGCAGCCCCCTCTACGCCATAGACCAGGCAACCCTTGGCGGCCCCGCCACGGCCGGGGCGCCCCGCCGAACCAGCTGCACCACCCGCGCCGCCATCGAGCAGCACCTGCATGCGCTCGACCTCGACATAGTGCGGCACTTCCAGAACCACCTTGCCGCCCGGTGCGCCTTCATGGCCATCAGTACCGTCCTGACCATCGTAGCCAGCGCTGGCCTGGCCCCAGGTGCAACCACCCGGCTGCCCATGCGCGCCATCGAGCCCGGCATAACCCGGTCTGCCTTGCCCACCTCGTACATCCAAGGTCAGCGATTCGAATGTCAGCTTATGCAGCTTGAGCTTGATCTCCCGACCAGGAGTAGCCGGCCGCGTGTACGTACCAGCGGCGCCCTTGGCGCTGATCCAGGCGCCCGGGCCGATATCGGCATCCTCAACAACCAGACGCAGCGGCTGATCGCTGGGCGCTACGCCAATACGTGCGTCGCGGCCCATCAGCAACTCGCCGATATGCAGCTCGGTCACCGCTGCAGGAATCATCAGGGTGGCCTGATCCGCCACCTCCAGTCGCTCAAGCTGCAGACTGCTGCTGGCGACCGGTAAGCGCATCAAGGTATTGGAAGGCACCTTGACCTGCGTAGCAGCAAGTGAAGTACCCGCAAACAGGCAGAGCAACAGCGTGAAACTACGCATGAGAAGCCTCCTCAAACGCTGCTGCCATGCATTCGGACTTGTGCTCTACCTTCAGCGGGTAGAGATGGAAAATGCCGAACAGCAGGACCTGTAGACGATCCAGCCAGGGGCTAGCGCGACCGGACAGGAGGTCTGAAAACAGCCACAGTTGCACGCCATGCAGCAACGCAAGAAAGGCCGCGAGCACATAGACGAGTTGTTCGAACGGGGTACCGAAACTCTTGGCCAGCGCCGCCCCGAATACCAGCCAGAAGGCCAAGGCCAGCGCCTTGCCCATCGTCAACAATGTTTTCATCCCCGCCCTCTTGCGCAGCTATTTTCTAATTAGCGCTGCACGTTACCCCCTCGCAACAATGACCACCAGAGCGACGAATATTTTTTAACGACTTTGTTTATCACCCGCGAACGCCAGAGTGCCCCGCTGCATCCGTCATGGGCGCGGCCCACTATCAGCGAGGAGGGGCAGGTACAAGGAAGATTGCGCGCAAGCCGCGGTCAGCGGCAGATTCCACACAAGAAAAGGCCCGACCGATGAAAATCGGCCGGGCCTTTTCGGGTGACGCCTTATCCGGTTGAGCGAAGCGCCTTACGGCTGAGCTTCGACCTCGGCTTCTACGCGACGGTTGATGGCACGGCCATCAGCAGTGGCGTTGTCGGCAACCGGGCGGCTCTCGCCATAGCCTACCGCCTGCACACGGCCGGACTCGACACCGTACTGGTTGACCAGAACGTCGCGAACGGCACTGGCACGGCGCTCGGACAGACCCTGGTTGTAAGCATCGCTGCCCACGGAGTCGGTGTGACCTTCAACCACGGTGCTGGTCTGCGGGTACTGTTTCATGAAGTCAGCCAGGGCTTTGATATCGCCGTAGCTTTCCTGCTTGACCTGAGCCTTGTCGAAGTCGAACTTGACATCCAGCTCGACACGAACGGCTTCGGCTGGCTCAGCCACGGCGACTTCCTCGACCATGACCTCTTCTTCGACGACGGCAACCTGCTGCGCTTCAGCACCGTGTACCCAGCAATAGGCTGCGGCCATACCGGCACCCACCAGCGCACCACCACCTGCCCAGGTAGAACTTTCGATTGCCCCTAACGCCGCACCACCCACACCGCCTACAGCTGCGCAGGTGGGCCAGTCGGTTTTCTGCAAGCCGGCACAGCCGGTCAGCAGGGTACTAGCCAGAATCAGGGGTACTGCGTTCCTTGTGATACTCATACTTTAGGTCTCCAATGTTCATCGGCCCAAAACCGACTCGATAGTAGTAAAGACAGGAGTTGTACAATCCGCCAGCTATAGCAGCTTCTGCGGATAATTTTCTCTCACTCTAGGCCTGATACCGACACCACGTTAGTCTTTGCAGACTTTTCGAGGAAGTTCGATGACCGCCAGCCTTAGCACCCGTACTCCACAGCAAGCCATTGCGGCACTGCTTGCCCGCTATACCCCCGAGAAACTGCTGTTGCTCGGGGCAAGCGAACTACCCGCAGTCAGCGCCTTTCACAGCGCCCACCCGCAGTGTCAGGTCACCACCGCACCTGCTGCCCCCCTGGCGCCTGAATTGGCCGCGCAGCGCTTCGACCTGGCAATTCTGGTCGACTGTCTGGAGCACTTACCCAAACGCGATGGACTGCAACTACTGGGCGGCATCCGCAACCTCAATGCCAGCCGGGTCGCCGTATTACTCGACCTGAAGGCATGTGGTTGGCAGGAAACCGATCTTTTCGCCCTGGCTTTGCAAGCCAGTGAACAGTTCCAGCGCGAGGGACAGACCCTGCATCTGTTCACCTATGATCTGCTTGATTACAAGCAAGTTCCCGACTGGTTGAACGCAAAATTCTGGGCTAATCCACAAAACTTCGGCAAATACTGGTGGTAGAGCGATGAACCCACTCGATCCCAATTGCCCCTGCGGTAGCGGCAACCTGCTGAGCCAGTGCTGCGGTCGCTATCATGCGGGGGCCCACGCCCCCAGCGCGGAACTGCTGATGCGCTCGCGCTACACCGCTTATGTCCTGGGCCTGGTGGACTATCTGGTCGCCACCACTTTGCCTGCCCAGCAACAGGCGCTCGACCACGACGCGATGGCTGCCTGGAGTGCGCAGAGCACCTGGCTGGGCCTGGAAGTCGAAGGCAGCGAGGTATTCGGCGGCAAGCCGGAACACGCCCAGGTCACCTTCGTCGCCCGCTGGCACGATGACAACGGCGAACATCGTCACCGCGAATGCTCCGCTTTCGTTCAGGTGGACGGACGCTGGTTCTTTCTCGACCCGACGGCGCCACTGAAGGCCGGACGCAATGACCCGTGCCCCTGCCAGGGTGGGCAAAAGTTCAAGAAGTGCTGTGCGCCCTACCTGAGTGCCTGATTGGCGTTAATCCTGCTTTCTGCTTCAGTTGAAACGCCCCGCGAGGACACTCAACAAGGAGAAAGCCATGCACAAGAAAAGTGGTATCGCTCTTATCCTGGCCAGCCTGCTAGCAGGCTGCGCCAACCAGCCCGGCGGGCTGCAAGGGGAAACGCTGGATCTGGGTGACAGCCAGCGCGTCAGTCGCCTGTTCGCCTACCCGAACAACTGCAGCGTGATTGCTACCGCGACTGGACGCTGGAACAGACGGTTGAACACTACCTGCAACAGTGCCTGACGCGCGATGGTTACCCCCAGGCCAACGTGCGCGTAACACGCAACGGGGAGCGCATTCATGCCATCTTCGACGGCGCGCCAACGGACTATGGCAAGCCGCTGCTGCAATTGCTCGATACCGGTGACCTGGCCTATCAGGGCGCCAGCCAGCTGAATCGTGACGGTAAATGGCAGTACAACTGGTACTTCTTCCTGCCCCTGGGCATGGCCCTGGAGAACCGCAAGAGCGTCGAGTTGCTGCACTTCCCACCGGACTACTCACTGACCCAGGCTCAGGATTACCTGCGTTCGAGCACCACAGACCGCTGGGCCTCTCTGCTCAGTTTCAATGGTGTACAACCAGAACACACACCCGCTTATCAGACCATCGTCGACATCGCTCCGATTGCCGCCCCAGCCAGTGCCGGCAGTGTTCTGGAAGGCGTCTATGGCTACTTCACCAGCTATCAACGGCGCATGGTCAGCGAGCTCAGCGTCGGCCCGGGAAATACCAGCCTGCCGATGGTCGCCTTTGGTGCGCCGGTGCGCAGTTGGATCACTCAGCAATACGGAGTGAATCTGCCGGTGCTGGGCCTCGGCCAGATAGAGGCGAGGCCTGGACAGCAGGTCCCCGTGCTCGGCGCCAATCATCCAAGCTATATCTGGTATGCGGCCGATCCGGCCAACGACAAGGGCAGCGAGGCTGCCGCCAACGCAGCCGGGATCAAGGTCATGGGGCAGGACCTGAGCGCCGCCTGTTGGCAGGCCAACATGGGCCGGCAACCGACAGTTGATCCGCAGCAGACGCTCAATACCTGCACAGAGAAATGGCAGGTGACGGAGAAACTGCAAACCTGCGAGCTGTTCTTCACCAGCGTGCGTAACCTCAAACCTGAAGAGGCCGCGGCCAAGTGCAAGGCGGGCTAGCAGCCCTGAGCGCAAAAACGCCGTGGTTGCCTGGGCAGCTCACGGCGCTTTATTGCCTGCAGGACAATCAATCCTGCAGTTTCAGGTGCGAAGTATCCGGCGCAGGAGCCGGAGCTGCAGGCTTGGCTTGCCCCATATCGCTACCGACAGGGGCCAGACTGAACTGCGAAAGATCAACCTGTGGTGCTGCAGCGTCGGGTCTGGCGTCTTGCAGATTGCTGCCCACCGGAGCGATATCGAAATCCGGGGCATCCACATCACTGAACGCGGCCATGTACTCATCTCGTGGAGCGACCTGCAGGCGACCCGGCCTTGTCGCAGCGGGGATGACTACCGGCGCAGGTCCCGACTGTACGGGCGGTGGCGGAGCCAGCTCGATCTCCTCGATCACCACATCCATATCGACGACCTCGACCCGAGCGCCGGCCCGCTCCAGGGTCGCACGGTATTTTTCCGCGGCAGCGGCATCGAGGTTGTTCTTGATCACGATGCGACGCCCAGAGAACAACTGGGCAACGCGCTGAGCATCGGCCTGGAACAACTTGGCCATATTGGCTTTGACCAGCTCCGGCTGGGCGCCCGGCACCAATTGCCCGGAGAAGGCGATCTCGTAGCGACTCATGGTCACACTCCTGTCCTATTCGCCGCTCAGTATGGCGCAGGTTCCTTTGCCCCGACACTGCAGGCTTCTCATTCATGCTCTCCCGAACCTCGACAGCACCAGACCACCCCACTAACTCCTTGAAAATAATGAGTGCTTACCCGTTGCAGCCAAGCGCTTGCTTGTTACACTGAGCCGCAACGGGGGTATGAAATGCTTTCTCAGGCGCAAATGATAAGAATTATCAGCCTATTGATGTTTTTTGGCCTGCTTTCAGGCCTGACAGGATGCTCCACCTGGATGACAGGTGGCTTCAAGGACCCGGACGTCCAACTCATCAAAGTTGATGTGGTCAAGGCCAGGCTGCTCGAACAGGAGTTCCGCCTGCGCTTTCGAATCGACAATCCCAACGGCGTGAGCCTGCCGGTGCGTGGGCTGGACTACAACGTCCATCTAAACGGCATCCAACTGGCCGAGGGCTACTCCAACGAGTGGTTCACCGTGCCCGCTCACGGTCGTCACACTTTCGAAGTACCGGTGCGCACCAACCTCTGGCGTCATGTGCGACAGATCGTCAAAGCGCTGGAAAAACCGAACGAGCCAATTCGCTATAGCCTCAAGGGCCAGGTAAAAACCGGTATGTTATTCGGCCGCAGCGTGCACATGGCGCGTAATGGAGAGATAATTCCCGGCGATTTCATCCCCGAATAACCTGCATGAGTAACACCATGAGCAACCAACCCCACGTCCACGGCCCTGACTGCAACCATGACCACGATCATCACGATCACGACCATGTGCACGGCCCGCACTGCAACCACGGCCATCAGGAGCCCGTGCGCAACGCGTTGAAGGATGTAGGCCGTAACGATCCTTGCCCGTGCGGCAGCGAGAAGAAATTCAAGAAGTGCCACGGCGCCTGAACCGCGCATGGATGCTCTGAGCCTCACCCTGCTCCTGACCGGCCTGCTGCTGATCGCGGCGCTGGCCGCCTATGCCTGGCACCTGTGGCGCCGCGTATGGGCAAACCAGCGCGTGCGCGACGAAGCACAGCAAGAACGCCAACAACGTATCGGCGGCGATCTGAACATTCTCGCCAGCAGCCTGCTCGACGAGCAACTGCCGCTGATCGAAGGCGCCATTCGCATCAAGGTGCTGCTCGATAACTATGACAGTGCCCTGAGCAATGACAGCCGTTGCCAGGTGTTCCATCTGCTCTTCGAGGCGACCGCCGAAGTACCCACGCATGCGGGCTGGAAAGCGCTGGACAAGGCCGAACGGCGCCGCTTCGAAAAACGCTTCAACGAGCTGGAACTGCAGCACAAGGCCGCCGCACGCAGCGCCGCGCGCTGGTTACTCGATGAAGGGCTGAAGAAGCCTCAAACGAGCGTCTGAGGCCTCTTGCCAGGCTCCACTGGCCTCATTACCTTGGCGCCTTTGTGGCCGGTCCCTGCGTGACCGGCCTCGACCGTCCGCACACCAAGGAAATTCGCCATGCGCACGCTGGCCTGCCTGACTCTCGCCGCCTCACTGACCAGCCTCGCCGGCTGCCAGTCCCTGCTTAATAGCCGTTATGCCGACAGCGTGCCACCGACGCGCGGCGTCGAGCGCATTCAGGGCGTGGCAGAAAGTGCATCGGTGCGACGCAATGCCCTCGGCATGCCACTGATCGAATCGAGCAATTTCCACGACGCCCTGTTTACCCTGGGCTACGTGCATGCGGGTGATCGTCTCAGCCAGATGGTCGGCATGCGTCTGCTAGCTCAGGGCCGCCTGGCCGAAATGGCAGGACCCGGCGTGCTGGAAATGGACCGGTTCATGCGCGCGGTCAACCTGAAAAAGAGTGCGGAAATTCTCTACGCCGACGCCTCGCCACGCCTGAAGCGTTTCTTCGAAGTCTATTCGCGCGGCGTCAACGCCTATCTGTTCCGCTACCGCGATCGCCTGCCGATGGATCTGGCCGAATCCGGCTACCGTCCCGAGTACTGGAAGCCCGAGGACTCGGTGCTGTTGTTCTGCCTGCTCAACTTCGGTCTGGCGGTGAACATGCAGGAAGAGATCGCCGCGCTGACCATGGCCCAGCGCGTGGGCACCGACAAGCTGCCCTGGCTGCTGCCGATCTACCCAGACGAGCCGCTGCCCTTCGCCGAAGCAGAAAAACTCGCCGGTCTCGACCTCAAGGGCCAGCTACCGGGCCTGCAGGCAATTTCCCGCACCGCAGCGCAGATCGCCGAACAGCACATGCTCGGCGTCGCCGCCTCGAACAACTGGGCCATCGCCCCGCAGCGCAGCCGTGGCGGCAAGAGCCTGCTGGCCAATGACACACACCTGCCGCTGAGCATGCCTTCGCTATGGAGCTTCGTGCAGATCCGCTCGCCCAAGTACCAGGCCGCGGGCATCTCCCTGGCAGGCGTACCGGCAGTAGTCGCCGGCTACAACGGCAAGCTGGCCTGGGGCATGACCATGGTCATGGGTGACAACCAGGACATTTATCTGGAGCGCATTAAACGCGAAGGCAGCCGCCTGATGTACCAGGCAGACGGCAAATGGCTGCCGGTCGCCGAACGCCAGGATACCTTCTTCATCAAGGGCCAACGCCCGATTCGCGAAACGCTTTACGAGACCCGTAACGGCCCGCTGCTCAACTCGGTGCTGGGCGAACGCAAGCATATGCTGCAGCCCCTGACTCTACAGAGCGGTTACGGCTTGGCGCTGAAAACCACGCAGTTCGAACGTGACCAGAGCCTCGACGCCTTCTTCGACCTGTCGCGCGCGCAGTCTGTGGACCAGGCCTTCGAAGCGACGCGGGAAATCCGCGCCATGCCGCTGAACATCGTCTTCGCCGACGCCCAGCACATTGGCTGGCAGGTCACCGGCCGCTACCCGAACCGCCGCGAAGGTCGTGGCCTGCTGCCCTCCCCCGGCTGGGACGAACGCTACGCCTGGGATGGCTTCGCTGACCCGATGCTCCACCCCTACGATCAGGACCCGCCACAAGGTTGGCTGGGTACGGCCAATGAGCGCAGCGTGCCACCCGGTTACGGCATGCAGCTGTCCAGCTCCTGGTACTACCCGGAGCGCGCCGAGCGCATTGCCGAGTTGGCCGGCAACGGTCGTCACGATGGCCGCAGCATGATCGCCATGCAGTATGACCAGACCTCGCCCTTCGTCGCCAAATTGCAGGCCATGTTCAACGACCCGGCCATGCACGACTCGTTGCGCCAGGCCATCGCCGCCCTGCCGGCTGGACAACGCGCACGTGCCGACGAAGCGCTGAAACGCCTGCTGGCGTTCGACGGCAAGCTCGCTGCCAGCTCTGCTGATGCCGCCATCTACAGCGCCTTCCTGCATGAGAGTGCGCGGCATATCTTCCTCGACGAACTGGGCCCGGAAGACAGCCCGGCCTGGCAGGCGCTGGTGCAAGCCGCCAACACCTCCTACTCGGCGCAGGCCGATCACCTGCTCGGCCGTGCCGACAGCCCCTTCTGGAATGACACCCGCACGCCAGAGCAGGAAGACAAACCGACTATCCTCGCGCGCAGCCTGGCCGCCAGCATCGAGTTGCTGGAGAGCCGGTTGGGCACGGAGCGGCGCAACTGGCAGTGGGGCAAGCTGCACACCTATGAGTGGGTGACCGATACCACGCGCATGGCGCCTTACATGAGCGCCAGTCAACGCAGCAGCATCAACGCCTTGAAAGGTTATCTGGATCGCGGCCCCTATCCGGCCGGGGGCGACCACAGCACGCTGAACGTCTCTGCTTACGCCTGGGGCCAGGACTTCAATACCTTCCTCATCCCGGCCATGCGTATCGTGGTGGATTTTGCCGCCGACGAGCCGTTGGTCGGCGTCAACAGCTCAGGGCAGTCGGGCAACCCAGCCAGCCCACACTACGCCGACGGCATCGAGGCATGGCTCAAGGGCGGCTACATGAGCTTCCCGTTCAAGGCGGAAAATCTGGACAAGGTCTATGGCAACCAGCGCCTGTTGCTGATGCCGGCCAAGTAATGACCGTTCGTCGGGCGGCGCTGAACCTTTGCCTCAGCGCCCCACTCTGAATATTCGACTTACTCCATAGATCATCGTTTTAAGGCGCCCTTGGCGCCTTTTCTTTTGCCCGAAGAAAAAGATGGCTTTTTTCCATCACCGGATGGAACCTCTCGGACAAAGCAGGTTCAGAGACTATGCATCGATTGAAATGCTCCCCTGGCGCCTCTGGCGCCTATTTTTTTGCCTGCAATTCAGAGAACGTCTGCTAAGCCAGCAGGCTGCGGTCGAAGATAAACGCCTCACCCGCGTGCGGGCTATGCGCCAGCAGATTCTGCGGCCGCCCCATCTTCGGGTAATTCTTCTCGCCGGTATCACTGATCCAGCCTTGCGCCTTCATCCGCTCCAGCCTCCCGCGCAAGGTGGTGTGTTGCACAGGCTCACCCAGACACGCCTGAAATGCCGTCAGCGCATCGGTCACGGTGAATCGCGCTGCCAGCAGGTACAGCGGCAGCGAGCTGTAGACCGACTTGCCCCGCAGCCGTTCAGCCGCCAGACGCACCAACTGCGTGTGGTCGAACGGCAATGCCTGTTCCCCTGCAATGACGCCCGCCAACTCGACGAACCGCAGGTTTTCATCCTGTGGCTCCGCATCAGACGCCAACAGCGCCAGATAGCAGGTGCTCAGCGACCAGCCGCGCGGATCGCGCACACCATTACCAACTGTCGCCACCTGCTCCAGATACTGCGGTTGCAGGCGCGCCTTGTCGGCCAGTGCACGGGCAGCGGCGGCGTCCAGGCTGGCATCGGCACAACGGCCGTTGACCAGCACGCCCGGCAGCGCCCATTGCCCAGCGTAAGGTTCACGCTGGCGACGCAACAAAAGCACCTGTAGCGTCCCCTCCTCGCTCAGACGCAGAGCGACGATATCCACCCCGGCCAGCACCTCAACTGCACTCATCCTGTTGCTTGCTCCCTCATGTACTTATTTCATCTTGACCAATAACTCATATTTTTTCACGCAGGATTTGGCGAAAACACTTGACTACATATTTCATCAGATGAAATATGTAGTCACTCACCCAAGAGAAGGAGGCGCACCATGAAGATCGCCAGCTTCGACGTCGACGCTCAGAAAGGCTTTACCCCACTGTGCCCCAACGAGCTACCGGTGCCCGAGGGCGACACCATCGTCCCTGCGCTGAACCAACTGGCCGCACGCGCCCAGCTGCGCATCGGCAGCAAGGATGCCCATAGCCCGCAAGCGGCCTGGGTCGTCGATAAACACGATGAGATGTTGCGCCCCCTGCCGCTGGCCAATGCAGACCTGACCTGGGTCAGCCACTGCGTGCCTGGTACGCCCGGCTTCGAACTGCTCGATGACCTGCCCGCGCCATTGGATTACGACTACTTCGTGTGGAAAGGCGTCGAACCGGACCTGCACCCCTACGGTGCCTGCTATCACGACCTGGCCGAGAAGCGCAGCACGGGCGCGATCGAGTTTCTCCGGCAAAATGAAGTCGACCTCGTTCTGGTCGGCGGCCTGGCCCTGGACTACTGCGTCAAGACCACCGCCCTGCAGCTGCGCCGCGCCGGCTTCGAGGTGATCGTGCATCTGCCGGCCTGCCGAGCCATTGCCAGCGAAACGGCCGAAACCGCCTGCATCGCCATGCGCGAACAGGGCATCACACTTGCCACCAGCCTGGAACAGCTGGATGACACCCTCGCCAAGGAGAACCTGCGATGAGCGAGAGCATCTTCGCCGAGCGCACCGTGCAGAACCTGCTGGACACCGACTTCTACAAGCTGACCATGATGCAGGCGGTGCTGCACAACTACCCCAACGCCGAAGTGGAATGGGAGTTCCGCTGCCGCAGCAGCGAGGATCTGACGCCCTACCTGGCCGAGATTCGCTACCAGATCGAACGTCTCAGCGAGCTGAGTCTAAGCGTCGACCAGCTCGCCTTTCTCGACAGCATTCCCTTCATCAAGCCCGACTTCATCCGCTTTCTGAGTTTGTTCCGCTTCAACCTGCGCTACGTGCACACCAACATCGAAGACGGCCAGTTGAACATCCGCCTGCGCGGTCCCTGGCTGCACGTGATCCTCTTCGAAGTACCGCTGCTGGCCATCGTCAGCGAAGTGCGCAACCGCTATCGCTACCGCGAAGTGCTGCTCGAACAGGCCGCCGAGCGCCTGTACGAGAAGCTCGATTGGCTCAAGGCCGAAGCCTCGCCGAGCGAACTGGCCGGCTTCCAGCTGGCTGATTTCGGTACTCGCCGGCGCTTCTCTTACCGCGTGCAGGAGCAGGCGGTGCATATCCTCAAGCGCGACTTCCCCGGGCGTTTCGTCGGTACCAGCAACGTGCACCTGGCCCGCGAATTCGACCTCAAGCCCATTGGCACCATGGCCCACGAATGGTTGATGGCGCACCAGCAACTAGGCCCGCGCCTGATCGACAGCCAGATCGCCGCACTCGACTGCTGGGTGCGCGAATACCGCGGGTTACTTGGCATCGCCCTGACCGACTGCATCACCATGGATGCCTTCCTGGCCGATTTCGACCTGTACTTCGCCAAGCTCTTCGACGGCCTGCGCCATGACTCCGGCGACCCACTGGTATGGGCGGAAAAAGCTATCGCCCACTACGAGAAACTCGGCATCGACCCCAAAAGCAAGACCCTGGTGTTCTCCGACGGGCTCGACCTGCCCAAGTCGCTGCAGCTCTACCGTGCGCTTTCCGGGCGAATCCACGTAAGCTTCGGCATCGGCACCAACCTGACCTGCGACATCCCTGGCGTCACTCCGATGAACATCGTGATCAAGATGACCGCCTGCAATGGTCAGCCGGTGGCGAAGATTTCCGATACGCCTGGCAAGACCCAATGCCGCGACGAGAATTTCGTCAGTTACCTGAAACACGTCTTTCGCGTGACCCAGTGAGGACCCAGACATGAGCAACCGCCAAGCCGAAATCGCCGCCGCTCTCGACGTAGTGCCGCCGTTCGCCGATGAGGCAGCGCTGAGCGCCGAAATCGAACGGCGCAAGACCTTTATCAAGAACACCCTGAAGAATTCCGGCCTCAAGGTGCTTGTGCTGGGTATCAGCGGTGGCGTCGACTCGACCACGGCCGGGCGTCTGGCTCAGCTCGCGGTCGAGGAATTACGCGCCGAGAGCGGCGATAGCGCCTATCGCTTCATCGCCGTGCGTCTGCCGCACAACACCCAGCATGACGAGCATGACGCACAGGATTCACTGCAATTCATCCGTGCCGACGAGAACACTACAGTCAACATTGCTGATAGCGTCCACGGCCTGGACCAGCAGGTCAGCCACCTGGAGCAACTAAGCCATGTCCGACGCGACTTCGTACTGGGCAACGTCAAGGCCCGCATTCGCATGGTCGCCCAGTTCGCCATCGCCAACGCCAACAACGGCCTGGTGATCGGCACCGATCATGCCGCCGAGGCAGTGATGGGCTTCTTCACCAAATTCGGTGATGGCGCCTGCGACCTCGCTCCGCTATCCGGCCTGGTGAAGAACCAGGTACGCGCCATTGCCAAGCACCTGGGCGCACCGCAGCACCTGGTGCAGAAGACGCCCACCGCCGACCTGGAAGAGCTGCGCCCGGGCAAGCCGGATGAGGAAGCCCATGGCGTGACCTATGCCGAGATCGACGCCTTCCTGCATGGTGAGACCGTCAGCGTCGAGGCCTATGCCACCATCGTGCGCACCTACGACGCCACCCGCCACAAGCGCGAGCTGCCGCTGGTGCCTTGATCGCAGAGGGCAGAAACGAAGAAGCCGGGCAATGCCCGGCTTCTTCGCATCAGGAGGTTCGATCAGGCCTTGGGCAGGGTTACACCGGTCTGCCCCTGGTACTTGCCACCGCGATCGCGATAGGACACCTCACAAGCCTCGTCGGACTGCAGGAACAGCATCTGCGCCACACCTTCGTTGGCGTAGATCTTCGCCGGCAGGTTGGTGGTATTGGAGAACTCCAGGGTCACGTGGCCTTCCCACTCCGGCTCCAGCGGCGTGACGTTGACGATGATGCCGCAACGCGCATAGGTGCTCTTGCCCAGGCAGATGGTCAACACGTCACGCGGAATACGGAAGTATTCGACGGTACGGGCCAGAGCAAAGGAGTTAGGCGGAATGATGCAAACGTCGCTCTTGATGTCGACGAAGCTCTTCTCATCGAAATTCTTCGGGTCGACGATGGCCGAATGGATGTTGGTGAACACCTTGAATTCATCAGCGCAGCGTACGTCGTAGCCGTAGCTGGAAACACCGTAAGAGATGACGCGACTGTCGTCGGCACCGCGTACCTGGCGCTCGACGTAGGGCTCGATCATGCCGTGTTCCTGGGCCATGCGGCGAATCCACTTGTCCGATTTGATGCTCATGGCGAGGTGTCCTGAGTGGGCTATTGCAAGAAAAGTGAGCGCATCTTACCGATGCAGGCGCCACGCTTCAAAGAGCGCAGCCTCCAGCGCCGGAGATTATTTGCAAAAAAGGTGCATCGACTATTCGCACTTGGCGATAAAAACACGTATGGTGTCCCCACTGTGCTGCATGTGTCACCGCGAATCGCTACTTGATGCCTAGATCTCGATCCAAACATCGTCCGACTCCTAGTACTCGTTGCACTCAGTCCCGGCCTGGGCTTTTCCAGGGCTGCTATTACTTTTGTTAGGAGACATCACATGTCCAATCGTCAGACTGGCACCGTTAAGTGGTTCAACGATGAGAAAGGCTACGGCTTCATCACCCCGCAATCCGGTGACGACCTCTTCGTACACTTCAAAGCCATTCAGAGCGATGGTTTCAAGAGCCTGAAAGAAGGCCAGCAAGTGACTTTCGTGGCCACCCGTGGTCAGAAAGGCATGCAAGCTGAGGAAGTTCAGGTTGTCTAACCTGAGCTGACCTGCTTGAAAAGAGCCCCGCCTAGTGCGGGGCTTTTTTATGGGTGTTTGCACGCCCTGTAGGAGCGGATTTATCCGCGATCGCGGCTGAAGCGGAATGCCGCCCAGCCGCTCCTACAGAAGCAGGAAAGGCTGGCAAAGCAGCTTTTCGTAGGAGCCCCGCCCCGGGGCGAGTTTTTTAAATGTGCGCCGCTCTGATTCGCGGCGGGGCGCCGCTCCTACAAATTCGATACTCCGACGCTTGAACTAAGTCGGGTGGTAGAGCTGCGCAGGATGCCCACGTAAGCGGGCGATCGGAAAATCGCCAAGCCAGAAACGAGTCGCCTGCCTACCCTCTCCCGCCCTTCGGGCACCCTCTCCCATAAATGGGAGAGGGTCATCAGATGCCGCTGCGCGGCTGCTTTTAGTCCTCGCTGATCTCGATGCTCGGCATCGCCGGCTTACCCGCCAGGGCGATACGTGCGCCAACCTTGCGCGCCAGGTCCTGGTAGATCATGGCGATCTGGCTTTCAGGGTCGGCCACCGTGGTCGGTTTGCCGTCATCGGCCTGCATGCGGATGGCCATCGACAGTGGCAGCGAGGCCAGCAGCTCGACGCCATATTGCGCAGCCAGCTTCTCACCGCCGCCCTCGCCAAACAGGTGTTCGGCATGGCCGCAGTTGGAGCAGATGTGCACGGCCATGTTTTCCACCACGCCCAACACCGGGATGTGCACCTTGCGGAACATCTCCACGCCTTTCTTGGCATCGAGCAGCGCCAGGTCCTGCGGCGTAGTGACGATCACGCTGCCAGCCACCGGCACCTTCTGCGACAGGGTCAGCTGGATATCGCCGGTGCCCGGCGGCATGTCCACCACCAGGTAATCGAGATCGTTCCAGGCGGTCTGGGTGATCAACTGCAGCAAAGCGCCACTGACCATCGGCCCGCGCCAGACCATCGGCGTGTTGTCGTCGGTGAGAAAGGCCATGGACATCACCTGCACACCATGGGCCTCGAGCGGCACGAACCATTTCTGATCCTTGACCTGCGGGCGCGTGCCTTCGGCGATGCCGAACATGATGCCCTGGCTGGGGCCGTAGATATCAGCATCGAGAATGCCGACCCGCGCGCCTTCACGCGCCAGCGCCAACGCCAGGTTGGCAGCGGTGGTGGACTTGCCCACCCCGCCCTTGCCCGAGGCTACGGCGATCACGTTCTTCACACCGGCCAGGGCCGGCACCTGCGCCTGGCCCTGGTGCGAGTCGATTACGCAGTCGACCTGCACCCGCGCGCTCTCGACTGCATCGAGATTTTCCAGCGCCATCTGCAGCATCTGCGCCCAACCGTTCTTGAACAAACCAGCGGCATAGCCCAGCTCCAGACGTACGGAAACACGCGCGCCCTGGATGTCAACCTCACGCAGGCAACCGGCGCTGACCGGGTCCTGATCGAGATGGGGGTCGGTGAACTGACGCAGACAGGCTTCGACCGCTTCGCGGGTGACGGCACTCATGCATGAACTCCAGAAGGCAGCGGAAAAACAGGCCGGCATCATAGCAGCAGCACCGCACCATGCGCGGCATATCGAGCATGCTTGCCTGCAGCAGGTGGCTTGCAGCCTGCCGCTGCTTTATAGTTGCCGACTTCCCTCGATTTACCAGTGCAGCCGATCACCATGACCGAAGCCCGCAAGATTCTCGTTACCAGCGCCCTCCCCTACGCCAACGGCTCCATCCACCTCGGCCACATGCTCGAGTACGTGCAGACCGACATGTGGGTGCGCTACCAGAAACTGCGCGGCAATCAGGCGATCTACGTCTGCGCCGACGACGCCCACGGTTCGGCGATCATGTTGCGCGCCGAGAAAGAAGGCATCACGCCCGAGCAACTGATCGATGGCGTACGTGCCGAGCATATGGCCGACTTCGCCGACTTCGGCGTGGACTTCGACAACTACCACTCGACTCACTCCGAGGAAAACCGTGAGCTGTCGGCGTCCATCTACCTGGCGCTGCGCGACAAGGGGCATATCGCCACTCGCGCAGTGACCCAGTACTTCGATCCCGAGAAGGGCATGTTCCTCGCCGACCGCTTCATCAAGGGCACCTGTCCGAAATGCGGCACCGAGGACCAGTACGGCGACAACTGCGAGAAATGCGGTGCTACCTATTCGCCGACCGAGCTGAAGAACCCGCGCTCGGCCATCTCCGGCGCGGTGCCGGTGCTCAAGGAATCGCAGCACTTCTTCTTCAAGCTGCCGGACTTCGAAGCCATGCTCAAGCAGTGGACGCGCTCCGGCGCGCTGCAGGAAGCAGTGGCCAACAAGATCGCCGAGTGGCTCGACGGCGGTCTGCAGGAGTGGGACATCTCCCGCGACGCCCCCTACTTCGGCTTCGAGATTCCCGGCGAGCCGGGCAAGTACTTCTACGTCTGGCTGGACGCGCCGATCGGCTACATGGCCAGCTTCAAGAACCTCTGCAGCAAACGCCCGGCGCTGGATTTCGACGCGTTCTGGGGCAAGGACTCGACCGCCGAGCTGTATCACTTCATCGGCAAGGACATCGTCAACTTCCACGCCCTGTTCTGGCCGGCCATGCTCGAAGGCGCCGGCTACCGCAAGCCCACCGCGGTCAACGTGCACGGCTACCTGACAGTCAACGGCCAGAAAATGTCCAAGTCGCGCGGTACCTTCATCAAGGCGCGCACCTACCTGGATCACCTGAACCCGGAATACCTGCGCTACTACTACGCCTCCAAGCTGAGCCGTGGCGTCGACGACCTCGATCTGAACCTCGAGGACTTCGTGCAGAAGGTCAACTCGGACCTGGTCGGCAAGGTGGTCAACATCGCCAGCCGTTGCGCCGGTTTCATCCACAAGGGCAATGCCGGCCTGCTGGTCGCCGCCAACCCGGAACCCGAGCTGTGGGATGCCTTCCAGGCCGCCGCGCCGAGTATCGCCGATGCCTACGAGGCGCGTGACTTCTCCCGCGCCATGCGCGAAATCATGGCGCTGGCCGACCGCGCCAACGCCTGGATCGCCGACAAGGCGCCCTGGGCACTGAACAAGGTCGAAGGCAAGCAAGCCGAGGTGCAGCAGATCTGCGCGCTGGGTATCAACCTGTTCCGCCAACTGGTGATCATGCTCAAGCCGGTGCTGCCGAAGCTGGCCGCCGAGGCAGAAGCCTTCCTCAATGTGAAGCCTCAGTCCTGGGCCGACCTGGCGCTGCCGCTGGCCAACCACCAGTTGAATCCGTTCAACCCGCTGCTGACCCGCATCGAGCAACCGAAAATCGAAGCCATGATCGAAGCCTCCAAGGAAGACCTCGCCGCCGAAGCGCCCAAACCTCAGGGTAATGGCGAACTGGCCAAAGATCCGCTGGCAGCCGAGATCAACTTCGACGCCTTCGCCGCCGTCGACCTGCGCATCGCGCTGATCGAGAAGTGCGAATTCGTCGAAGGTGCCGACAAGCTGCTGCGTCTGTCACTGGATATCGGTGACGAAAAACGCAACGTATTCTCCGGCATCAAGTCCGCCTACCCGGACCCGAGCAAGCTTGAAGGTCGCCTGACTCTGTACGTGGCCAACCTGGCACCGCGCAAGATGAAGTTCGGCGTCAGCGAAGGCATGGTCCTGGCTGCCGGCCCCGGTGGTGAGGAAATCTACCTGCTCAGCCCGGACAGCGGCGCCAAGCCAGGCCAGCGCGTCAAGTAAGCACACGCTAGGCTTATGCTGTCGAACAAGCCGGCCACTGCCGGCTTGTTTGCATCTACGCGCTTCCCGATAATAGGCGCCCTTTTCCTAAGGCCTTTGTGCATTCGACGGCAAACCGATGACCGAACTCGTCCTGATCATGGTCAGCGCCATCCTGGTCAACAATTTCGTGCTGGTGCAGTTCCTCGGCCTGTGCCCGTTCATGGGCGTGTCGAAGAAGATCGAAACTGCCATCGGCCTGTCCCTGGCCACCACCTTCGTGTTGACCCTGGCGGCCATGTGCAGCTACCTGGTGCAGCAGTACGTGCTCAAACCGCTGGACCTGGAGTTTCTGCGCACCATCAGCTTCATCCTGGTGATCGCCGTGGTGGTGCAATTCACCGAGATGGTGGTGAACAAGACCAGCCCGCTGCTCTATCGCGTGCTGGGCATTTTCCTGCCGCTGATCACCACCAACTGCATCGTTCTTGGCGTCGCCCTGCTCAACGCCAACAAGGCCGAGTTCACCTTCATCACCGCCACCGTCAACGGCTTCGCCGCCGGCCTGGGTTTCTCCTTGGTGCTGGTGTTGTTCGCCGCCATGCGTGAGCGCATCGCCATCGCCGACGTACCCAAATCCTTCCAGGGCGCGGCCATCGGCATGATTACCGCCGGGTTGATGTCGCTGGCGTTCATGGGCTTCTCCGGGCTGATCAAGCTATGAGCCTGGTTCTGGTCGCCGTCCTCGCCCTGCTCGCGCTATGCCTGATCGCCGGCGCCATCCTCGGGTTCGCCGCCGTGCGCTTCAAGGTCGAGGGCGACCCCATTGCCGAGCAGATCAACGCCCTGCTGCCGCAGACCCAGTGCGGCCAGTGCGGCTACCCCGGCTGCAAGCCCTACGCCGAAGCCATCGCCGGCGGCGACAAGATCAACAAATGCCCGCCCGGCGGCGAAGCCACCATTGCCGCCCTGGCCGATCTGCTCGACGTCGAAGCAGAACCACTGGACGCGGTGGAAGGCGAAAAGCCGCAGATGGTCGCGTTTATCCGCGAAGCCGAGTGCATTGGCTGCACCAAGTGCATCCAGGCCTGCCCGGTGGACGCCATCGTCGGCGCAGCGCGGCAGATGCATACGGTGATCGTCAGCGAATGCACCGGCTGCGACCTGTGCGTCGAACCCTGCCCGGTGGACTGCATCGACATGATCGAAGTTGGCAGCACCGTACAAAGCTGGAAATGGGACAAGCCGCTGGCACCCGGCCAGTTGATCGCCAGTGACCGGGAGCAGGCGGCATGACGGCGCAGGAAAAGTTCTGGGAAATCCCCGGCGGCATCCATCCAGCCGAGCGCAAGGAGCTGTCCAACCGCACACCGATCCAGCAGGCCCCGCTGCCCAAGCGCCTGCTGTTGCCGCTCGCTCAGCATATCGGCGCTGCCGCCGAACCCTGCGTGGCGGTCGGCCAGCGCGTGCGCAAGGGCGAGAAGATCGCCAATGCCAATGGCTTCGTCAGTGTGCCGTTGCATGCGCCGACTTCCGGCACCATAGCCTTTATCGGTGAACAGCCTTATCCGCATGCTTCCGGCATGCTGGCGCCGGCCATCGTCATCGACAGCGATGGCCTGGACGAGTGGATCGAGCTGACGCCGCCAGCCGACTACCGCAGCCTTGAGCCAGCCGAACTGCTGACGCTGATCCGCGAGGCCGGCATCAACGGCCTGGGCGGCGCCGGCTTCCCCACGGCGGTCAAGCTCACCGCGCGGCCGACGCAGAAGATCCACACACTGATCATCAACGGCACCGAATGCGAACCCTATATCACCGCCGATGACGTGCTGATGCGCGAGCGCGCCGCCGAGCTGGTGGCTGGTATCGAGGTGCTGGCCCACCTGATTCAGCCGCAGCAGGTGTTGATCGGCATCGAAGACAACAAGCCCGAGGCCATCGCCTCCGTACGTGCTGCCTGCGCCGGCCGCGACTATCAGGTGCGGGTGTTCCCGACTAAGTACCCGTCCGGCGGCGAGAAACAGCTGATCCAGATTCTCACCGGCGTCGAGGTGCCCAGCGGCGGCCTGCCGGCCGATATCGGCATTCTTTGCCAGAACGTCGGCACCTGTGTGGCCATCCACGACGCCGTGCTGCTCGGCAAGCCGCTGATCTCGCGCATCACCACGCTCACCGGCGAAGCGCTTGCGCGACCCGGCAATGTCGAGGCGCTGATCGGCACGCCAGTAGGCGAATTGCTGGCGTTCGCCGGGCTCGACCCGAGCAAGATCAATCGCCTGATCATGGGCGGGCCGATGATGGGCTTCACCCTACCCAGCCTCGAGATGCCACTGATCAAGACCAGCAACTGCCTGCTGGCCAGCACCGCCGCCGAACTGCCGCCACCACCGCCGGCCATGCCCTGCATCCGCTGCGGCGAATGCGCCGAGGCTTGCCCGGCCAGCCTGCTGCCGCAACAACTGCACTTCTTCGCTCTGGGCCAGGAGCACGAACAGCTCAAGGCGCACAACCTGTTCGACTGCATCGAGTGCGGCGCCTGCGCCTACGTCTGCCCGTCGAGCATCCCGCTGGTGCAGTACTACCGTGTGGCCAAGGCGGAAATCCGCGAGCTGGAGCAGAAGCAACTCAAGGCCGAACACTCCAAACAGCGCTTCGAGCAACGCCAGGAACGCCTGCGCCGCGCCGAGGAGCAGAAGGAAGCCGAACGCAAGGCCCGCGCCGAGAAAGCTGCGCGCGCCAAGGCAGCGCAGGCCGAAGCACCACCTGTAGCGGCAGCGGCGCCGGCTGATGAAGCGCTGAAGAAACTCAAGATCGAAGCCAGCATGGCCCAGGTCGCGCTGAAGAAGGCGGAAAAACAGCTGGCCGCTCACGACACGCCGGAACTGCAGGCGCAGGTCAGCGAGCTGCGCGCCGCTGCCGAAGCCGCGCAAAAGGCCCTGGCAGACGCACAGGCAGCTGCCCCTACCTCCGCGCCCAAGCCGGCCGGTGACGAGGCGCTGAAGAAGGCCAAGATCGACGCCGCCATGCTCAAGGCCCAGCTGCGCAAGCTGGAGAAAATTGAGAACCCGGACGACGAGCAGCAGACCGAGATTGCCCGCGTGCGTCAGCAACTGGAAGCAGCCGAGAAGGCCCTGGCCGATCTGGAGAGCCAGACACCCGCCTCCGCGGCCAAACCCGCCGGTGACGAAGCGCTGAAAAAGGCCAAGATCGAAGCCGCCATGCTCAAGGCCCAGCTGCGCAAGCTGGAAAAGATCGAGAACCCGGACGACGACCAGCAGACAGAGATCGCCCGTGTAAGCCAGCAGCTCGAAGCCGCCGAGAAAGCCCTGGCCGAGTTGCAGAACCAGGCGCCGGCACCAGCCGCCAAACCCGCCGGCGACGATGTGCTGAAAAGAGCCAAGATCGAACTGGCGATGAAACGCGCCGAACTGAAGAAGGCAGAAAAGGCCAGCAGCGACGACACCGCACTGCAACCGCTGCGCGATGCCCTGGCCGCCGCTGAACAAGCGCTGCACGCCGCCGAAGCGGCCTCGGGCAAGCCGGCACCGGTTCTGGTACGCACCGAACGCCCCGGCGTGGATGCCGAACTGAAAGCACTGAAGACCGAAGTGGCCTTCGCCCGAGCCGACCTGCGCAAGCTGGAGCGTGACGACAACGCTGCAGCCGACGCACTGGAGCATGCACGTACCCGCCTGGCCGATGCCGAGCGCAAGCTGGCCGACTACCAACCGTAACAATCGCCCCGGAGCGCCGATGGCCCTGCCCCGCATCACATCGCCCCACGCCACGGGCAGCAACCGTACCCAGCAGGTCATGCTGCAGGTGCTGCTGGCCACCGTGCCGGGCATTCTCGCCCTGACCTGGCTGTTCGGCGCTGGCACCCTGTTCAATCTGGTCTGGGCCAGCCTCTGCGCCCTGGGCTTCGAGGCTGCGCTGCTGGCGGCACGCAAACGTCCGATCGCGTTCTTCCTCAAGGATTACAGTGCCCTGGTCACCGCCGTGCTGCTGGCCCTGGCCCTGCCACCCTACTCGCCCTGGTGGCTGACGCTGATCGCCTGCGGCTTCGCTATCGGCTTCGGCAAACAACTTTATGGCGGGCTCGGGCAGAACCCCTTCAACCCGGCCATGGTCGGCTACGTGGTGGTGCTGATCTCCTTCCCGGTGGAAATGACCAGTTGGCCTGCGCCACACGGCGTCGCCACGCTGGACGGCCTCAAACACATCCTCGGCATTGCCAACCTGCCCGATGGCTGGGCCCAGGCCACCGCGCTGGACGCGCTGAAAGTGAACAAGAGCCTGACCATCGACGAGCTGCGCGCCGCCAACCCGGCCTTCGGCCACTTCGGTGGTGCCGGCAGCGAGGTGGTCAACCTGGCCTTCCTCGCCGGCGGCCTATATCTGCTGCATAAACGCCTGATCACCTGGCATGCGCCAGTGGGCATGCTCGTTGCGCTGTTCGTCATGAGCCTGCTGTTCTGGAACGGCAGCGGTTCGGATTCCAATGGTTCGCCGCTGTTCCACCTGCTCACCGGCGCCACCATGCTCGGCGCCTTCTTCATCGTCACCGACCCGGTATCCGGCGCTACCAGCAATCGCGGACGCCTGGTGTTCAGCATCGGCGTTGGCGTGCTGGTCTATGTCATCCGCGCCTGGGGCGGTTACCCGGATGCAGTGGCCTTCGCCGTGCTGCTGATGAACCTGGCGGCGCCGACCATCGACTACTACACCCGGCCGCGCAGCTACGGCCACCGCAAGCCCAATAGCGGCTTCAAGCTGGGAGAATGAGCATGCTGCCGGAAATCAGCCGCTCGATGCTGAAGAACGCCTTGGTTCTCGGTCTGTTCGCCATCGGTACGGTCGGCACCGTCGCCCTGTTGCAACAGGGCACAGCCGAGCGTATCGCCAATGCCGAGCGCGAAGCTCAGGTACGCGCCCTGGCCGAGATTCTGCCGGCCGGCAGCTACGACAATCACCTGCTGGATAACCGCATCGAGTTAAACGCCCCCGAGCTGGGACATCGCAGCCCGCAGTCGGCCTATCTGGCACTCAAGGGAGGTGAGCCCAGCGCGCTGATCCTGCCGGTGACCGCTCCGGACGGCTACAGCGGCGCCATCCACCTGCTGGTCGGCATCTTCGCCGATGGCCGCCTGGCTGGTGTGCGCGTGCTCAGCCACAAGGAAACCCCAGGACTGGGCGACAAGATCGAACTGGCCAAGAGCGACTGGATACGCAGCTTCGAGGGCAAATCCCTGAACGACCCTGGCGAAGAGCGCTGGGCGGTGAAAAAGGATCGTGGCGACTTCGACCAGTTCGCCGGCGCCACCATCACCCCGCGCGCCGTGGTCAAGGCCGTGCACGGCGCCCTGCGCTACTTCGACACGCACCGCGCCCATTTGCTGGGCCAGGTGGAGGACGAGCAATGACCAGTTATCGCGAAATCAGCCTCAACGGTCTGTGGAAGAACAATCCCGCGCTGGTGCAGTTGCTCGGCCTCTGCCCGCTACTTGGGGTGAGCAACTCCACGGTCAACGCCCTAGGCCTGGCCCTGGCCAGCGCCGTGGTGCTGGTGTGTTCGAACACCGCCGTGTCGCTGGTACGCGGCGTGGTCAACACCGCTGTGCGTCTGCCCGCCTTCGTCATGATCATCGCCGCACTGACCACCTGCATAGAACTGCTAATGCAGGCCTACACCTACGAGCTGTACCAGATCCTCGGCATCTTCATCCCGCTGATCACCACCAACTGCGTGATCCTCGGTCGCGCCGACGGCTTCGCCGCCAAGCACGCCCCGGCCCGCGCCGCCTACGACGGCCTGATGATGGGCCTGGGCTTCGGCACCGTACTGGTGCTGATCGGCGCTATCCGCGAGCTGCTCGGTACCGGCGCATTGTTCGCCAACATGCACCTGCTGTTCGGGCCCATCGCCGCCGATTGGAAACTCACCCTGGTGCACGATTACCGCGGCTTCCTGCTGGCCATCCTGCCACCGGGCGCGTTCATCGTTCTGGGCCTGCTAATCGCCTGCAAAAACCGCATCGATCAGATCGCCGCCGAGCGAGCCAAGGCCGCCGCGCCCGAGCTACCCGCCCAAAGCCGCCGCGTTCGCGTTACCGGAGTCATCGAATGAATGCTGCCAAGCGCCAGGAAATCTTCCGCCGCCTGCACGAAGACAACCCCGAGCCGAAAACCGAACTGGCCTACAGCACGCCCTTCGAGCTGCTGGTGGCGGTGACGCTCTCGGCCCAGGCCACCGACGTCAGCGTCAACAAGGCCACGGCCAGGCTGTTTCCGGTGGCCAATACGCCAGAGGCCATCCATGCGCTGGGCGTGGAGGGGCTTTCCGAGTACATCAAGACCATCGGCCTGTACAACAGCAAGGCGAAGAACGTCATCGAGGCCTGCCGCATGCTCATCGAGAAGCACGGCAGTGTGGTACCGGACAATCGCGAGGATCTCGAAGCCCTGCCCGGTGTCGGCCGCAAGACGGCCAACGTGGTGCTTAACACCGCGTTTCGCCAACTGGTCATGGCCGTGGACACGCACATCTTCCGCGTCAGCAACCGCACCGGCATTGCGCCGGGCAAGAACGTGGTCGAGGTGGAAAAGAAGCTACTCAAGTTCGTGCCCAAGGATTATCTGCTCGACGCCCACCACTGGCTGATCCTGCACGGGCGCTACGTCTGTACCGCACGCAAACCGCGCTGTGGCGCCTGCCGCATCGAAGACCTGTGCGAGTACAAGGCGAAAACCTCCGACGATTGATCGACCATAGAATCTGGCGATCCTCTGATTGAAAAAATCTTTTTTACCCGCTCAATTTTTGCCGCTATAAGGTGCGCCATTGGCCCCAGTAAATGGCCTGGAGTGGAAGAAATGAGCACAGACAAAGAAGACCTCGAGCTGGACGAAGACTTTGTCGCGGACGATGCAGACGATGCCGAGCCTGCGGTGGAAGTCGCCAAGACCAACCTGACCAAGCGCCGCATCATCGACAACTTCCTCGAAGAGCGTCGCCTGCACAAGCAGCTGGCCGAATACGATTTCGATATCTGAACGTCGAGCCGCACAGAAAGAGCCCCGCGAATTGCGGGGCTTTTAGTATCTGTCGATCAGTCGCGGCGCGATGGCGAAAGCAATTCGACCTTGTAGCCGTCCGGGTCTTCGACGAAAGCCAGGATACTCGTGCCGTGCTTCATCGGACCGGGCTCGCGGGTGATCTTGCCGCCGCGCGCACGGATGTCCTCGCAGGCCTTGTAGACGTCCTCGACTTCCAGAGCGATATGGCCGTAGCCGGTGCCCAGCTCGTAGCTATCGACGCCCCAGTTGTGGGTCAGCTCGATCACGCTGTTGTGCGCCTCGTCGCCGTAGCCGACGAAGGCCAGAGTGAACTGCCCATCCGGGTAGTCCTTACGGCGTAGCAGGGTCATGCCCAGTACTTCGGTGTAGAAGGCGATGGACTTGTCCAGATCGCCGACGCGCAGCATGGTATGCAGCAGTCTCATCAGATTCACTCCCGTAAAAAGCAGAACCCCGGCACATGGCCGGGGTTCTTGTGGCGCAGGTGGCTGAGCTTAGACCAGCTTGCGGCCCTTGCCTGCAGCAATACGCATACGCAGAGCGTTGAGTTTGATGAAGCCTGCCGCGTCCTGCTGGTTGTAGGCGCCGCCATCTTCCTCGAAGGTCGCGATGTTGGCGTCGAACAGCGAGTCGTCGGACTTGCGGCCGGTGACGATGACGTTGCCCTTGTACAGCTTCAGGCGGACCACGCCGTTCACATTGGCTTGGGAGGCGTCGATCATCTGTTGCAGCATCAGACGCTCCGGGCTCCACCAGAAACCGTTATAGATCAGGCTGGCGTATTTCGGCATCAGCTCGTCTTTCAGGTGAGCCACTTCGCGGTCGAGGGTGATCGACTCGATAGCGCGGTGGGCCTTGAGCATGATGGTGCCGCCGGGGGTCTCATAGCAGCCACGGGACTTCATGCCGACGAAGCGGTTCTCGACGATGTCCAGACGGCCGATGCCGTTCTCGCCGCCGATGCGGTTCAGTTCGGCCAGCACGGTGGCCGGGGTCATGGCTTTGCCGTCGATGGCGACGATGTCACCGGCCTTATAGGTCAGCTCGATATAGGTGGGGGTGTCCGGCGCCGCTTCCGGCGACTTGGTCCAACGCCACATGTCTTCTTCGTGCTCGGTCCAGGTGTCTTCCAGCACGCCACCTTCATAGGAGATGTGCAATAGGTTGGCATCCATGGAGTACGGCGATTTTTTCTTGCCGTGGCGCTCGATCGGGATGGCGTGCTTCTCGGCGTAGTCCATCAGCTTCTCGCGCGACAGCAGGTCCCACTCGCGCCACGGGGCGATGACTTTCACGCCAGGCTTCAGCGCGTAGGCGCCCAGCTCGAAACGCACCTGGTCGTTGCCCTTGCCGGTAGCACCGTGGGAGATGGCGTCGGCGCCGGTCTCGTTGGCGATTTCGATCAGGCGCTTGGCGATCAGTGGACGGGCGATGGAAGTACCCAGCAGGTACTCGCCTTCATAGACGGTGTTGGCGCGGAACATCGGGTAGACGAAATCGCGGACGAACTCTTCGCGCAGGTCGTCGATGTAGATTTCCTTAACGCCCATTGCCTGAGCCTTGGCGCGGGCCGGCTCGACCTCTTCACCTTGGCCGAGATCGGCGGTGAAGGTCACCACTTCACAGTTGTAGGTATCTTGCAGCCACTTGAGGATCACCGAGGTGTCCAGGCCACCGGAATAGGCCAGAACTACCTTTTTGACGTCCGCCATGCCATCACTCCACGGGTTGTACGGTAAAACCCGTGATTCTACTGGCCTCGCGCCTCAATTTACAGGGGCGCGACAGCTTGTGATGACGAAGCGACGGGAAGAATCGGCTTTTTTGCTAGGAGGGCGTACTTCCGGCCGGGTCAACCGGGGGGCTTGGTGGAGCGGTCTGCGGTGCGCTCTGTACCGGGGCGTCCGACGCGGGCATACGATCCAGGCGCAGGGTCGCACGGCGATTCTTGGCGCGATTGGCTTCATTGTTGTTCGGCACCAGCGGGTAGCGCTCGCCGTGAAAGCGCATGGTGATCTGCTCGGCCGGTATGCCGCCGGCCACCAGATACTCCTGCACGGCCAGCGCGCGGCGGCGTGACAGGTCACGATTGGTCAGGCGATTGCCGCTGTTGTCGGCATGGCCGTCGATCTGGAAGCTGTTGATGGTGGGGTCAGCCTTGACGAAGTCGAGGACGATATCGAGCTTGGCCTTGGCCATCGGATCGAGATCGATGCCGCCACCGGGAAAGCCGATCTGCGCCTGGCGAATCTGATCGAAATTGACCGGCAGCAGCTTGGCGGTACAGGCCTGGTAATCATCATAGGCCTTGTGAAACTTGACCGGCAGCAGCCGCACTTCCAGGTTATCGCCACCATTGAGGGTGCGATGGCGCACCACCGGGCTACGCCCTTCCAGCAGGCCGGTAAGCAGGCGTGCGCCTTGCTCCTGCGAGCTGTTGAACGGTACTTCGCCGTTGCCGACGCTGACGACGCCCAGGTTGATATCACCGCGCCCCGGCTGCCAGGGCGCCGCTGCCGCCAGCAGGGTTGCCGAGCCGGCGCCCATCCAGCGCTCACGCGCCTTGAGGCGGAAGGTGACCTGCTCACCGGCACGACGCACGAACTCGCCACTGCCGAAATTGCTGATCGGCTGGCTCAGGCGACATTCGAACTGATCGCCCTCGACCGTCCACTCCACCTTTTCCAGCCGCGTATGGAAGCTGATGGCATGCGCTGGCAGGCACAAGGGCATGCCAGCCAGCAGGCTGATCAGAAGGAAATTGGGCGCACGCACGGTCGACTCCACGGCGGTTCACGGCATTCTCATGGGGTATCGGTCAGGCGCGCGGAAACTTGACACCCTGCGTGCGATTGTCGCGTCGGCGCGAGCGCGAACAGGCGCTTTTCAGTTACCATGCGGCCACGTTTTACCCGCCTGGAAGCCTCCATGTCCGACCGCCTGACTCTCCTGCGTCCCGATGACTGGCACATTCACCTGCGCGACGGCGCGGTGCTGCCACACACCGTCGGCGATGCCGCGCGCACTTTCGGCCGCGCCATCATCATGCCCAACCTGGTACCGCCGGTACGCAATGCCGCCGAGGCCGATGCCTATCGCCAGCGTATTCTCGCTGCACGCCCAGCTGGCAGCCGCTTCGAGCCGCTGATGGTGCTCTACCTAACCGACAACACCAGCCCCGAGGACGTGCGTGCGGCCAAGGCCAGCGGTTTCGTGCATGCCGCCAAGCTCTATCCGGCCGGCGCCACCACCAATTCCGACTCGGGCGTCACCAGCATCGACAAGATCTTCCCGGCCCTCGAAGCCATGGCCGAAGTCGGCATGCTGCTATTGGTGCATGGCGAAGTGACCCGCGCCGAGATCGACGTGTTCGACCGCGAGAAAGCCTTCATTGATGAGCACCTGACCCGTGTAGTCGAGCGTTTCCCAACACTGAAGGTAGTGTTCGAGCACATCACTACCCGCGACGCGGTGCAGTTCGTCGAGGCCACCTCGGCCAACGTCGGCGCCACCATCACCGCGCATCACCTGCTGTACAACCGCAACCACATGCTGGTCGGCGGTATTCGCCCACACTTCTATTGCCTACCGATTCTCAAGCGCAACGTGCACCAGGAAGCCCTGCTCGACGCCGCCACCAGCGGCAACGCCAAGTTCTTCCTCGGCACCGACTCGGCACCGCACGTCAAGCATGCCAAGGAAGCCGCCTGCGGCTGCGCTGGCTGCTACACCGCCTATGCGGCCATCGAGCTGTATGCCGAAGCCTTCGAACAGCGCAACGCGCTGGACAAGCTGGAAGCCTTCGCCAGCTTCCACGGCCCGGACTTCTACGGCATGCCGCGCAACAGCGACAGCATCACCCTGGTGCGCGAAGAGTGGACCGTACCGGCCACTCTGCCGCTGGGCGACAACAGCGTCGTGCCGCTGCGCGCTGGTGAAACCCTGCGCTGGAAATTGCTGGAGGCTCAGGCGTGAGCGAAGACAACTACGACGACGAACTCGAGCCGAGCCTGCCGTCCGGCCCGCGCACGCCCATGGCAGCGCGCTTTCGCGGTTATCTGCCGGTTGTGGTGGATGTGGAGACCGGCGGTTTCAACTGCGCCACCGATGCCCTGCTGGAAATCGCCGCGACCACCATCGCCATGGACGAGAGCGGCTTTCTGTATCCGGATCACACCCACTTCTTCCGCATCGAACCCTTCGAAGGCGCCAATATCGAACAAGCCGCGCTGGAATTCACCGGCATCAAGCTCGATCACCCGTTGCGTATGGCAGTGAGCGAAGAGCACGCGCTGGGGGAAATCTTCAAGGGCCTGCGCAAGTCGATCAAATCGGCTGGCTGCAAGCGCGCGATCCTGGTCGGCCATAACAGCAGCTTCGACCTCGGTTTCCTCAATGCCGCGGTGGCGCGGTGCGGTATCAAGCGCAATCCCTTCCATCCGTTCTCCAGCTTCGACACCGCGACCCTCGCCGGTCTCGCTTATGGCCAGACCGTGCTGGCCAAAGCCTGCCAGACCGCTGGTATCGAGTTCGACGGTAAAGAAGCGCACTCGGCGCGCTACGACACCGAGAAGACCGCTGAGCTGTTCTGCGGCATCGTCAATCGCTGGAAGGAAATGGGCGGCTGGGACGAGTTCGATCAGTAACACGCAATCTCTCGCGTACATTAAAAAACCGGCCCAGCAGACTGTGTGAAAACCTAGCAGTCTGAGTGCAAGGTGAAGACAATGCCTCTATCGGTCGATAGGGGCATTGTCGTTTATGGGCTATATCCAAGGTGAAGATCGGCAA